>NZ_JBWKKF010000012.1:0-295724 GCF_056431745.1 Amycolatopsis sp. NPDC045836 | reverse complement strand
GCGGTGACCCTCATCGCCGTGGTCCTCCTCGGCATCGCCGGCTGACGGGCGCGGGGGGGGGGGGGGGGGGGCCCCCCCCCCCCCCCCCCCCCCCACCACCGAGAGCGGCGGTCAGCGGCCAGTCACGGCCGCGAGGGGAGTCCAGGAGGTGGGGCTCCGGGACGAAGACGGTCGACACTCGTCACCCGACGATGGTCACGGGCACGATCAGCTCGACGACCTGGCGCTGCGGCATGCCGTTGGTGATCAGGCCGTCGAGCGTCTCGGCCGACTTCTCGGCGCTGTCGGTGGCGATCGGGCTGTAGCGGGAGTACGCGTAGGCGGGGTTCGTGCCGCTGGTCTCCAACGTGTACACCTTCAGCACGGCTTCGCCGGGCCGGACCTCACCGTCGTAGAAGGTGACCCGCCGCTGGTCCGGGGTCATGAAGGTCTTCGAGAACTGGCGCGACATCAGCATGGTGTCGGCGTCGTTGACGATGGTGGAGTCCTCGTCGGTGGTGACCTGCATGGCCACCCAGGTCTTGTCGGTCAGGTTGGTCTCGGACTTGATGATCTGCCAGCGGCCCGGCTCCGGCAGGTTGACCGTGACCGAGACGTCGTGGTCGGTGGTGTCGATGGCGCCGGTGATCATCAGCACCCGGCGGGCGACGTCGGCCACGCCCGCCATTTGAATGTCACGCGCACGCACGCGGCCCGAAACATCGAGGCCGGGAAATTCGGGGTTTTCCGGTGATTCCATTTCGATTACTCCTCGCAATTCCCGGCGAAGAACGCCCCATTTATCAACCGAAACAGAGAGTTTCACATGGTCAGTGGGCTGTCAAGGAGTCGGTTATCGATGTGATTGGCCGTCACGCGGGAATGTGAAATCCTCATCCCGGACCAGGCCCGACTGGGCCATTCGGCCTATTGTCAAGGGGGCCGTTCCGGGCTAGGCCGCGGCGGGCGGTGCCGCCGGCGGCGAGTCGGGCAGCCCGGCCTCTTCCGGCGTGCCGATGAACACCACGCCGAACGAGTCGAAGTGGTGCAGCCTGATCTTGAGCACCAGCTTCGGCCGGACCCGGACGTAGAACTCCTCGGCCCGCTCGTCGTCGTCGATGATCTCGTAGGTGCGAAAGACCGAGCCGTCGAGCACGGTGAACAGCGCGGTGTACAGCGCGTTCCGCTCCGCCTGGCAGGCCTCGGCCGCCCAGTGCTCGATCACCCGGATCCCGGACCGCAGTCTGGCGCTCATGGTCATCTGGCCGGCCTCCTCCAACGGGCTCCAGCCGATGTTGGCCTCAACGCACCCGGAGCACAGCGGAGCACGCCCCGAAGCCACCCACTCCCGACCCCAACCGCGTGCACCCACCCATGGTGCACCGCCGGTGACGCGGAGTCTTCTTCGATCTTGCTTCAGCACATCCGGATCTCCACCGGCGGGCTGAACCGGGTGCGCTTGGACCAGCCCTGCTCCGCCCCGATGGACAGGATGAGGCTGCGGTCGGCAGGCGCCCAATAACCGATGCGCTGGAAATACGTTTCCATCGTGCACAGCTTTTCGCAGGTGCGTTTCTGGCTGATCAGATCCCAGCCCCATTGCCTGCCGCTGGCCTCCCCGCCGTTGCGGCGGACGAACATCCGCGGATTACCTATTTCGCGGTAGTAGGCGTGGCCGCCGACGATGCGCAGCCTGCCGTCGATGAGGTAGCTGTGGTTGTCGTTGTAGAGGCTGAGCAGGCCGGAGATCTCGAACTCCACGCTGCCGCCGTGCGGGCCGGTCAGCGTCCAGCGCAGGCGGAAGTCCTTGACGCCGTCGTCCTCCTCCGGCGCCGCGCTGCCCGCCGCGTTCTCCGGTGCCGTGCTCGACGACATGTCCGCCTCCCGTCCCACACCGTGGATGTCCGATTTTTACGGTATTGCCGCTGACCGGAAATCCATGGGGCGAGCCGGGGTGTTTCACCCGAAGAGGTAGTGACGAATTCTTTTCGCGTTTATCCGGGGCCGAGTGCGGCCAGGTACTGCCATTGGCCGCCTTCGCGGAGGAAACGGCTGTTCTCCCGGAGTTCCCCGTCCTGCCCGCGGAACCGGTACCGCGCCACGAATTCCACGGTGCCCTCGCGGTGCAGCAGCCCGCCGCCGGTGCGGCCGACGATCTCCAGCGAGGTCCACCGCTGCCCGGGGTCGAACTCGATCGACGGCGGCCGGGTGTCCGGGTGCCAGGTGCGCAGGAGGTAGTCCGCGTCCGCCACGGCGAAGGCGCTGAACCGCGACCGCATCAGCTGCTCGGCGGTGGCGGCGGTGGCCTCGCCGCGGTGGAGGCGGCCGCAGCAGGCGGCGTAGGGCTCACCCGTTCCGCAGGGGCAGGGGCGGGGCTTCGGCGACATGTCGTGATTGGACCACACCCGGAGCTACCAGTCGGGCCGGTCCTCGTCCTCCGGATCGGGCGGGTCGAGCACACCGAGCAACGCCCACCCCGCGTCGGTGTCCCCGGCTCGGGCGCGATCGGCCAGCTCACGGACCAGGCCCTTGCGCGCGAGCACTTCGGCGAGGTGCCGGGCCGCGCCGTCGCGCCCGGCGGCGGCCAGCGGACGGAGGTCGTCGTCGCGGTCCTGAGCGGCCAGCAACCACAGGTAGTACGCCCAAGCCCTGGCGCGCCCGGCCTCGGCGTGCGCGAGCAGTTCTTCCTCGTGACCGGCCAGCCGGAGCCGGTTGAGGAAGTCGGGGACCGCGCCCTCGTCGCCCGCCGCCACCCTGGCGCGGAGCGTGCCGAGGTCCGGTTCCGGCTCGGCGGTGGCCCGCCGGGCGCGCAGGTCCAGCTCGCGACGGGCCGCCTCGGACCCCGATTCGGCGTAGCGCCGCAGGTCCTCGTCCCGCTCCTGCTCGCGGAACAACCGGACCAGCATGGCGTCGGCGCGGCTCCACCCTTCGGCCGCCAGCGCCCGCAGGGCCTGCTCGTCACCCCGGCGGAAGAAGGTGCCGACGAAGTGGACCTCCGCCCACGGCTCACCCGCTTCGGCGTACGGCCGCAGTTCGCCGGTGAGCCCCCGCTTGCCCAGCAGATCGATCAGCTCGCGCTTCGCTCTGGCGTCCCCGGCGGCGGCGAACTCCCGCAACCCGGCCAGGTCCTCCCGCCGGGCCAGCTGCTCGACGAGCAGCCGTTGCGCTTCGCGGCTGGTGGGCACGCGGGCACGCAGTTCGCCGAGCCGTCCCCGTGCGGCGAGCAGCCGGTTGACGCGGGGGTGGTCGAACCGCGACAGCACCTCGATCGCCCGGTCCGGCTCGCCGTTCCGCTCGTGGTGGTCCGCCAGGTGCTCGGCCATCGTCACCGAACCCGCGCGGGTGCGGCGCTCGAGCTCGGCGACGTCGCCGCTGTCCAGCAGGTGCCGGGCGTAGGCGAACAGGCTCTGGCGATCGCCGGCGTCGGCGCGGTCACGCAGTTCAGCGAGCCTGCCGAGGGAGAGGAGCAGCCGGGGCAGGGCCACGGCGGCCTGCCGAAAGCCCGAGTCCGCGCGCTCTCGCAGCTCGTCGATGGCGGCGCGCTTCAGCAGCTCGTTCGCGAGCAGGTACTCCGGGTAGTCCTCACCGCGGTCGGCCGCGGCTCGGATGCCGGACAGGTCGCCGTCGAGCGCCCGGCGCGTGGCCAGCTGTTTCACCGCGTACGGATTGCCCGCCGCCTCAAGGGCGGGCAGTTCGCCGTCCCAGCCGAGCACACGGCCCAGCCGTTCGAGCCAGATCGCCGCGTCGGTGTCGCCGGCGTAGGCGTGCTCCCGGAGTTCCCCGAACGAACCGGAGACGATCAGCGAATTGATGGCGGCGCGGTCCACCCGCCCGACGGTACGGTGAAAGTCGAGCCGAGGAGGGGGATCGCCGTGGGCAAGCCGGTGTTCGACAAGCGGGGGCAGTACGAGCAGATCGTCAGCGGGCTGCTGGAGGGGGAGCAGGTGATCGCGGTCTACGACGCCATCGGGGCGGGCACCGGGTTCATCGGCATCACCGACCGGCGGGTGATCGTGCAGGACAAGTCGTTCGTCGGCAAGAAGACCGCGCTCGTCTCGCTGCCGTACTCGAAGATCACCAGCGTCGCCGTGGTGTCGAACAAGAGCTGGACCGGTGGTTTCTTCAGCACCAGCTCGATCGCGGTGACCGCGGGCGCCACCGTGCACGAGGTCGAGTTCCGCGGTGCCGACAAGGCCCACCACGCGCACAACGCCATCCTCTGGCACATCACCCGCTGAGCGCGGCCTCGATCCGGTCGACGTCCATCCGTTCCGCCGCGGGCAGCGGCGCCCCGACCGATGCACGCAGGGCAGCGGCGTCGGTGAGCAGCCGCCGGGCTCCGGCGTGGTCGCCGTTGAGCACCGCGGCGCCGGCCAGGCCCTCCCACGCGAGCGCGACCGCCCGCGGGTCGCCGATGCGCCGGGCGGCGGCCAGGCCGTCGGTGTGCCGGGCCAGCGCGGCGGCCGCGTCACCGCGTTGCTCGGCGATGAACCCGAGTTCGGCCAGCACCAGCGCGAGCCCCGGTTCCCCGTCGACCCGGCGCAGCCAGTCGACCCACCGGCGCAGGTGCCGTTCGGCGGTGTCCAGCCGCCCCTGCCGCCGGGCGCCGAGCGCGAGCCCGATCTCGGCGAACTCCTCGGCGACCACGTTGGACTGCCGCACGGCCAGCCGCAGCGCGCGCCGGTGGTAGTCCGCCGCCCGCGGGAAATCCCGTTCCAGCAACGCGATCCGGCCGAGGCCGGACAACCGGAAGCTGGCCTCGTCGAGCAGCCGGAGTTCCTCCGCCCGGCGGAGGCCCTCCTGGTGCAAGCGCTTCGCCCTCGGGTAGTCACCGGCGATCTCGGCCAGTTCGGCCAGGCTGTTGGTCGCCTTCAGCGTGCCCCAGCGATCACCGAGCTCCCGGAACAGCGCGTCGGCGGCTTCGGCGTCCCGCGCGGCTTCGGCCAGCTCGCCGTGGGCCCGGTGCAGGGTGGCGCGCAGGCTCAGCGCCGCCGCCGTGCCCCACCGGTCGCGGGCGGCGCGGAGGTCGGCGAGCGCCTGGTCGGTCAGCTTCGCCGTGGTCGGCAGGTCGCCGAACCCCCGGTGGGCGTAGGCGAGGAACCAGCGCAGCCGGGCGTCTCCGGTGCACTCGTCGAATTCGACGGCGTGCCCCAGCAGCAACCGGAACCCCGCCAGCCAGGCCGCAACCTCCTCGGTGGCCGCGGTGTGCTCGAAGGCCCGCACCGCTTCGGTCAGCCTGCCACGCAGGAACCAGTACCAGGCAAGGGAAACCGGCAGGGCCGGGTCCCGGTCGCCCGCGGTGTCCAGCGCGGCCCGCAGGTTCGCCGTTTCCGCGTCGAGCACTTCGAGCCAGTGCCGTTGCCCGTGCCCGCGCAGGTGCGGCTCGGCTCGCGCGGCCAGGTCGGTGTAGTATCGCCGGTGCCGCTCCCGGGCGTCCTCACCGGCCTCGGCCAGCCGCTCCAGCCCGTACGCCTTGACCGTCTCCAGCAACCGGTACCGCACCCCGGTCGCCGTCTCGGCCACCACGACCAGCGACCGGTCGACCAGCCGCGCGAGCGGGTCCAGCACGTCGAGCCCGGGCTCACCGCAGACGGCTTCGGCGGCCTCCAGCGTGCCGCCGTCCGCGAACACCGCCAGCCGTCGCAGCACCGCGCGTTCCGGCTCGGACAGCAGCTCCCAGCTCCAGTCGATCACCGCCCGCAACGTCTGCTGCCGGGCGGGTGCGTCCCGGCGGCCGGTGGTCAGCAGCCGGAACCGGTCGTCCAGCCGCGCCGCCAGCTCGGCCACCCCGAGCGCCCGCACCCGGGCCGCCGCCAGTTCCAGCGCCAGCGGGAGGCCGTCCAGCCGACGGCAGATGCGGCGGACCGCCGGCGCGTTGTCCCCGGTCAGCGTGAACCCGGGGGCGCGGGCGGTGAACAACCGCACGGCGGCGTCCTCGTCGAGCGGCGGCACCGGCCACAGCCGCTCCCCGGAGACGTCCAGTGGTTCCCGCGTGGTGGTCAGCACCCGGAGGCCGGGCGCCGCCCGCAGCAGCCGGGTGGTCAGCCCGGCCACCTCGCCGATGAGCTGCTCGCAGTTGTCGAACACCAGGAGCAAGCGTTTGCCCCGCAGCGCGGTGGCCAGCCTGCCCGCCGGGTCGACCGGCTCGCCGGAGACCGGTGGCAGGTCGGTGAGCCCCAGGGCGGCCGAGGTGGCCTCGGCGACCTCGGTGGCGCCCGCCAGCTCGACCAGCCACACCCCGTCCGGGAACGCCTGCCGCCGGGCCACCTCCACCGCGAGCCGGGTTTTGCCGACCCCGCCCGGCCCGGTGAGCGTGACCAGCCGCGACGCCGACAGCAGCGCACCCACCTCGGCCACCGCCCGCTCCCGCCCGACCAGTTCGGTCAGCGGCGCGGGCAGCGGATCGGGCGTCACCGACAGCAGCCGGTCCTGCCGCAGGATCGCCTGGTGCAACTCGGCCAGTTCGGGAGCGGGATCGAGACCGAGCTCTTCGGCGAGGCGGGCACGCAGGCCGGTGTAGGCGTCCAGGGCCTCGCTCTGCCGTCCGGCGCGGTGCAGCGCCCGCATCTGCAACGCCCGCAGCCGCTGCCGCAACGGGTGCTCGGCCACCAGCCCGGCCAGCTCACCGAGCACCGGTTCACCGAGGTCCAGCCGTACTTCGACGTGGTCCTCGACGGCCAGCAGGCGGGCTTCGGTGAGTTCGGCGATCACCGCTCCGGCGAACGGTTCGTCGAAATCGGCGAAGGCGGGCCCGCGCCACAACCCGAGCGCCTCCTCCAGCAGTTCCGCCCGCGCACGGAGGTCCGCGGTGCCGCGGGCGCGGGCGTGCAGGGCGCGGAACCGCTCGGCGTCGACCGACTCCGCCCGCAGCAGGTAACCCGGCGGCCGGGAGACGATCAGGTCCTTCGCCCCCGGCTCGGCCGCCGCCAGCGCCTGCCGCAGCCGGGAAACCTTGATCCGCAGCGCGCCCCCGGGGTCGGCCGGAAGGCGCTCGCCCCACAGCTCGTCCAGCACGGTGTCCCGCGGCACGACCCGTCCCCGGTGGACGAGCAGCAGGGCCAGCAGCGCCCGCACCTTCGCCTCGGGAACCGGCACCGGCTCCCCGCCGTCCGTCCACACCGCCAGCGGGCCCAGCACTCCGAAGCGCACGCCGACACGCTAACCGACACGGTTCCGACACGGCCGCCACGCAGGCTCGATCCCGTCCGACGAGAACGGGAGACGAACATGGTCAAGACCGCACTGGTCACCGGCGGCAGCAGGGGGATCGGCCGGGCCGTCGCGCGGCGGCTCGCCCGCGACGGCGCGGTGGTCGCCGTGCACTACGGCAGCGACGAGGCGGCGGCGAAGCAGACCGTCGCGCTGATCGAGGAAGACGGCGGGGTGGCGTTCACGCTGCGCGCCGAACTGGGCGTGCCCGGTGACGCCGAGGCGTTGTGGGCCGCCTTCGACGAGCGGATCGGGGAGTTCGCCGCGGACCGGGGGGTCGACGTCCTGGTGCTCAACGCCGGGATCGCCGCCGGCGGCCGCATCCACGAGGTGGACGAGGCGAGCTACGACCGGGTGTTCGCGGTCAACGTGAAGGCCCCGTTCTTCATCATCCAGCACGGCCTGGACCGGCTGCGCGACGGCGGTCGCATCGTGACCGTCTCGTCCGGCGTCACCAAGGTCGCCTTTCCCTCGATGACCGCCTACGCGGCCACGAAGGGCGCGCTGGAGGTGCTCACCTTCACCCTCGCCAAGGACCTCGGTGCCCGCGGCATCACCGTCAACGCGGTGGCCCCCGGCACCATCGAGACCGACATCCACCCGTGGATGGCCGATCCGGCGGCGAAGGCCGCGGCGGCCCGGTTCTCCGTGTTCGACCGCGTCGGCCAGCCCGGCGACGTCGCCGAGGTGGTCGGTTTCCTCGCCGCCGAGGAGAGCCGGTGGGTCACCGGCCAGGTGGTCGACGCCAGCGGTGGTTCGGGGCTCGGCTGAGATGACCGTGTCTACTGTGGATACCGCGGCCCGGAAGGCCGGGGCGCGGCAGTGGGCCGGGCTGGCCCTGCTGCTGCTCCCGGTCGCGCTGATGACGGCGGACCTCGGCGTGCTGTGGCTGGCCACCCCGCACCTGACCGCCGATCTCCGCCCGAGCGGCGGGCAACTGCTCTGGATCACCGACGTCTACGGCTTCCTGACCGCCGGTTTCCTGGTGGTCATGGGCACGCTCGGCGACCGGCTCGGCCGCCGCAGGCTGCTGCTGGCCGGCTCGGCGGGGTTCATCGCGGCTTCGCTGGTGGCCGCCTACGCGAACTCGCCGGAGGTGCTGATCGCCGCCCGCGCGGTGCTCGGGGTGGCGGGCGCGGCGGTGCTGCCGTCGACGTTGTCGCTGATCAGCCACATGTTCGCGGACCAGCGGCAGCGGGCGACGGCGATCGCCATGTGGGTCACCGCGCTCTCGGCCGGGGTGGCGCTCGGCCCGGTGGCCGGCGGGGTGCTGCTGGCGCACTTCTGGTGGGGCTCGGTGTTCCTGATGGGCGTGCCGGTCATGGTGCTCGCCCTCGTCGCGGCTCCGGTGCTGCTGCCGGAGTACCGCGATCCCGCCGCCGGGCGGCTCGACCCGCTGAGCGTGGTGTTGTTCCTGGCCGCCGTGCTGCCGGTGGTCTACGGCGTCAAGCGGCTCGCCGAGCACGGTCCGCAGTGGAGCGTGCTGGTGGCGGCCGGGATCGGGGCCGGGGCCGGGGTGCTCTTCGCCCGGCGGCAGCGGCGGTCCGCGGCGCCGCTGCTGGACCTGCGGTTGTTCACCGACCGCACCTTCGCCGCCACGCTGGTGGTGCTGCTGCTCGGGCTGATGGCGCTCAACGGCGTGGAATACCTGGTGCCGCAGTACCTGCAGTTCGTCACCGGGCTGTCGCCGCTGGCCACCGCCTTGTGGTTGCTGCCCGGTGCCGCCGGGCTGATCGCGGGTTCGCAGCTGACCCCGGTGCTCGCCGCGCGGATCCGCCCCGCCTTCGTGATCGCGGCGGGTCTCGGCACGGCGTTGCTCGGGCTGGCCTGGATGGCGGTGGCGTCCGGGGTGGTCACCGCGGCGCTCGGGCTCACCGTGGTGATGTTCGGCATCGCGCCGATCACCGTGCTCGGCACCGCGCTCGCGGTCGGCGCCGCCCCGCCGGAGAAGGCCGGTGCGGCGGCGGCCACCGGCCAGACCGCCTACGACCTCGGCCTGGCGCTGGGCATCGCGGTGACCGGGAGCGTGGCCGTGGCCGTCTACCGCGGTGAGTTCCCCGCCGCCGGCGCGGAAGCCACCATCGGCAGCGCCACCGCCACGGCCGCCACGCTCCCGCCGGGGGAAGCGGCCACCCTGCTCGACGCGGCCAGGTCCGCCTTCACCGACGCCTTCCAGGCCGCGGCGACGGTCAGCGCGGGCCTGGCGCTGGTGCTCGTCGTGGTGGTGCTGCGGGCACTCCGCCACGTCGGCCCGACCGGTTCCCGGTGACCGCGCGGGTCCCCGGTGTTATTCGTCAAGTGGTGGTTGGACCGTTCGGCGCCTGGCCACGGCAGGCCCGGTGTGCGGGAATTCCGGGGAAGGGGGTCGGCGCACCGCATGACAGACGAAGTACTCGACCGGCTCGGGCGGATCGCCGGCGGCCGACGGATCACGGTGCGCGGCGACCGGGCGGCGGTGGGCGGGCCGGGCACGCGGCTTCCGGCGCAGGGCTGGAAGATCCACGTCTCGGCCCGCCCGGTCACCCTCGGCCAGACCCTGGAACTGGTGCTGCCGGTGCTGCTCGCCGCCGACTGCGAGTTCTCCGTGGTGCGCTCGGCCGGGGTGCTGCGCGAGCTGAACGCCGGTGACCCGGCCACCGGGCACGCGCTGACCGTGCACGCCGAGGACGAGGTGGCCGTGCGCCTGGCGGGCGAGCTGGCCACCGCGCTCACCGGCCTGGCCGCGCCGGAGGTGACCGGTGCCCGCCGGTTCCGCCCGGACGCCCCGGTGTACTACCGGTTCGGCGCGTTCGCCCCGCAGTTCCGCGCGGACGAGTACGGCGAGTTCGAACCGGTGGTGCTCGGCCCCGGCGGGGAGGTGGTGCCGGAACGGGCCGGCTGCCCGCCGTGGGCCCGCGACCCGTTCCCGGCGGGCGAACCGGCCGAAACCGGCCGGATCGGCCGCTACCGCGTGGTTTCCGGACCGCACGGCGACGTCTACCGGGCGCTGGGGGTCTCCGGTGACCCCGTGGTGGTCAAGCGCGCTCGTGCTTTCGTCGGGGAGAACGACGAGGGCATCGACCTGCGCTGGCAGCTGCGCAACGAACGCCGGGTGCTGCAGGCGCTCGCCGGCGTCGACGGGGTGCCGGACCTGGTCGACCACTTCCGCGTCGACGAGGACGAATACCTCGTCACCGCCGACGCGGGCACCCGGACCCTCGCCGACGCGGGACCGGTGTGGCGCATCGGCCCGCTGGCGGCCCAGCTGGTCGCCCTGCTCGACCGGGTGCACGCGCGCGGGGTGGTCGTCCGCGACCTCTCGCCGAAGAACCTCGTGCTCGGCGACCGCGGCTGGACCCTGGTCGACTTCGGCATCAGCCGGTACGACGGTTACCAGCTGCCCGGCTGGACCCCCGGGTACAGCGTGCCCGGCCAGTGCGCCGACCGCGCGGCCGTGCCGGAGGACGACTACTTCTCCCTCGGCGCCACCCTGTGCTTCGCCGCCACCGGACTGGACCCGGTCACCGCCGACCCCGATCCGCGGCGCAACCTCGAGCGCACGCTGCTGGCCTACCACCGGGTCGAAGCGGGCGGGCTGGTGCCGCGGCTGCTCAGCCTCGACCCGGCGGAACGCGCCGCCGCGGTCGCCGACGTCCGCGCGGGCAGGCGCCGCCGTGCCCCCAAGCGATCCGGTGACCCGGTGCTCACCCCGGACCTGCTCGCCTCGGCGATCGAGTCCACCGTGGCGGAATGCGTCCGCCACGCCGAACGGCTGCTGGACGGCGAACCGGTGGCCACGAACGTCTACCGCGGCACCGCCGGACTCGGCATGGAACTGCTGCACCACCCCGGTGGCGTGGCGGCGGCACGGGAGCTGGCCCGCCGGACCGCCGAGCGCCCGCCACCGGCGGCGCCGCCGAACGGGCTGTTCTCCGGCCGCACCGGCACGGCGTTGTTCCTGGCCACCGCCGGCCTGTCCCAGCCGGTGCTCGACCTCGCGGCCACCGAAGCCGCCGACTACGTGCACGGCGTGGCCGGCATCGGCACCGGGCACCTGCTGATGCAGTCGGTGGCCGAGCACTCGGACAACTTCACCGTCGCCGACGAATGCGCCCGTCGCCTCCTGACCGGCAGCGGCACCGGGTGTGGTTACGCCCGCGGGCACGCCGGGATCGCCGCGTTCCTGCTCGCGCACCACCGCGCCACCGGTGATCCCGCCACCGGCGCCGCCGCCGCCGGGCTGTTCGAGCGGCTGCGGGCCGAGGTGGCCGAGCGGACGCCGGTGCTGCGCCGCCGCACCACCCCCGCGCACGCCGCCGACTGGTGGCGTGGCCTGGCCGGACTCGTCCCGCCGCTGCTGGCCGCCGCCAGGGCCTACGGCGACCCGGGGTACACCGACCTGGCCAAGGAGGGTGCGCGGGCCTGCCTCGGCGCGGCGCCACGCGTGCCGTCGGTGTCCCAGTGCCACGGCCTCGCGGGCATCGGCGACACCCTCGTCGACGTCGCGCTGGCCACCGGGGACGAGGAGTTCTGGGCCGCCGCCACCCGCGTCGCCGAACTGGTCCTGCTGCGCTCGGGTGGCGAATACGGGGCACCGCTGCTGCCCGGCGGCGGTGGCGGCTGGGCCTGCGGGGCCGCCGGGGTGCTCGGCTTCCTGCGCAGACTCCACGGCCGGGCGGGGGCCCGCCCGTGGAGCCCGGGGTGGGCGCCGCCCGCGGTGCCCACCCCGGGCCACCCCGAATCGCGATAGCGTGGGAGTCGAGCCGGACTCTGGGGAAGTCTCGACCCCGGGACGGGGACAATGGTCCGGCACCACGAGAACAGGAGGCGCCGATGAAGATCACGATCGACCGCGACCGCTGCTGTGGCGCGGGTCAGTGCGTGCTCGCCGCACCGGACGTGTTCGACCAGGACGACGACGAGGGCCTGGTCGTGGTGCTCAACGAGGCACCGGGCCCCGAGCACCACCAGGCGGTGCGCGAAGCGGCGTCGGTCTGCCCCACCGCCACGATCGAAGTCACCGAGTGAGCGTTGTCGTTGTCGGCGCTTCGGCGGCCGGCCTCGCCACCGCCGAAGGACTCCGCCGCAACGGCTACGAGGGCCCGCTGACCCTGGTGGGCGCGGAACCGGAGCTGCCGTACGACCGGCCGCCGCTGTCCAAGCAGGTGCTCACCGGGGCGTGGGAGACCGACCGGATCCGGCTGTGCCGACCGGACAAGGCCACCGAACTCGGGCTGGACCTGCGCCTGGGCACCCCCGCGGCCGCGCTGGACCCCGCCGTCCGGCGGGTGGTGCTGGCCGACGGCACCGAGTTGCCGTACGAGCAGCTGGTGCTGGCCACCGGTGTCAGCCCGCGTCCGCTGCCCGGTACCGAGGGGCTGCGTGGCCTGCGCACGCTGCGCACCCTGGACGACGCGCTCGCGCTGCGTGCCGACCTGACCCCCGGATCGCGACTGGTGGTGATCGGCGCCGGCTTCCTCGGCACCGAGATCGCCGCCGCCGCACGCGCGCTGGGTGCCGAGGTGTGGCTGGTCGAACCGGAACCCGTGCCGCTCGGCCTCGCCGTCGGTGCCGAGGTCGGCGGATTCATCGCCGGGCTGCACCGCGAGCACGGCGTGCACCTGCGCACCGGTCCCGGCGCGATGGTGCGCGACTTCAAGGCCAACGCCGGTGCGGTCGAGGCCGTGGTGCTCGACGACGGCACCGAACTGCCCTGCGACCTGGCCGTGGTGGCCATCGGCTCGGTACCGGCCACCGGCTGGCTGACCGGTTCCGGACTCGCCCTCGGTGACGGGATCCAGTGCGACGCCCGGTGCGCGGCCGCGCCCGGTGTGTACGCCGCCGGTGACGTCGCGTCGTGGTTCCACGAGGGCGCCGGGGCCCGGGTCCGGCTGGAGCACCGCACGAACGCCACCGAACAGGGTCTGTACGTGGCCAAGGCGCTGCTCGGCCAGGCCGAGGAACCCTTCACCCCGGTGCCCTACTTCTGGTCCGACCAGTACGACACCAAGCTCGTCGCCTTCGGCCTGCTGCGCGGGGCCGACGAGATCAGGGTGGTCGAGGGCGCGATCGCCGACGGCGAGTTCGTCGCGTTGTACCGCAAGGGCACCCGGCTGAGCGGGGTGCTCGGCGTGCGCCGCGCCAAGTCCGTGCGGCAGTGGCGGGTGCGCCTGACCGCCGGGTCCGGTTGGGACGAAGCGCTGGCTGACGGTCCTAAGTAGACCTGTCCGCAATCGGACAGCTCCTGGCCGGTTCCTTGCCCGGAGCGCCTCCCGCTGGGTAGTGTCAGCTCCCGCGAGCCTTTGAAAGCGCTTTCACGACGTCGTGGGAGGTAGCTGATGAGCGGAAGGTCCCGACCGGCGCGCTGGTTGCTCACCGCGTGCGCGGTGCTGCTGCTGGCGGTGCCGCCCGCACCCGCCGTGGCCGACGAACCGATCACCGACCCGTTCCCGGAGGACCCGGCACCGGCCGACTTCGGCCTGGTCCTCGAAGAACTGGTCCAGATGCCGAAGACCGAGCCGGTGCCGCCCACCCCCGACGACCGGATGAAGCGCCACGCGCGGATCAACTACGTCGGCGAGGTGCCAGACGGTTCCGGGCGGCTCTACGTGCCGGACCTCAACGGGCCGATGTACCTGCTCGAAGACGGCGTCCCGCACGTCTACCTGGACGTCGGCGCCACCTTCGAGCCGGACTTCTGGTCGCACCGCGGTCTCGGGAGCGGCTTCGGCTTCGTCGCCTTCGACCCGGGGTTCGCCGAGAACGGCCGCTTCTACACCACGCACACCGAGGCCGACGCCGCGCTGGTGAACAAACCGCCGGACCTCTGGCCGCAGCCGAAGACGATCATCCACAGCGTGGTCACCGAGTGGACCGCCGACGACCCGGCCGCCCCGGTTTTCTCCGGCACCAGACGGGAAATGCTGCGGATCGGCTTCATGAGCTACATCCACGCCATCCAGCAGATCGGCTTCAACCCGGCGGCGAAGCCGGGGGACGAGGACCACGGCCTGCTCTACCTGGCCGTCGGCGACGGCGGACGCGGCGTGAGCAGCGACGACCCGCAGAACCTCGCCGTGCCGCAGGGCAAGGTCCTGCGCATCGACCCCCGCGGCACCAACAGCCAGAACGGCGAGTACGGCATCCCGGCGTCGAACCCGTTCGCCGGCCGGCCCGGTGCGCTCGGCGAGATCTACGCCTACGGCTTCCGCGACCCGCACCGGTTCAGCTTCGACACCGGCGGCCGCAACCGGCTCTACGTCGGCAGCATCGGCGAGCACGAGATCGAGTCCATCTACGACGTGCGGGCCGGGGACAACCTCGGCTGGGGCGAACGCGAAGGCCCGTTCGTGTTCAAGCGGTCCGATAAGTGCAACCTCTACCCGCTGCCCGCCGACGACGCGAAGTACCGCTACACCTACCCCGTCGCCGCCTACGACCACGACCCGCCGCCGGGCCTGCCGTGCGGGGCCGACAGCGGGCACGCGGTGGCGGGCGGCTTCGTCTACCGGGGCGCGGCCATCCCGTTCCTGCAGGGCAAGTACCTGTTCGGCGACCTGGTGGACGGGCGCGTCTGGTACACCGAATCGGGCGAGATGCGGCACGGCGGCAAGAAACCGGCCACCATGCACCAGCTGCGGCTGTTCGACACCGCGGGCAACGAGAAGACGATGGCCGACTTCGCCGGGGACGACCGGATCGACCTGCGCTTCGGGGTGGACGGCTCGGCCGAGCTGTTCGTCCTGGCCAAGGCCAACGGCAAGATCTGGCGGATCACCGGGGTGAAGCATGTCTAGGCGGTGGGTGGCGGGCGCGCTGGTGGTGCTCGGCGGTGTGTCGCTGACCACGCCCGCGTCGGCGGCCGGCGAGTACGTGCTGCCGTCGCTCCAGCCGGACCTCGTGGCGTTCTACGACTTCGAGCACCCCGTGCCCGGCGATCCGGCACGCGAGCAGGACCGGGGCTTCTCCGGCACCACGCTGGACCTGGTCAACGGCGGCGCGCTGATGCGCACCGCGGGTGGTGCGCACCCGGCCAGCGCGACGCACCTGACCACCAAGCAGGTCGCCCCGGACACCGCGGGCAACGACGACTGGAAGGCCGGGGTCTACGCACCGACCGGGGTGCCCAGCCTGCGGGCGTTCAACGCGGTGAGCCAGACCACGGTGATGGGCTGGTTCCGCGCGTCGGCGGCCAACCCGGCACCCAACTCCGGCACCCCCGGCCCGGGGGACTTCTACAACGCCGTCGGCCTCGCCGGTGTGCTCTCCGGCACATCCGACGGGCACGGTGTGCGGGCCCTGCTCGAACTGATCCAGGTGAACGGCGAACTGAAGGTGGTCGCCCTCGGGCGACGACTCGACAGCGGAGCGTCACAGACCTTCGCCGCGAAGGAGGACTGGCGGCGCATCCTGCCCCCGGACGAGTGGGTCTTCCTGGCCGCGACCTTCGACTTCGGCACCGGTGAGCTGGCGCTCTACCGCAACGGCAGGCCGCTGCCGGGGTTCTACGTCACCCCCGGTGACCCCTGGCAGCTCGACGGCCCCGGCCCGCACCACAGCTCACCGACCGACCCCCGCGGCCTCAAGATCGGCGGCAGCTTCCCCCAGGACAACCGGGAGGCCAACCCCTGCGACTGCGGGTTCGACAGCCTGATGTTCCTCGACCGCGCGATCACCCGCTGGGAGGTGCTCGCGCAGTACCATCGCGCCGTGCGCGGGTGAGGCCGGTTTCCCCGGAACTGACGCGCGGGCACCCCGTGACCGAACATATGGTCGGGGGTGCCCGCTAGTCTCGAGTGGGGCGAGTCGCCGCCGCGTGCCGCCCCGCATGTCGAGATCAGGCGTGCCTCGCACGCCGTGAGCTGGGAGAACGACCTCGTGACTGCTTCTGCCGAGTCCCTGTACGGGGCGAACGACCTCACCCACCTGGAAGGTCTGGAAGCGGTCCGGAAGCGGCCCGGCATGTACATCGGGTCCACCGACAGCCGGGGCATCAACCACCTGCTCTCCGAGGTGGTGGACAACTCCACCGACGAGGGCGTGGCCGGGCACGCCACGAAGATCGTGGTCACCCTGCACGCCGACGGCAGCGTCCAGGTCGACGACGACGGCCGCGGCATCCCCACCGGCGTGCACGCCAAGTCCGGGCTGTCCGGGGTCGAGCTGGTGCTCACCCGGCTGCACGCGGGCGGCAAGTTCGGCGGGTCCGGCTACAAGACCTCCGGCGGCCTGCACGGGGTCGGCGCCTCCGCGGTGAACGCGCTCTCGCACCGGTTCGACGTGACCGTCAAGCAGGACGGCAAGGTGCACCACATGTCGTTCTCGCACGGGAAACCGGGCGCCTTCGACGGGCCGGGGCCGAAGGCCAAGTTCACCCCGCGCTCCGGCCTGCAGGTGGTCGGCAGGATGAAGCGCGGTGAGCGCACCGGCACCTCGATCCGCTACTGGTACGACTCGCGCTACTTCGAGAACGGCGCCGCGCTGGACACCCAGGCCGTGCGGATGAAGCTGCGCAACACCGCGTTCCTGGTGCCGGGTGTGACCTACGTGCTGCGCACCGCGGTGGACGACTCGATCAGCGAGGAGACCTTCCACTTCCCGGACGGCCTGCGCGACATGGTGGAATTCCTGGCCCCGGACAGCGAAAAGCCGGTGTCCGGCACGCTGCTGATCACCGGTGAGGGCACCTACCGCGAGAACGCCGCCGACGAGAACGGCGTGATGCAGTCCAAAGTGGAGCGCCGCGCCGAGGTGGAGGTGGCGCTGCGCTGGGGCACCGGTTACGAGCGCACGGTGGAGTGCTTCACCAACACCATCCGCAACGTGCACGGCGGCACCCACCGGCGCGGGTTCGACCGGGCCGCGGTGAAGGCGGTCAACGAGGCGGTGGCGAAGACGCGCGGGCTGCTCAAGCCCAAGGAGGACCCGCCGACCATCGAGGACGTGCTCGAGGGCATGACCGCGGTGATCCACGTGCGCATCCCGGAGCCGCAGTTCACCTCGCAGACCAAGGACGAACTGTCCACCGCGGGCATCACGAAGGTGATCCAGGGAGTGGTGGAACGCCACATCAAGGCCTGGACCGAGGACCGCCGCACCAAAACCGAAGCCAAGACGGTCCTGCAGAAGATCGTCGACGCCTCACGGGTGCGGCTGACCCAGAAGCAGCAGAAGGACGCGGCCCGCCGCAAAACCGCCCTCGAAGGCGCCGCGATGCCGCCGAAACTGGTCGACTGCCGCTCCACCGGCGTCTCCCGGGCCGAACTGTTCCTCGTGGAGGGCGACAGCGCCCTCGGCTGCTTCACCGGTGACACCATGGTGGCGCTCGCTTCCGGGCGGAGCCGCTCGTTCGCCGACCTCGCCGCGGACTGGGAACGGGGTGTCACGCACTTCGGCTACACCACGGACGAGGCGGGCCGCGTCGTGGTGGCCCCGCTGGTCGAGCCCCGGCTCACCAAGCGGAACGCGCCGCTGGTCCGGGTCACCCTGGACCACGGCGAGTCGGTGCGCTGCACCCCCGACCACCTGTTCCGCCTCCGCGACGGCTCGTACCGCCGGGCCGACGCACTGGCCGAGGGGGCTTCGCTGATGCCCCTGTACCGGTCGACCTCGGCCAAGTCCGCCGGCGACGAGCTGGACGGGTACGAGCGCGTGTGGATGAACGACCGCCCGGAATGGGTCTGCACCCACTACCTGGCCGACGCCCACCACTCCGGGCCCGGCCAGCGCCTCCTGGACGAATACCACGGCGGCGACCCCACCCGGCTGCGCGAAGCCGCGGAGTTGGTGAACCACCGCGTCGCCTCGGTCGAAGCGCTGGAGGAGACCGCCGACGTCTACGACCTCACCGTCGACGGCTACCACAACTTCGCGCTCGAAGCGGGCGTCTTCGTGCACAACAGCGCTCGAATGGCCAGGGTGTCCGAGTACCAGGCGCTGCTCCCGTTGCGCGGCAAGATCCTCAACGTGCAGAAGGCCAGTCTCGGCGACACGCTGAAGAACGCCGAAATCGCCTCCATCGTGCAGGTGCTCGGCGCCGGTACCGGCCGCACCTTCGACCTGTCCTCGATGCGCTACGGCCGGGTCATCCTGATGGCCGACGCCGATGTGGACGGTTCGCACATCCGCACCCTGCTGATCACCCTGTTCGCCAAGTACATGCGCCCGGTGATCGAGGACGGCAGGCTCTACGCCGCGATGCCGCCGCTGCACAAGGTGGTCACCAAGGGCCGCAACCCGGAGACCATCTTCACCTTCACCCAGCGGGAGATGGAGAGCACGGTGGCCAGGCTGGAGGCGGCGGGCAAGCAGGTCGTCACCCCGGTGCCGCGGTTCAAGGGCCTCGGCGAGATGGACGCCGACGAACTGTGGGAGACCACGATGAACCCGGCCACCCGCTCGGTCCGCCGGATCACCCTGGACGACGCCGAAGCCGCCGAAGCCGCGCTCGAACTGCTGATGGGCGAGAAGGTCGAACCGCGCCGCAACTGGCTCGTCGAGTCCTCGCACCGGGTCGACCAGGAAGCCATCGACGCGTAGCCAGCGTCGATCTACGAGGAGAGAAATGGCTCGCCGCAAGGGAACCACCACCAAGATCGACCCGTCGGCCTTCGACCGGGCGGGCGCGAACGTCTACGACAACTCGATCAAGACCGAGATCGAGGACTCGTACCTGGAGTACGCCTACTCGGTCATCCACTCGCGTGCCCTGCCCGACGCGCGCGACGGGTTGAAGCCGGTGCACCGCCGGATCCTGTTCTCGATGAACGAGAACGGCTACCGGCCAACGCACGCGTACGTGAAGTCCTCGCGCGTGGTCGGCGACGTGATGGGCAAGTACCACCCGCACGGCGACACCGCGATCTACGACGCGATGGTCCGCATGGCGCAGGACTTCTCGATGAACGTGCCGCTGGTCGACGGGCACGGCAACTTCGGCAGCCCGGACGACGGCCCGGCGGCGAGCCGGTACACCGAGGCCCGCATGTCGCGCGAGGCCATGCTGCTGGTCGGTGAGCTGGGCGAGGACACCGTCGACTTCCGGCCCAACTACGACGGTTCGCTGGCCGAGCCGTCGGTGCTGCCCGCCGCCTACCCGAACCTGCTGGTCAACGGCACCTCCGGGATCGCCGTCGGAATGGCGACGAACATGATCCCGCACAACATGTTCGAGGTGATCACCGCCGCGCGCTGGCTGATCAACCACCCGAACGCCACGCTGGACAAGCTGATGGAGTTCGTGCCCGGCCCCGACCTGCCCACCGGCGGGCTGCTGCTGGGGCTGGACGAGGTGCGCAAGGCCTACGAGACCGGCCGCGGGGTGGTGCGCATGCGCGCCAAGGTGGAGACCGGCCCGCTGGAGGGCAGCCGCGGCCGCCAGGCGATCACCGTCACCGAGCTGCCCTACGGCGTCGGCACCGAGCGGATCATCGAGAAGATCACCGACGAGGTCAACAAGTCCAAGCGGCTCACCGGCATCGCCGACGTCAAGGACCTGACCGACCGCGAGAACGGCACGCGGCTGGTGATCGAGTGCAAGGTCGGGGTGAACCCGCAGGCGCTGCTGGCCGACCTGTACCGGCTCACCCCGCTGGAGCAGTCGTTCGGCATCAACAACCTGGTGCTGGTCGACGGCCAGCCGCGCACGCTCGGGCTGAAGGCGCTGCTGGAGGTGTTCCTGGCGCACCGGTACGACGTGGTCACCCGGCGGACCAGGTACCGGCGCCGCAAGCGCGAGGAGCGGTTGCACCTGGTCGAGGGCCTGCTCAAGGCGCTGCTGAACATCGACAAGGTGATCCGGCTGATCCGGAACAGCGAGAACGCGCAGGAGGCCAAGGACGGCCTGATGAAGCAGTTCAAGCTGTCCGAAATCCAGGCGAGCTACATCCTGGACACCCCGCTGCGGCGGCTGACCAAGTACGACCGGCTGGAGCTGGAGGCCGAGCAGGATAAGCTGCGCGAGGAGATCGCGGAACTGACCCGCATCCTCGAGGACGAGTCCGTGCTGAAGAAGGTGGTCTCCACCGAGCTGGGCAAGATCGCGAAGGAGTTCTCCAGCGAGCGCCGCACCGCGTTGATCGACGGTGACCTCAAGGAGGTGCTGGCCGCGTCGAAGCCGGCCGGTCCGCTGGAGGTGGCCGACGACCCGTGCCAGGTGATCCTGTCCGCCACCGGCCTGGTGGCGCGCACCGCGGCCGAGTCGGAGGAGGTTTCGGAGGGGCGGCGGCGCAACGGCCGGGCCCGGCACGACGCGGTCGCCGCGGTGGTGCACTCCACCGCCCGCGGGCAGGTGCTGCTGGTGACCAGCCGCGGGCGGGCGTTCAAGACCGACGTGCTGCCGTTGCCGGTGCTGCCGGAGCAGGTCGGCACGGTGTCGCTGCGCGGTGGCATGGCGGCGAGCGAGCTGGTGCCGCTGGAGAAGGGCGAGCGGGTGATCGGCGTGGCGCCGCTGGGTGAGCAGGCCGCCGGGTCACCGGGGCTGGCGCTCGGCACGCGCAACGGCGTGGTGAAGGTGTGCGCGCCGGAGTGGCCGGTGCGGTCCGACGAGTTCGAGGTGATCTCGCTCAAGGACGGCGACGAGGTGGTCGGTGCCACGTGGCTGACCGACGGCACGGAGACGCTGGCGTTCCTCACGTCGCAGGCTTCGCTGCTGCGGTTCGCGGCTTCGCTGGTGCGGCCGCAGGGGTTGAAGAGCGGTGGCATGGCCGGCATCAACGTCGGCGCCGGTGGCCAGGTGGTCTTCTTCGGCGCGGTGCGCACGGACGACGGCGAGCACGGTGAGCCGATGGTGATCACGGCGACCGGGCAGAGCGTGAAGGTGACCCCGTTCCAGGAGTACCCGGCGAAGGGCCGGGCCACCGCGGGTGTGCGGGCGCACCGCTTCCTCAAGGGCGAAACGGGTCTGGTGGTCGGCTGGATCGGCCCGCGCCCCGCGGGCTCGTCACGCAGCGGCTCGCCCGTCGAACTCCCCGAGCCGGACCCGCGCCGAGACGGCTCCGGCGCCGCCCACCCCGGCCCGGACGTCGTCGGCCACCTGATCGAACGAGGCTGAGCTCGTGGGTGGGCCCGCCCGGGCGAGCCCACCCGCGAGCCTTGAACCGCGCACTCGCCCCGCCGAGTCGCACGTTCGCTGCGGCGGAACCCCCCGCTGAGCTACTCCGCCGCCGAGCCACCAGCTGGGTGCCGCGCGCCTGACAGCGGCGTGCCACCTGACGCGGCGTGCCGCCTGACAGCGGCCTCGCCGCGGCAGTAGTTCCGCCGCCGCCGGTAGGGCCCGCCGAAACAATGGGCCTGTCACAGCTGCGGGCCCGTCGCGGCAGTGGACCCGGCGCGGCAGTGGGTTTGCTGTGACGGTGGGGCTCGCCGTGACAGTGGGCCTGTCACAGCTGCGGGCCCGTTGCGGCAGTGGACCCGGCGCGGCAGTGGGTTTGCTGTGACGGTGGGGCTCGCCGTGACAGTGGGCCTGTCACAGCTGCGGGCCCGTCGCGGCAGTGGACCCGGCGGGACAGTGGGTTCGCCGTAACGGTGGGCTCGTCGCGACGGTGAGCTCGCCGTGACAGCGAGCCTGTCGCGGCAGTGGGCCCGTCGCGGCAGTGGCCTGCCGCGATAGCGAGCCCACCGGGACAGGAGGCCCGCCGGTACAGCGGGCCCGCCGAAACGTGGGGCCAGTCGCGACAGTGGGTTCGCCGTAACAGTGGGCTGGTCGCGACAGTGAGCGCGCCGCGACAGTAGCCCGCCGAAACAGCGGGCTCGCCGCAATAGCGGGCCCGGCGCGACAAAAGGTCCGCCGACAGAAGCGCGCCGTGGCCGGTAGGCCCGCCGAAACAGTGAGCCGCCCGGGTGGTGGGGCTCGCTCATCGGTGTGCTGCCGAAACCTGAGGAAGCAGAGGAATGAGCAAGGAAGTGGCTTCCGAGAATCCCGGAAGCCACTTCCCGCTCAGCAGAACCTAGAGGTTGTTCGCCGCCGTGGCGATGGCCGAGGCGAAGGTGCTCACCTCGGTGTAGACGCCCGGCTTCTTCGCCAGGGCGCAACCCTCGCCCCAGCTGACGATGCCGACCTGGATCCAGGCGTTGTTGTTGTCCCGCCGGAACATCGGGCCGCCCGAGTCACCCTGGCAGGTGTCGATGCCGCCGGTGGCCCACACGCCGGCGCAGATCTCGGCCGCGTCGATCAGGCCCGCGTAGCTGCCGCCCGCCGACTTGCACTGGGTGTCGCTGATGAACGGGACCTTCGCCTTCAGCAGGTACCGCTGCTGCGCCCCGCCCTGGGTGGCGGCGCCCCAGCCCGCCACGTCGAAGGTGCCGCTGTTGTATGAGGCGTTCGTCGCGATCGGCAGCAGCGGGATGTTGTTCACCGGCGACGCCAGCTTGATCAGGGCCCAGTCACCGCCGGTGGCGGTCGGGTAGGTGGGCGAGCGGTAGACGTAGGTGGACTTCACCTTGATGGCGCTGGAACTCTGCAGGTCCACCACACCGAGCGTCGCGGTGATGCTGGTGTTGGCGCCCGTCCGGCTGACGCAGTGCGCCGCGGTCAGCACCACGTTCGGCTTGTACAGTGCCCCGCCGCAGCCCATGGAGAGCCGCACCATCCACGGGAACTCACCCTGCGCGGCCTTGGTGCCGCCGACCACCGTCGGCTGCACGCCACCGTCCGGCGTCGGGGGCGTGGCCACCGCCGGCGCGGTGGCGAGGCCGAACGCCGTCGCGGCCCCGGCCAAGACGATCGCGGATTTTTTGAGCAGACTGGCCCACCTGCTGGTCTTCATCGGGCATTCCTTCCGGTGACCGCTGGAAGCGGGGAGGGGGAGGAGAAGTGTGTCCGATCGACTACAGCAGAATTGATTCCCCGGAAGTACCGACTTTCCGGTGGTTTTTTGCCGGTAACGCCCCGGTTGGGCTTTGTGGGTGACTCACCTGGCTGGAACACCTGGTCAGCCGGGCTTCAGGCGCGCTTCAGCGGCGTGTCTAGGATGCCGGGCCGGTGGGTTTCGCGCACGTTGAAACTGTGAAATCACGGTGGTTGACACCCCCGGTGAACATCATTCGCGCGCTTACCCGCAAGCCGCGGCGAGCGCCCGGATTCGGGTGGTTTCGCCCGAAGCGAGCCACACCAGGCCCCAGTGCACCTCGGGTGCGTGCCGGAACGGGACGAAGCGCAGCGACGGCCGGGCGAAGTGGTCGGCGGCGTGGGCGGCCAGCGGGCAGATGCCCGCGCCCGCCGCCACCGCGGACAGCAGTTCCTGGAAGGTGGCCACCGGTTCCCCGCGGCGCACGGGGTGCCCGCCCGGGGTGTGCCAGGGGTCGTCCTGCCAGTACGGGGCCGGCGGGTGCGCGGCCCGCAGCACGGTGTCGCGGGCGAGGTCGTCCAGGGTGACGAACTCCCGGCGCGCGAACGGGTGCCGCGCCGGGACCGCCAGCACCATGTGTTCGCTGTAGACGGTCGGCCCGGTGACCACGCCGGGTTCGTCGGCGGGGAGCAGGGTGATCAGCGCGTCCACCTCGCCGTCCCGCAGTTTGCCGAACAGGTCGGTGAAATCGGCCTCGCGGACGCGTACCTCGCAGCCGGGGTTCCCGCGGCGGAACTTGTCCAAGGTGGACGAGATGAGGTCGGCGACGCCGGGGGCCTCGAAGCCGAGGTTCAGCACGCCGGTGACCCCGCGACCGGCCTCCTTCGCCCGCGCCAGCCCCTCCTCGATGCGGCGGTACGCCGGGCGCAGGTCCTCGTGCAGCCGTGCGCCGATCGGCGTCAGGGCCACCCGGCGGCTGGTCCGCTCGAACAGCGGCGCGCCGAGCTGCCGCTCCGCCTTCCTGATCGACTGGCTGACCCGCGCCTGCGACACCCGCAACCGCTCGGCGGTGCGGCCGAAGTGCAGTTCCTCGGCCAGCGTCAGGAAGATCTCGATCTCACGCAGCTCCACGGGCCGACCATACGGAGGTCATCGGCCGAGCCCGCCGAGGGTGAGCCGGGCGGCGAGTACCTTCCCGAGCACCCGGCCCGGACCGCGGCGCGGCAGCGCGGCGAGCCTCGGCGCCAGCTCCGGCAGCCGCCGGTGCCCGCCGCCGACCACGATCCGCGCGGCGGTCAGCGCCGCCAGCCGGTGCGTGTCCAGGGTGCTGTGCCCGGTGTCCGCCAGCGGCACCAGCACCCCGTCCGGGGCCAGCGAAGCGATGCGGGCGGCGATCGAGCGCGGGGTGCGCAGGTCGTGGTCGCCGGAGAGCACGGCCACCGGCCAGTGGAACCGGCGCAGCGCGGTCCTCAGGTCGAACGGCTCCCCGCGGAACGGCGGGTACCGCGCGGCCAGGTCGCCGAAGTGGAGGTTGACGTCGAGCGGCAGGCCGTCCGGCGACGGCGCGAACCCGAGTTCGGCGAAGGCGATCGCGCCGACCAGGTCGAACTCCATCACGAACCGGTTCACCTTGGTGGTCTCCAACTCGCCGAGACCGTTGAGCCACCGCCACACGCGCTCACCGCGACCACTGGCCATCAACCGCAGCAGGCGCTCGACCTGCCGCGGGCCGCCGAACTCGTGCACCACCTGGAGCACCTGCCCGGTCTCCTCGGCGGGCACCACCCCGGCGGCGATCAGGTCGGCGAGCGGTCCGCCGGCGTACAGCGCGCGCAACGCGGCGCGCTGGGCCTCGTCGTCGTCGGCCGAGAGCATCGGCGAGTCGAGCACCATCGACTGCACCCTGGCCGGGTACCGCACCCCGAGCCCCTGCGCGAGGTAGCTGCCGTACGACGAGCCGTAGACCACCGCGCGCCGCACCCCGCAGTCGTCGAGCACGGCCACCAGGTCGTCGACCACCTGGTCCACGGTCAGCGCGGAGAACGGCAGGTCGGCGCCGTCGTCGTCGGTGCGCGACAGCCCGACGCCCCGGTGCTCCACCATCACCACGTCGAGCCCGCGGGCCGCGGCGCCCCGGCGCAGGTGGTGGTACGGCAGCACCGAGGCCAGCCCCGGCCCGCCGGGGAGGACCAGCAGGGGACAGGCGCCGGGCGGCCCGGCCCGCACGTAGTGCAGGTCGAACGAGCGCCCGTCACCGGCGGGGCGGCGCAACCGGTGCACCCCCGGCATGGCCGCGACCCGGGTGCGCAGGGCTTGCCCCTTGACCATCGCCGACCTCCTGCGGTCGAACATAGCAAGGGAACAGCCGCTGGTTATCCCAGCAGCGCGAGGACCAGCGCGGCCATCGCCGCCGGGTCGCCGTCCTCGGGCCGCAGCACCAGCTCCGGCGCCTCCGGGACCTCGTACGGGTCGTCGACCCCGGTGAACCCGCTGATCAGGCCCGCGCGGGCCTTGGCGTACAGGCCCTTGGGGTCGCGGTCCTCGCAGGTGGTCAGCGGGGTGTCGACGTGGACCTCGAAGAACGGCAGACCGGCCAGTTCGTGCGCGGCCCGCACCTTCGCCCGGTCGGCGCGGTACGGGCTGATCAGCGATACCACCGCGACCACCCCGGCGTCGGCGAACAGCTTCGCCACCTCGCCGGTGCGCCGCACGTTCTCCACGCGGTCGGCGGCGCAGAAGCCGAGCCCGGCGTTGACCCCGGTGCGCAGGTTGTCGCCGTCGAGCAGGTAGGCGGGACGGCCGTCGGCGACCAGCCGCCGCTCCACCTCGGCCGCCACGGTGGACTTGCCGGAGCCGGACAACCCGGTGAGCCAGATCGTCGCGCCCCGCGTGCCGCGGTCCTCCCTGGTCACCGCGGTGCCCTGCCAGACCACGCCGGTGGTGCCACCCGGCCCGAGCACGGTGCCCGCCGCGACGGTGGCGCCGGACTGCTCGTCGACCAGGATGAACCCGCCGGTGGCCCGGTTGCGGCGGTACTCGTCGAAGAACAGCGGCTCCTGCGTGCGCAGGCTGATCCGGCCGATCTCGTTGAGCGCCAAGGAATCGGCGGTTTCGTCGCGGTGCAGGGTGGTGATGTCCAGCCGGTAGTCCACCGACCGCACCAGCGCCCGGGTACCGCGGGTGGTGTGCCGGATGACGTACTTGCCGCCTTCGGCCAGGTCGGTGCGCTCGGTCAGCCAGCAGACCATCGCGTCCAGCTCCTGGCTGACGTGCGGCTGGTTGCGCGGGCGGCAGATCAGGTCACCGCGGCCGACGTCGAGCTGCCCGTCGAGCTGCACGGTCACCGCCTGCGGTGGGAACGCCTCGGCCAGCGGTTCACCGCCGGGCCCGCAGATCGCGGTGATGGTGGTCTTCGTGCGCGAGGGCAGCACGAGCACCTCGTCGCCGGGCTTGAACACCCCGCCCGCGACCGTGCCCGCGTAGCCGCGGAAGTAGCCGCTCTCCTGCTGCCGCCGGATCACGTACTGCACCGGCAACCGCGCGTCGATCAGGTTCCGGTCGGAGGCGACGTGCACCTCTTCCAGCTGGTGCAGCAGCGAAGTGCCCTCGTACCACGGCATCGCCGTGCCGCGGTGCACCACGTTGTCACCGGTGAGCGCGGACAGCGGGATGAAGGTCAGGTCGTGCACGTCCAGTTTGGTGGCGAACCGGCCGAATTCGGTGCGCAGCTCGTCGAACCGTTCGCGCGAGAAGCCCACCAGGTCCATTTTGTTCACACACAGCACCAGGTGCGGAATTCCCAGCAGGGAGGCCAGGAACGCGTGCCGCCGCGACTGTTCGACGATGCCCTTGCGCGCGTCGATGAGGATCAGCGCGAGGTCGGCGGTGGAGGCGCCGGTGACCATGTTGCGCGTGTACTGGAGGTGGCCGGGGGTGTCGGCGATGATGAACTTCCGGCGTGGGGTGGCGAAGTAGCGGTGCGCGACGTCGATGGTGATGCCCTGCTCGCGTTCCGCACGCAGGCCGTCGGTGAGCAGGGCGAGGTTGGGCTGCTCCTCACCGCGTTCGCGGCTGGTGCGTTCGACCGCGGCGAGCTGGTCGGTGAACAACGCCTTGGAGTCGAACAGCAACCGGCCGATGAGCGTGGACTTGCCGTCGTCCACGCTGCCCGCGGTGGCGATCCGGAGCAGTTCGCCCATCAGAAGTACCCCTCCCGCTTGCGGTCTTCCATGCCCGCCTCGGAGATCCGGTCGTCGGCGCGGGTGGCACCGCGTTCGGTGACCCGGCTGGCGGCCACTTCGGCGACCACCGCCTCGGGGGTGGCGGCGGTGGACACCACGCAACCGGTGCAGGTGGCGTCGCCGACCGTGCGGAAGCGCACCAGCTTTTCGTGCGGCTGCTCGTCCGGGCGCGGGCTCAGGTGCTCGGTGACGGCGAGCAACATGCCGTCGCGCTGGAAAACCGTGCGCCGGTGGGCGTAGTACAGCGGTGGCAGCTCGATCCGCTCGTCGGCGATGTACTGCCAGACGTCCAGTTCGGTCCAGTTGGACAGCGGGAACACGCGGATGTGCTCACCGGGGCGGTGCCTGCCGTTGTAGAGGTTCCACAGCTCGGGGCGCTGGTTGCGGGGGTCCCACTGGCCGAACTCGTCGCGGAAGCTGAACACGCGCTCCTTCGCGCGGGCCTTCTCCTCGTCGCGGCGGGCGCCGCCGAACACCGCGTCGAACCGGTGCTCACCGATCGCCCGCAGCAGGGTGGTGGTCTGCAACCGGTTGCGGCTGGGCTCGTCGGCCACGCGCCCGGCGTCGATGTCGTCCTGGACCCTGGCCACGGTCAGCCGGACGCCGAGCTCCGCCGTCGTGCGATCGCGGTATTCGAGGACCTCGGGGAAGTTGTGGCCGGTGTCCACGTGCAACACGCCGAACGGCAGCGGGGCCGGCCAGAACGCGCGGGTGGCCAGGTGCAGCATGACCACGGAGTCCTTGCCGCCGGAGAACAGCAGCACCGGCCGCTCGAAGGTGGCCGCCACCTCACGGAAGATGTGCACCGATTCGGCTTCGAGGGTGCGCAGGTGGGACAGCTGGTACGTGCTCGCCATCGGCCCACGCTCCTCCGCCATTGGTAGAACGTGTTCTAATTTGCCAGTCGGCGGCGCTCGGGTCAACGGGTCCAGGGGTGCGCTGTTCTCCGGTCACCTCACGGGGCGGCGGCCCCTCTTGGTCTTGGCGGTCACCTGTGGCTCGTTGGTCGTGGCTGAGGCGGGCCTGCTCGCCGCCGGGGTCGGCGTCGGCGTGCTTGGCATTGCTGTCCGGCTCGTCGAACGCCACTCCGTGGAGCCGTTCCTGGCCGTGATGCTGGGGCGGCCCTGCCGTCACGCTCCAGCCAAGCGAGTGGCGGCCGCCCTGCTGGTTCTGGCGGTCACCTGGGCCGGAATGCGCCTGCGGGTCAAGCGGTCAGCGGACTCCTCTCGGGCGGAACTGGATGCTGATCCTCGGTCCCACCGGTTTGCTCGTCTTCGGGATGGCGTGCTCCCAGGTGCGCTGGCACGAACCACCCATCACGATCAGGTCGCCGTGGCCGAGTGGGCGTTTCACCGGCTCGCCGCCGCTGCGTGGCCGCAGGGCCAGCGTCCGCGGCGCGCCGACGGAGACGATCGCGACCATGGTGTCCTCACTGCTGCCGCGGCCGATGGTGTCGCCGTGCCAGGCGACGCTGTCCCGGCCGTCCCGGTAGTAGCACAGCCCCGCGGTGCGGAACGGCTCGCCGAGTTCCGCCGCGTAGTGCGCGCTCAGCCGCTTGCGCGCCTCGGTGAGCACCGGGTGCGGCAACGGCTGCGACTCCTCGTAGAAGCACAGCAACCGCGGCACGTCGACGATGCGCTCGTACATCCACCGCTGCTCGCCGTACCACGGCACCTCGTGCACCAAGCGCTCGAACAACTCGCTCGCGCCGGTGAGCCAGCCGGGCAGCACGTCGATCCAGGCGCCGTCACCCAGCGTGGTGCGCTCGAGGGCGCCGAGCGGGCGCAGGCCGACCTCCGCCCCGGTGTCGAACAGGGAACCCTGCAGCTCTGTGGCCATGCTCCCGACCATACACGATGATCGAACACCTGTTCTACTGGTCGAGCCGGTACCCCACCCCGCGCACGGTGTGGATCAGCGGCGGGTTCCGCAGCTTGCGCCGCAGTTGCGCGATCACCACGTCCAGCACGTTCGACGCCGGACTGGCCATCTCGTCCCACGCCGTCCGGATCAGCTCGCCGCGCGCCACCGGCCGCCCGTCCGCGGCGAGCAGCAGCCGCAGCACGGTGAACTCGGTGCGGGTCAGCGTGAGCAGCACCCCGCCGCGGCGCACCTCGCGCCGCCCGAGGTCGACCTCCAGGTCGGCCCGCCGCAGCACCGGCGGCGGGCCGGTGCCCGCGCGGCGGCACAGGCTGCCCACCCGCGCCACCAGTTCCGGCACGGCGAACGGCTTGACCAGGTAGTCGTCCCCGCCGTCGCGCAGGCCCGCGATCCGCTCGGCCACCGCGTCCAGCGCGGTCAGGAACAGGACCGGGACCGCCCAGCCCGCCCGCCGCCGCGCCCGCACGTAGGCCAGCGAGTCACCGGCGGGCAGCATCCGGTCGAACACCGCGCAGTCGTAGGCGTTGACGTACAGCGCCTCGTCCGCCGCCGGGAGGTCGGCCGCCGCGTCCACGGCGAACCCGGTGCCCCGCAAGGCTCCCGCCACCGCCGCCCGCAGGTCCTCATCGTCCTCGACCACCAGCACACGCACCCAGCGATGCTACGGGAACCGGGTCCGGTGACCCGGCGGGCAGCCAGCCGCGGTCCGCCGCCCGCGCACCCGCCTGGAACCGGCTGCGCGCCCCGAGCCGCAGCATCAGGTCCGCCGCCGTCCGCCGCACGGTCCGCACGGAGATCCCCAGCCGCAGCGCCGCCGATTCGTCGGTCACTCCCTTCGCCAGCAGCGACAGCAGTTCGCGTTCGCGGTCCGACGGCGGTTCCTCCCCGCGTGGCGCGGAAACCGCCCAGATCCGTTCGAACAGCTCGACCGTGGTGCCGACCACGCCGGGCAGTTCGAACGCCGCGAAACCGCCGCGCTCGGCGGGGAGCACGGCGACGGCGCGGTCCACCACGAGCGCGTCCGACGGCACGCTCGGCGCGGTGCGGACCTCCGCGTTGCCGGGCAGGGCGAACTCGCCGGGGCACAGCACGCGGTAGGCGACGCCGCGGCGCAGGTTGTACCGGTCGACCTCGCGCGGCCGGGCCAGCGCGAGCGAACCGGTGCTCATCACCAGCACCTCGGCCGTGGCCGAGGCCAGCAGGGCGGACAGTTCCCGGTGTCCTCGATTCAGCACGGCGACCCCCATCACGCCACCCGCACCGGCAGGCCGGTGGCGGCCACCGACCGCACCGCGGGGTGGCAGGCGTAGACCTCGCCGGGCCGCGGGTCGAGCAGGTGCCGGTCGGCCAGCGCCTCCAGCGCCCGCACCGCTTCGCCTCGGCTCAGCCCCGCCACCTCGGCGGCCAGCCGCACGTCCAGTTCGGCGTACCGGCCGAACCCGGCGAACAACCGCCGCTCCGGCTCGGCCAGCCGCCGGTAGGACGGCTCCAGCAGTTCGGCCATGCCGGGCAGGCCGTCGGCGGCCAGCCGGCGGGCCAGCCCGCCCACCGTCCACAGCGGACGCGACCGCAGCCGGGCCGCGGCGGCGCGGAGCACGGCGGGCAGGCCCCCGCACAACCCGACGACCTCCGCCACCGCCGCGGGTTCGGCATCCGTGCGCCAGTCCCCGACGCCGGTGCGGAACACCTCCGCCGCGGACCAGGCGTCCAGCGGCGCGAGCGTCAGCCCGCGGCCCCCTTCGACGGCCAGCGCGCGGTTGCGGGTGGTCACCAGCACCAGGCAACCGGCCGTGCCCGGCAGCAGCGGGACGACCTGGGCCGCGTCGGCCACGTCGTCGAGCACCAGCAGCACCCGCCGCCCGGCCAGTTCACCCCGCCAGCACGCGGCGCGTTCGTCCGGATCGGCGGGGATCGCCGAATCGGGCACCCCCGAGGCGCGCAGGAGCCGGGCCAGCACCTCGGCCGCGGACAACGGCCTGGTCCGTGCCCGCAGGTCGACGAACAACCGCGCGTCGGGGTAGTCCGTCGAGACCTCGTGCGCGAACCGCACCGCCAGCGCGGTCTTGCCCACCCCCGGCATGCCGTCGACCACCAGCACCGGCACCGGGCCGCCGGTCTGCCGCTGCGTGCGCAGGGTGTCCAGGTCGACCTCGCGGCCGGTCAGCGACGGCAGGTCCCGCGGCAGGTCGCAGCACCGGCGGCGGCCACCGGGTTCCCTCGCTTCGGCGACCGCGGCGTTCAGCTCGGGACCCGGCTCGATGCCCAGTTCCGCGGACAACACGGTGCGAGCCCGGCCGAAGGCGGTGACGGCCTCGTCGCGCCTGCCCGCCCGGTGCAGCGCCCGCACCAGCCGGGTCCACGCGGCCTCCCGCAGCGGGTCCTCGTCGGTCAGTTCGCGCAGCAGCGCGATGGCTTCGGAGAAGCGGGCCCCGGCCAGCCAGGCGTCGGCGAGGCAGAGCCGGAGTTCACCGCGGAGCTCCGCCAGCCGGGCGAGCACCGGCTCGGCGAACTCGGTTTCGACCCCGTCGAACGGACGGCCGCGCCAGTGGGCCAGCGCGCCGGTGCACAGCTTCGCCGCGGTTTCGGCGTCGCCGTCGGCCAGCGCCCGGTGAGCCGCCGGGACCGCCGCGGCCACCAGGTCGGCGTCGAGTTCGCCGCGCTCGGCGCGCAGCCGGTAGGCCCCCGGCCTGCTCTCGATCCGGTCTCCCGGCAGGGTTCGCCGCAGCTGCCAGATGTAGGTCTTCAGGTTCGCTTCGGCCGACGCGGGCGCGGCCTGTTCCTGCCAGGTCGCGCCGATCAGCTGAGCCACGCTGGTCCAGCCGTTAGGGTTCAGCAGCAGGGTGGCCAGCACCCTGGTGGGTTTCCTGGCCCCCAGCTCGAGCACAGCCCCGTCCGGCGTCTGCGCCTCGAGCGGTCCGAGCACCCGGAACAGCAAGCCGCACCTCCTCGTTCGGTTGATCCGCGGCCCACCTTCCAGCAGCACACATGAGGATTCGATGACAGCTTCAGGCCAGGCGCGGGTGATGGTGGTCGAGGACGACGAGGACCTCCGGGTGGCGGTCTCGGCCGAGCTGCGGGCCGCCGGGCTCGACGTGCTCACCGCCGCCGACCTGGCCACGGCCGGACGCCTGGCCGGGCCGCTGGCCTGCGCCGTGTTCGACCGGATGCTGCCCGACGGCGACGCGATCACCCACGTGCACCGGCGCCGCCAGGCCGGCTGGGCGGTCCCGGTGTTGTTCCTGACCGCCCGCGACACGCTCGCCGACCGCGTCGACGGCTTCGCCCACGGCGGTGACGACTACCTGGTCAAGCCGTTCGCGCCGGGGGAGCTGACCGCGCGGGTGCTGGCGCTGTGCCGTCGCGCGGGCGCCGGGCGGCCGTCGGTGCTGCGGCACGCCGACCTCGAGGTCGACTGCGCCCGCCGCGAGGTCCGCCGCGGTGGTGTGCTGCTCACCCTCAGCGGCAAGGAGTTCGCCGTGCTCGAGTACCTGGCGGCCCGGCCGGACCAGGCGGTGCCGCGGGCCGAACTGCTGGAGCACTGCTGGGACGCCGAGGCCGATCCGATGTCCAACGTGGTCGACGTGGTGGTCCGGCGGCTGCGGCGCAAACTGCGTGAGCCCGACCTGATCCACACCGTGCGCGGGCACGGCTACCGGCTGGCGGCTTCGTGAAGAGCGTCTCCGCCGAGCGCCTGCGCCGCCTGCGCCTGCTGCTGACCGCGTTGTTCACCGCGCTCAACGCGGCCGGGCTGGTCCTGCTGGCCTGGCTCGTCCTGGAGTCCGACCGCGCACGCGGCGAGCAGTGGCTGGACGGCGAACTGAACCGCGTCACCTCCACCGCCTCGCGCGTGGTCCAGTACGGCGACGGAATCGTCACCGACTACATCGGCAAGGACGTGCTGAGCGACCAGTGCCCGCAGTTCGCCGTGCTGCCCGGCGGTGCGGCGACCCCGTTCGCGCCGTACTACAGCTCACGGGTCTGCGTCGAAGTGGACCGGGCCGAGCTGGACCGGTTCGCCGCGCGGGCGGTCAGCGAGAACCTGGCGCTGTCCACCTACTTCGACGACGGCGCGGTGCGGGTGCGGGCCGAGCCGCTGCGGAACGAGTTCGCGCAGAACGTCGGGGCGATCGTCGCCTGGGTGGACACCGCCCAGGTCGAGGCCGCCCACCAGCGCCTGGTGCTCGGCGTGGTCGCCGGGTGCGTGGTGCTGGTCGCCGCGGTCGCGCTGGCCGGGCACGTGTTGTCCGGCCGGGCGATCCGGCCCGCCGCCGCCGCGCTGGAACAGCAGGAGGTGCTGCTCGCCGAGACCGCGCACGACCTGCGGACGCCGGTGGCCGCCCTGCGGGCGCTGGCCGAAACCGCGGTCCGGCACCCCGACCAGCACGCCGAGCTGCTGCCGCGCACGGTCCGGCTGGCCGGCCGGATGGGCGGCATCATCGACGGCCTGCTGGTGCGGGCGCGGCTGGCGGCCGGGGTGGAGCAGCTGGCCATCCAGCCGGTCTGGCTGGACCAGCTGGTCACCTCGCTGGTCGAGGAGACCCCGCACGACGGCGCCAGGGTCACCGTCACCGCGGCGGCCACCAAGGTCTCCGCCGACCCGGCGCTGCTGCAACGGGCCATCGGCAACCTGCTGGACAACGCGCTGCGGTACGGGAAGCTGCCGGACCAGCCCGCCATCGTGCACGTCACGGTGGCCGGTGGCCGGGTCACCGTGGCCGACCACGGTCCCGGCATCGACGCCGCGCTGGCCGAGGAGGCGTTCGACCGGTTCACCGGCGGCGGCGGTTCGTCCGGGCTGGGCCTGTCCATCGTCAGCTGGGTGGCCCAGGCCCACGGCGGCACGCTCGGCGTGTACAACGCCGAAGAGGGCGGCGCCATCTTCGAACTGAGCCTGCCGGTGCTGCGTGACTGACCGGGACCGATCGGGGGACCGGTCCCCGGCCGGACGGCCTATTCTCGCCGGGCAGGTGGAATCGTTGGCAGGGGGAGGGGAAGTGACCCAGCCGAAGTCGGCCGAGGTCTACGCGCTGATCGCGGGCAACGTGCAGCAGGTGATCCGCGGCAAGCCCGAGGTGGTGCGCCTGGCGGTCACCGCGTTGCTCGCCGAAGGCCACCTGCTCGTCGAGGACGTGCCGGGGCTGGGCAAGACCACCCTGGCCCGCTGCCTGGCACGCAGCGTCGGCGGCACCTTCAACCGCATCCAGTTCACCCCGGACCTGCTGCCGGGCGACATCACCGGCGTGATGGTCTACCACCAGAAGGACGAGCGGTTCGAGTTCCACGGCGGCGGCATCTTCGCCAACGTGGTGCTCGCCGACGAGATCAACCGCGGCACCCCGAAGACCCAGTCGGCGCTGCTCGAGGTGATGGCCGAGCGCACCGCGACGGTGGATTCGGTCCGGCACGAGGTGCCGCACCCGTTCCTGGTGGTGGCCACGCAGAACCCGATCGAGATGGAGGGCACCTACCGGCTGCCCGAAGCCCAGCTCGACCGGTTCCTGATGCGGCTCTCCGTCGGCTACCCCGATCTCGACGCCGAGGTCCTGGTGATCATGAGCGACTGCGCGGGCATCAGCCCCGAGGAGCTGCCGCCGGTGGTCGACCTGGCCCGCCTGCGGCAGGCGATCGCGGAGGTGCGCTCCTCGCACATCGATCGCGCGGTGGTCGAATACGCGGCCCGGCTGGCGGCGGCCACCCGCGGGCACGCGGCGGTCCGCTACGGCGCCAGCCCGCGGGGGAGCATCGCGCTGGTGCGGGCCGCGCAGGCCTACGCCGCCACCGACGGCCGCCTCTACGTCACCCCCGACGACATCAAGGACGTGGCCGAGCCGGTGCTCGCGCACCGGCTGGTGCTGACCGCCGACGCCGAGCTGAACCAGCGCGGTGCCGGGGAGATCCTCGACGAGATCCTGGCCTCGGTGCCGGTTCCGTCGGCCAACGCGGGCCGCTGACCGATGCGCCTGACCCGGCGCGGGGTGGCCGTGCTCGTGCTCGCCCCGGTGCTGCTCGGCGCGGGGATCCTGCTGGGCCACCCGATGCTGCGGGCGCTCGGCGGGAGCTGCGCCGGCGCGGTGCTGGTGGCCGCGTTGCTGGTGGGGCGCCAGCCCAGCGTGACGGTCTCGCGGGAGGTCTACCCGGACCGCGTCGAACGCGGCCGCCCGGCCCTCGCCCGCCTGCTGGTGCGCAACGAGGGCACGCGGCGGCAGGCCGGGTTCACCGCCGGGGACCGGGTGGGTTCCGGCGTGCGCACGGTCGGCGTGCGGGCGCTCGCCCCCGGCGCGCAGGCCGGTTACCACTACGAACTGCCCACCGAGCAACGCGGCCGGTTCGAGGTGGGCCCGCTGGTGCTGGAGCGCTCCGATCCGCTGGGCCTGGCCAGGAACCGCCTGGCCACCGGGAAGTCCGTGACCCTGTGGGTGCACCCGCGGTGCCACCCGGTGCGGGCGGTGTCCGGCGGGCAGCCCCGGCACCACCACGAGGGCCGAGCCGCCGACGACGCCCTGCACGGCTCACTGGACCTGCGGGAGGTGCGTGAGTACGTACCCGGTGACGAGGTGCGGCACCTGCACTGGAAGGCCACCGCGCGCACCGGCAGGCTGATGGTCCGCGAGTTCGCCGACCCCGACCAGCCCCGGCTCACCCTGCTGCTGGACACCCGGCAGGAACGCGGTTTCGAGGAGGCCGTCGAGGTGGCGGCGTCGATGCTGAACGCCGCCGCGTTGTCCGGTCACCGCTGCCGCCTGCTCACCCCGTCCGGCGTCGACGTGTCCGCTTCGGACGGGCCGCAGGGCGCGCGGCGGTTGCTGGACGAACTGTGCGTGGCCGCACCGGAACCGGCGCCGGTGCCGCTGGTGCCGCCCGCGCTTTCGCTGGCCCGCTCCCGCGGTGGGGCGCTCGTGGTGGTCGCCACCGGGGACCCGGGAGCGGCGGCGCTGGCCCGGCTGCGGCCGTTCTACCCGGTGCTCAGCGTGTTCTCCCTCGGCACCCGGTCGACGGCGGTGCCCGGGGCGCGGGTGCTCGAAGGGCCGTCGGCGGCGGGGCTGCTCCAGCGGTGGAACGCGGTGGTCGCGTGAGGACCCGCGTGGAGACCCTCGGTGTGCTGCTCGCCGGTGCGGTGGCCGGGCTGCTGTTCGCGCCGGTGTTCGGCCTCGGCACGCTGCTGGTGCCGATCCTGGTGGTCACCGTGCTGGCGTTCGCCGTCGCGGAACTGGCCGGGCGCCAGGCTTCCCTGGTGCCGTGGCGCCCGTTGCTGGTGGCGGTGGCCGGGCTGCTGGGGCTGGTCGAGGCCGTGTTGTTCCCGACCACCGCCGCCGGGCTGCCCACCGGTGAGACGTTCGGCGCGCTGTCCGCCGGGCTGACCCAGTCGTGGCGGCTCGCGCTCCAGTCCACCTGGCCCGCCCGGCCGGACGTGCAGTTGTTCCTGTTCGTGCCGCTGGCCGTGCTGGCGGCCGCGGTGCTCGGCCTCGAACTGCTGCACCGCACGCGCAAACCGTTGCTCGCGTTGCTGCCCAGCCTGGCCGTGCTGTGCCTGAGCCAGCTGTACCTGGCGGCGCCGGGCACGTCGGCGGTCCCGGGTGCGCTCGGGTACACCGCCGCCGCGGCGATCGCGCTGGCCGGTGCCGCGCGCTGGTCGAAGACGGCGGTGGTGGCGGTGGTCGCGCTCGTCGTGGTGGCGGTCGGTGGCGCGTCCGCGGCGGCGTTGTTCGACCCCGTCGGCGGGGTCGCGTATTCGCTGAAGCAGGAGGAAACCACGCCGGTGCCACCGGCCAGGGTGGCCAGTCCGCTGGCCGAGATCGGGGCCCGGCTGGGCAAACCGGACGTGCCGTTGTTCCGGTACAGCGCACCCGGTCCGGTCGACCGGTGGTCGCTGGCGGTGCTGGACGCCTTCGACGGGGTGAACTGGAAGCCCAGCGGGGAGTTCCGGCGGCTGGGCCTGCAGATCCCGCCCGGCCCCGGCTTGACCGCGCCGGTGACCAGGCGGGAAGCGTCGGTCAGCACGGCCGGCCTCGGCGGGCCGTGGTTGCCCAGCCAGGCGTGGCCCGCCTCGGTGACCGGCGCCGATCCGTTCGTCGACGAGGGCCGCGGCACGCTGCTCGGCCCCGGCACGCCGGTCGCCTACCAGCTGAGCTGGTGGGAACCGCAGGTCGACGTGGCCAGCCTGGAGCAGGCGGCGATCGACGCCACCGCACCCGGCGGCCTCGGTGAGGTCGGCGTCATCCCACCCGGCATCAGCGAACTGGCCGACCAGGCCACCGGCGGGCAGCGGCCCTCGTTCCAGTCCGCCATGCAGCTGGAGCGCTACCTGAGCCGGCACTACCGGGTGGTCAACGGGCCGGACCGGCCGACCGGGCACTCCTGGCCGCAGCTGCGGCACTTCCTGCTGGAGAGCAAGCAGGGCACCAGCGAGCAGTTCGCCGCCGCCTACGTGGCGCTGGCGCGGATCGAGGGCATTCCGGCACGGCTGGTGGTCGGGTTCCAGTCACCCGCGCTGCCCGGTCCGGACGGGGTCTACCAGGTGCGCAACGCCGACGTGCTGGCCTGGCCGGAGGTGGCGGTGGCGGGCATCGGCTGGGTGGCGCTCGATCCCACCGGCACCGCGCAGCGCAGCCGGACCGGCGCGGGGCTCGGTGAGGTCACCGCGAAGGCCCGTGACCGCCTGCCGCCGCCGGAAGCGCTGGAGGGCGCCGGTTCCGACGACGAGGAAGGAGCCGCGCCGGACGAGCCGGAGGAAACCGGTGGTGGCGGGCCGTCGTGGTCGCTGCTGCTGGCGCCGGTGGTGGTGCTGCCGGTCGGCTGGCTCACCGGGGTGCCGCTGCTCAAGCAGCTCCGGCGCCGTCGGCGGCGCCGTGCGCTCGGCAACGGTTCGATCGCCGGTGCCTTGGCCGAGGTGCGGGACCGCCTGCGGCCGCACCGGGTTCCGGTGCGGCCGGGGATGACCGTGCGGGAACTGGCCGACGCCACCGCCGCGGTGGCCGATCAGTCCACTGTGGATGGTGTGCGGGCGCTGGCCGGTGCGGTGGACACCGCGCTGTGGTCGGGTGCCCACGCCGGTCCGGAACTGGCCGAACGCGCTTGGCTGGCGGAGGCGGCGGTCCGCCGGGGGCTCCGGCGGCGGCCGTGGCGCGACCGGTTGCGTGCCGCGCTCGACCCGCGCGGGCTGCGCCCGTAGCTCACCGGTTGCAGGTCGCGCCGCGGATCGGCCTCGGGTCGGTTTCCACCGTCTGCGCACCGTTGGTGCCCTGGACGGCGAAGCAGTACTGGAGGCCGGGGGACACCGGTACGTCGAAGGTGCGCTTGCGGTCGACGTAGGTCGCCTTGTTGGGTTGCCCGGCCGGTGCCACGATCACCACGAAGTCCAGCACGTCCGGTGTCGACCAGCTCAGCCGCACGGTGTCACCGAGGTCCTCCGGTTCGGCGAGGTCGAGCTGCAACGGCTTGGCCGGCGTGGGCACCAACGGCGCCAGCGGGACCGCCGCCCCGGACGCGGCGGCGGGCGGTTCGGCGGACCGCTGCGAGAGCAGCAGGATCGGCGCGGCGGCGAGCAGGGCGAGCGCGGCGGCGATGCCGAGCACCAGGCCAAGCCTGCCCTGGCGTTCGGCGGGCACCCGCCGTTTCACTTCGACCGGCTTGATCAGCTTGACCGGGGTGCGCGGCAGTTCGGGCGCGCGCAACCACGACAGCTCCTCGGCGACCGTCGCCGCGTGGTCCGGCCGGTCCGCGGGGTCCTTGGCCAGCAGCCGCCCGATCAGCTCGCCGAGCCGTTCGCCGGCGACCGGGGCGGGGGCTTCGTGCAGCACCTTGAGCACGCGTTCGCCGGCCTGTTCCCCCGGCTGGAAGTGGAACGGCGGCTCACCGGTCAGCGCGAACCGGAGCACCGCCCCGAGCCCGTACAGGTCGGCGGCTTCGGCCAGGGTGCCGTCGCGCACGGTCTCCGGCGCGGTGAACTCCAAGCCGGGCAGCACATCGCGGGGGAAGGCGGTCCGCAGCACCACGCCGAAGTCGGTGACCAGCGGCTCGCCCGTCTCCCGGAACAACAGGTTCCCGGGGTGCACACCGCCGTGCACGAGCCCGGCTTCGTGCGCGGTGGCGAGCGCGGAGGACAACGCCAGCCCGATGGTGATGGTGTCCTCGGCGGACAGCGGGCCGTTGTGCGCCACGAGGTCGGCGAGCGATTGCCCGCAGCGTTCCATCCGCAGCGCGGGCTTGCCGTCTGGCAGTTCCACGAGCTCTTCGGGGACGAGGATCGGCCGTGCCCCGGCGAGGGTGCGCAGGGTCGCCAGTTCGGCGTCCAGGGCCGCGCGGATCTGCCTGCTCAGCGGTGCCGGGAACACCTTGAGCGCGCGGTCGCCCTCGGCGAGCACCACCGCGACCGGTCCCCGGCCGATCGTCTCCATGGGCCCACTATCCCGGGTCACCGCCGGCGGTGACCACCCCCCGGCCGGTTCCGGTCGGGGTCAGCCGGGTCACCAGGGTGTCGATCACCTCGTCGAGCGGAAAGGGGGCGAGCACCTCCGGCAGGGTCAGGTGCTCCACCACCAGGCCGGTCATCGCCAGGTAGAGCAGCAGCACGGTGTCGCGGTCGCCGGGCAGCCCGGAAGCCAGGTGGAAGTCGATGTTCTGGGCGAGGTTGAGCTTCAGCGTCTCGGTCAGCGTGGCCTGGAGTCCCGGGCGCCGGGTGGCTTCCAGGCGCAGTTCGAGCAGGGCGAGGTAGTTGGTTCGCCCGTCGGACAGCCGCCGCACGATGTCGCGCATCAGCCTGCTCACCAGCTCGCGGTCACGCGGCGCCCGCATGAGTTCCTCGACGTCCGCGGGCTCGGGGCCGAGGCGGAGGTGGATGCGCTGACCGGCCTGGGTGAGCAGGTCGTCGCGGTTGGCGAAGTAGTTGGAGGCGGTGCCGACCGGGACACCGGCCTCGGCATCCACCGCGCGGAAGGTGAGCCCACGGGCCCCTTCCCGCGCGAGCACCTCGATGGTCGCGTCGACGAGCGCCTCGCGCCTGGCTTGGTTGCGCCGCATCACCGCAGACTACTACGACTGAAGTGGTATGACCACACGCGTCGAGTTGCGCCCCTCCGGTAGGCGGACTTCGCGTTCGCTCGACCGGGCGGGCGATTCTTGATCCACTGGTCTGGACCATTAATGGTATGGTCTGGACCATATCCTTCACCGCGCCGGTGGGCCCCGAGCCCGCTGCGACAGCGGAACGATCGCCCATCGCGGCGGGTCCGGCCACCCGCCCCCTGAACGGGTGGGCGGGACTTCGGCGGCTCCGGGTCCCGCCCACCTCTCCCCTTGCTCCTCCCGCCGGGGCACCCTTTTGCCATTCGAACCGTATGGTGTACGGTACAGCGCACGGAAGGGAGTCCGATGAGTACGAACGAGTTCGCCGTCGAAGCCGACGGCCTGCGCAAGAGGTACGGGGACAAGCTCGCCCTGGACGGCTTCGACCTGCGGGTTCCCCGTGGTTCGGTGTGCGGCCTGCTCGGCCCGAACGGCGCGGGCAAAACCACCTCGGTGCGCATCCTCGCCACCCTCGTCCGCCTCGACGAGGGGCGGGCGCGCGTCGGCGGCTTCGACGTGGCGACCGAGGCGCACCGGGTTCGCCGCACCATCGGGCTGGTCGGTCAGCACGCCGCCGTCGACGAGGTGCTCAGCGGCTACCAGAACCTGGTCATGTTCGGCCGGCTGCACCACCTCGACCGGCGAGCCGCCAGGAAGCGCGCCACCGAACTGCTGACCCGCTTCGGCCTCGACGACACCGGGTCCAAGCCGGTGAAGTCCTACTCCGGCGGTATGCGGCGACGCCTGGACCTCGCGGCGAGCATGATCCTCGCGCCCGCCGTGCTGTTCCTCGACGAACCGACCGTCGGCCTGGACCCGCGTGGGCGCAACGAGGTGTGGGAGGCCGTGCGCGAGCTGGTCGCCGACGGCACCACGGTGCTGCTGACCACCCAGTACCTCGACGAGGCCGACCAGCTCGCCGACCGCATCGCGGTGATCGACCACGGGCACGTCATCGCCGAAGGCGGTCCGGCCGAGCTGAAATCCCGGATCGGCGGCGACCGCATCGACGTCGTGCCGCACGACGCGGCCGATCTCGGCAAGGCCGTGGACGTGCTGAAGAAGGCGCTCGGCGGGGAACCGGACGTCGACGGCGACACCCGCCGCATCAGCGTCCGGGTCACCGGGCACGCCGCCGCGCTGCCCGGCGTGGTGCGCGCGCTGGACGAGGCGGACGTCCGCCTCGACGACCTCACCCTGCGCCTGCCCACCCTCGACGAAGTGTTCCTGCAACTCACGGAGGCCCGAGCATGACCGCACCCGCGGTGGACCACGGCCCGCGCTGGCTGCTGGCCGACAGCTGGACGCTGACCCGGCGCGGTTTCGCGCACTGGGCCCGCAACCCCGGCCCGATCGTCTTCGGCCTGCTGTTCAACGTGCTGATCGTGCTGATCTTCGCCTACCTGTTCGGCGGCGCCATGCAGGTGCCCGGCGGCGGGGACTACCGCGAGTTCCTGATGCCGGGCATGTTCGTGATGACCATGCTCTTCGGGGTCGGGATGACCGCCGCCGCGGTGCTCGCCGACGTCGAACGCGGGGTCACCGACCGGTTCCGCGCGATGCCGATGGCCGCGGCCTCGGTGCTGGTCGGCCGGGCGGTCGCGGATCTGGTGCTGGCGGCGGTCACCCTGGTGGTGATGGTGCTGTCCGGCTTGGCCATCGGCTGGACGGTGCACGGTTCGGTGGCGGAGGCGGTGACCGCGTTCGCGCTGGTGTTGCTGCTGCGCTTCGCGTTGATCTGGGTGGGTGTCTACATCGGACTGACCCTGCGCGGGCCGGAGGCGATGACCGGGGTGCAGACGCTGGAGTTCCCGGTCGGCTTCCTCTCCAGCGCCTTCGTCTCACCGGACACCATGCCCGGCTGGCTCGGGGCGATCGCCGAGTGGAACCCGTTGTCGGCGACGTCGACCGCGATCCGGGAGCTGTTCGGCAATCCGGGGGTGACCGGGGATTCGTGGGTGGTCCGGCACGCCACCGAGATGGCGCTGGCCTGGCCGCTGGTGCTGCTCGCGGTGTTCCTGCCGCTGTCGGTCCGGGCCTACCGGCGGCTCAGCCGGTAGGCCGCAGCACCCGGTTCAGCAGGTCGAGCAGTGGTATCCGGGCCAGGCGCCCGGGCCACTGCCCGGCGTTGAACCGGAGCACGAGTTCGGCCGGCCGCGCTTCGATCGCGGTCAACCGCAAGTCTTCCGGGAATTCCGGCAGGGCAACGGAAATCGGCTCGATCCGCGGTGGCAGGCGCAGTCCGGCGACCCGCAGCCCACAAGGGACCAATCGCACCTCGCCGTCGGCCGGCACGGGCGCCAGGTCGAGGTGCCCGAGCCGGGGTGCCTTCTTCCAGCGCACCCGCGCGAACCCGTCCGCCAGTTCGGCCCGCAACTCCGGCCGCAGCTCGGCGATCCGCCCGGTGACCACCTTCGCCGCGACTCTGACCTCCAGCTCCACCGAAGCCGGGGTCGCGGTGATCGACGGCAGCGACCGGATGCGCACGTCCCGGCCGAGCACGGTGACCCGGCGCAACGGGGTGTCCGGCCAGGACACCCCTTCGGCGACCAGCCGCACGTCACCGAGCCTGCCCGCGGCCAGCCGCAGGCTGTCGGCCTGGTAGTCGAGCGCGGTCACGGTGAACCCGACGTCGTGCTCGCCGACCCGCACGGAAAGCCGCCGCCCGGTCATCCGCTCGGCGGCCGTGCGCAGCACCGCCGCCGGCGTCAGCGCCGTTCCCGGCACCAGCGCCGCGGCCAGCCCGGCGAGTTCGCCGAACAAGTTCCCGCCGTCCATCCCCCCAGTGAACACCAGCCCCACCGCCCCCCACCAACCCGAATCCCGTCAACCCCCCATTTCTGTCAGACCCCCACCCTAGCCTCCCCCCATCACCGACCAAGGGGGGAAAACATGCCCGACCACCACCCTCCCGGCACCCCCGGGAACACCGGAGCGGCCTTCGTCCGCCCAGCTCACTGGCTCCGCCTGGTCCACCCCCGCCGAGGCGGGATGCCGGGCCCGCCGCTGCGCCCCCGCCACCCGGCGCCCGCCCAGCGGGCCGCACTGGTGCCCCTGCTGCGCGGCGCGGTCGAGCACCGATCGGGTGAACCCGCCCCGGCCAAGGCCGCCCTGGCCTTCCTCGACGGGGAGCCCACCACGCTGGGCGCCGCCGCACTGGCCACCGTGGCCGCGGTGAAACTCGGCACGGCCCCGAAAAAGCCCACTGCCGACCGGTTCGCCGCCTGGGCCGACGCGTGGCTGCTGGACCACGGGTACGCGTTCGCCGCCGAAGCCGCCACCCGCCTGTCCCGGTTGACCGCAGGCTGGGAATCGGGCGGCTTCCACGTGCGGGAACAGGATCCCGGCCTCCTGCGGGGCGGTCTGCTCGCCGATCCGCTGCTGTACCGGCTGCGCGCGCACCTGGCCGCGGCGTCCGAAGTGGACTACCGGTGCGCGGTCACCGCCCTGGCCGCGCACCGGCAGACCCCCGGTCAGCGCCGCATCGCCGTCTTCCTGGCCCCCGGCGAAGCGGACTGGGCCGACGCCTTCGTGCCCGAGGCGCTGGCACACGGCCACCACGCCCCCGCGGTGTCGCTGTTGTGCGTGCTCGGCAGCGGTGCGCAACTGGACGCCGTGCGCACCACCGACACCCTGGCCTGGGCCCTGCGCGAGCCGCGAGTGGTGCCCACGCTGGTGGACGGGGTCGGCGTCGCGGCGGTGCCCGCGCTGGCCGAATGGGCGGTCTACTACGGCGCCGAAGCGGCGAAGCGGATCGCCGACGCGCTGGCCGCGTTGCCCGCCGACGAAGCCTTCGAGCGCCTGCTCGACCTGGCCGAGCAGCGCCCGGCCCGCGAGGCCCTGCCGGTGGCGCTGCGCCGGTTCCCGGTGCGGGCCTTGCGCGTGCTCACCCGGCGCTGCTCCGGCTCGTCGGGACCGGCGCGGTTCGCCGCCCGGCTGCTGACGGCCAAGGTGCTGGCCGATCCCGAAGCCGTCGACGCCGCCCTGCCCGCCCTCGACGCCCACGCCAGAGCCGTGATCGACGGCATCCGCGCCGCCCACCGCCCGCTGCCGGAGGCGTCGGCCGCGGCGCTGCCGACCCTGCTCACCGCGCCACCGTGGACCAGACCGCGGGCCCTCACCGAGCAGGTGGTGCTCGACGACCTCGATCCGGGGCCGCCCTCGGTGGCCTGGGCGCCCGGCGAGCGCGAAGCCTGGCGTGCCGGGGAAACCTGGGCCTTCCGGCAGCCGGAGGCACTGGCGAACGCCGTCGAGCAGCTGCGGCGCGGTGTGCTGGATCCCCACCTGACCGGCCAACTGCTGGCACACGGCCCCGAGGAGGTGGCCGAACAGCTGCTGACGCGGTGGCGGCCAGGCGATCTGTGGTTCGCCGAATCCTGGCTGCCACCCGCGCTGGCTCGCTACGAGCTGGCGGCGCTGCCGCTGGCGCTGCACGTGGCGAGGTCGGTTCCCCAGGCCACGGGGCGGTTCCTGCTGCCGTTCGCCAGTGCGGAGGTGGCCGGGTTGCTGGCCGACTGGCTGGCCCGGCTCAAGGGCCCGGCCCGCGAGGTCGCGCTGAACTGGCTGGCCCGTCACGGCACCACCGCCGCGAGCCTGCTCATCCCGGCCGCGCTCGGTGCCCCGGGCGGGCCGCGGTCCGCCGCCGAGGCCGCGTTGCTGCTGCTCGATCCCTCCGCTGTGGACGAAGCAGCCCGGGCACACGGCCGGGCGGCCACCGCCGCCGTCGGCAAGCTGCTCGCCACCGACCCGCTCGACGTGCTGCCCAGCCGCATCCCGGAGCTGCCGGACTGGGCGGATCCGGCCACCCTGCCGCAGATCCTGCTGCGGGGCGGTGAGTCGGCGCTGCCCGCGGCCTCGGTCCGCCACTTCCTCACCATGCTCGCGATGTCCCGGCCCGACCAGCCGTATGCGGGTGTCGCACTGGTCGCCGAGCAGACCGATCCCGCTTCGCTGGCCCGGTTCGGCTGGGAATTGTTCGAGGCGTGGCAGGCGGCGGGAGCGCCGAGCACCCACGGCTGGCCGCTCACCGCGCTCGCCTGGCTCGGCGACGACGGAACCGCCCGTGAGCTCGCCCAGGTGATCCGCGCCTGGCCGGGTGAGGGCGGGCACAGCCGGGCGGTGCTCGGCCTGGACGTGCTGGCCGCACTGGGCACCGACACCGCGTTGGTGCAGCTGCACGCGATCTCGCAGAAGGTGAAGTTCAAGGCGCTGAAAGGCCGGGCCACGCAGAAGATCGGCGAGGTGGCTGCCGGGCTGGGCCTGACCGCCGAGCAGCTGGCCGATCGACTGGTACCCGACTTCGGCCTGTCCGCCGAAGGCAAGCTCCGGCTGGACTACGGGCCGCGTCAGTTCTACGTCGGCTTCGACGAGCAGCTCAAGCCGTTCGTCGCCGACGCCGACGGCAAGCGCCGCCGTGAACTGCCCAAGCCCGGCGTCCGCGACGACGCCGAACTGGCGCCCGCCGCCCGCAAGCGGTTCGCCACGCTGAAGAAGGACGTGCGCACGATCGCCGCCGACCAGGTCCGCCGGCTGGAGCGGGCGATGGTGCGCGGTCGCGAGTGGACGGCCGGGGAGTTCCGGCGGTTGTTCGTCGAGCACCCGCTGCTCTGGCACATCGCCCGCCGCCTGGTCTGGCTCGCCGAAGCCGAATCCGGTGGGGCGCGGGCGTTCCGCATCGCCGAGGACCGCACCTTCGCCGATCTCGACGACAACCGGATCCAGCTCCGCGAGCACGACACCATTCGCATCGCCCACCCGGTCCACCTCGGTGAGACCGTGGCGGCCTGGGCCGAGGTGTTCGCCGATTACGAGATCCTGCAACCGTTCCGCCAGCTCGGCCGCGAGGTGCACAAGCTCACCGCGGACGAACGCACGAAGAACCGGCTCGACCGCTTCGCCGAGCACACCGTGCCCGCCGGCAAGCTGTTCGGCCTGGCCCGATCCGGCTGGGAACGAGCCGCACCCCGCGACAACGGTGTCCAGCCCTGGCTCTTCCGGCGCGTCGGCGAAACGCACGCCGTGGTGCTCGGCCTCGACCCCGGCATCGCGGTCGGCCTGCTCGACGAATTCCCCGAGCAGCGGATCACCGCGGTCTGGCTGACCAGCCAACCCGGCGGCGACCAGCACCCACCCGAGACCGGCCCGCCCTTCGGCGACCTGGACCCGGTGACCGCCTCCGAGGTGCTCGCCGAACTCACCGACCTGATCGAGCCGATCCGATGACACCCCCTGGGGCGCCCCGCCGCGCAAAGCCAGGCCGCGAGCTGCTCGCCGGAAGCCTCGCCCACCCGAGCCATCCCGGCCAACGCGGTGATCGCGCCGGGATGGCTGAACACCTCACGAGCCTCGCCCCATCCGGCCGGCACCGAACACAGCCGGACCAGCAGGACGGCGACTTCCATACCCGGACACCCCCGCGCGGCGCGCAACGCGACCAGCCGCAGGCGATGGCAACGCACCCGCGAGCAATCGACGATCACCCCGCCGCGCCTCGGTCGAGCACGCGCACCGCGTGCTCGGTGACAGCCCAATCGATCCCGACGAAGGAACCAGCGGTCGAGTGGTCACTCCGCCTGGTTCCCGCCACCAGCCCCACTCAGGAGCCCGCACGGAAGAGGGTGCACCAATGACCCCGCAACGCGCATCCGAGCAGGTCCAGCGCCCGCCCGCCGAGCAGCGCTACGCCGCCGAGCTGGCCCGCCTGCGCGAGACCGATCACGACCCGCGCCCACCCGGCTGGGCGCTGAGCCTGCGTGCGGCGCGCCGGTTCGTCGTCGGGGACGAGCGGGCGGGCATCCGCCGCAAGTTCGTCGGCGATCCGTCGCTGGTGGAACGGGCGCTGGTGGCGCTGGCCACCAGCCGCGGCCTGCTGCTGCTCGGCCGTCCCGGCACGGCGAAATCCCTGCTGTCGGAACTGATCGCGGCCGCGGTCAGCGGGGATTCCACGCTCACCGTGCAGGGCGGCGCGGCCACCACCGAGGACCAGATCAAGTACTCCTGGAACTACGCGATGCTGGTCGCCGAGGGCCCGTCGCCCCGGTCGCTGGTGCCGGCGCCGATGCTGCGCGGTATGCGCGAGGGCCGGGTCGTGCGGTTCGAGGAACTCACCCGGTGCCCGCTGGAGGTGCAGGACTGCCTGCTCTCCCTGCTGTCCGAACGGGTGCTGGCCATTCCGGAGCTGACCGGCGAGCAAGGCACGGTGTTCGCCGAGCACGGGTTCAACGTCATCGCCACGGCCAACACCGACGACCGCGGGGTCAACGAGATGAGCACCGCGCTCAAACGCCGGTTCACCTTCGAGACCGTGTTCCCCATCGCCGACTTCACCACCGAACTGGAACTGGTCCGGGCCGAGGCGGCGGACCTGCTCCGGCGGTCCGGGGTCGGCACGGCGCCCGACCGCGACGTGCTGTCCGTGCTGGTCACCACCTTCCGGGAACTGCGGGAGGGCACCACCGCCGACGGCCGGTCGATGGAACGGCTTTCCGCCGCGCTGAGCACCGCCGAGGCGGTCTCGGTGGCGCACGCGGTCGGTGTGCGGGGCTGGTACCTGCACGGTGCTCCCGGCTCCCCGGCGGACCTGGTCGAATGCCTCGCCGGAACGGCGGTCAAGGACAGCGAGCACGACCTGGCGCGCCTGCGCCGCTACCTCGACCAGCAGGTCCCTCGCAAGCAGGGCGCCGCCTGGCGCGCGCTGCACGAGGCTCGTGATCGGCTGCCCGGCTGATGCCCGCCACCTTTCTCGGCGTCCGCCACCACAGCCCGGCCTGTGCGCGGCTGACCGGGGCGGTGATCGACCGCCTCCGCCCGGTCCACGTGCTCATCGAGGGCCCGGCCGAGTTGAACGACCGGCTGGACGAACTGCTGCTCGGCCACGAACTGCCCATCGCGATCTTCAGCCACTACCGCGACGGGCAGCGTTCGATGGCTTCGTGGAGCCCGTTCTGCGAGTACTCGCCGGAGTGGGTCGCGCTCACCACCGGCCGGGCGGTGGGCGCGCAGGTGCGGTTCATCGACCTGCCCGCCTGGGACCCCGCGCTGGCCGCGCGCCGCAACCGGTACACCGACGCGGAGCACCGGTACGCCGAGGCGGTGACCCGCCTCTGCGCCACCTTCGCCGTGGACAACGTCGATTCGTTGTGGGACCAGCTGTTCGAGATCGAGCCGCCGGACGGGCTGGCCGAGCGACTGGCGGCCTACTTCGACCTCCTGCGCGGTGAATCCGCCGTCGGCCCGGACGACGCCGCGCGCGAACAGTACATGGCCGCCTGGGTGCGTGCGGCCGTCGCGGACGCCGGGCCGGAGCCGGTCGTCGTGGTCACCGGCGGTTTCCACCGGCCCGCACTGGAACGCCTCGCCGTGGGGGAGTCCGACGGCTGGCCCGGGCTACCGCCCCTGCCCGGTGGCGCGACCGGGGAGAGCTTCCTGGTGCCGTACTCGTTCCGTCGGCTCGACGCGTTCACCGGTTACCAGTCCGGCATGCCGTCGCCGGAGTACTACCAGCGGCTCTGGGAGAGCGGGCCGGACGCCGCGGCGGACAGCCTGCTCGAGGCGGTGGTGACCCGGCTCCGGCGGCGTGGCCTGCCCGCGTCGACCGCCGACCTGGTCGCCGCCCACGCGCTGGCGGCGGGCCTGGCGAACCTGCGTGGCCACCCGCGGCCCGCCAGGGCCGACATCCTCGACGCGCTCGCGGGTGCCCTGCTCACCGACGACCTGGACCAGCGGCTCCCGTGGAGCAGCGACGGCCCGTTCCACGCCGGGTCGCATCCGGTGGTGGCCGAGATGGTGGCCGCGCTCACCGGCGACCGCACCGGCCGCCTCCACCCGGGCACCCCGGCCCCGCCGCTGGTCCGCGCGGTCACCACCGAACTGGCCGAGCTGGGGCTGGACGGCGACGGTCCGATCCGCCTGGACCTCGGCCACGACGGGCACCGCAGCCGGGTCCTGCACCGGCTGCGGGTGCTGGAGATCCCCGGGTTCGAGCGCGTCTGCGGCCCGGCCTCCGGCGCCGATCCGGAATGGACCGAGCACTGGCGGCTGACCGGCACCGACCTGCGGTTGCCCATGCTGATCGAGGCGGGCGCACACGGCGGTACCCCAGCCGACGCCGCCGCGGCCGTGCTCGCCGAACGCGCGGCCGACGCGGTTTTCGGCGACTTGGCCGGGCTGCTGTTCGACGCGGTGTTGTGCGGCGTCACCGCTCTGGCCGAGCGGCTGGTCACCGAACTGCGTGCGGGCATCGCCACCACGTCGGACCTGGGCGCGCTCGGCCGGGTGCTCGCCGGTGCGCTCGGCCTGTGGCGGCACGACCACCTCTGGCACACCGCGGGCAGCGAACCGCTCGCCGCGGTGCTGGCCGCCGCCGTGCCCAGGGTGCTGTGGCTGGCCGAAGGCGTGCGCGGCGGTCCCGCCCCGGCCGACCCCGGCCGGCTGGGCGCAATGGTCGCCCTGCGTGACGCCGTGCGGTACGCCGCCCCGGTGCTCGGCATCGAGCCTTCGGTGGTGCCCGCGGCGTGCCGCCGGATCGCCGCCGACCCGGGCGCGCCACCGGATCTCCGCGGTGCCGCGTTCGGCCTGGTGTGGTCCTCGGGCGCGGGTTGCGATCCGGTCCAGGCGATCCACGGCGGCCCCCGCACCCTCGGCGACTGGCTCGCCGGTCTGTTCGCGCTCGCCAGGGAGGAGGTCCTCGACGGCGACCACGCCGACGGGGTGCTCGCCGTGCTCGACGACCTGGTCACCGGAATGGGCGAGGAGGACTTCCTGATCGCGTTACCCGCCCTGCGGCACGCCTTCGCCTACTTCCCACCGCATGACCGCGAAGTACTCGCCGGTGCCCTGCTCGCCCGCCGGGGTACCGCCGGATCGGGCCGTTCGCTGATCCGCATCCCCGCCGATCCCGTCGCACTGGCCGCGTCCGCCGCCGCTGAGTCCAAAGTGGACGCGGTGCTACGGGAGGAGGGCCTGTGGTAACCGGCCCCGGCTTGCTCCGTTGGCGGTGGTGCTTTGATGCGCAAGATTTTTCCTGTGGCGCGATCGCGACCGCGGTGGTGGGCGCCAGCTTGGTGCTGGCCCCGCCGATGGCGATGACCGAGCCGGAGGGCGCAACCTCCCCGGGCAGCCTGCTCATCGGAGCACCCGCGGCCTCACCGGCGCTGCCGGGTGGGGCCTCGTCGGTCCGCGTTCCGCTGATTCCGTCTTTCTGGAGTCCAGAGTGGACGCACTGTTGCCTGAGCAGGGCCTATGGTGAACCATCCCGGCTTGCGCCGTTGGCGATTAGTGCTGGGAGAACCCGCCACCCGGCACACCCGCGGCCTCGCGGGTGCCGCCGGTTGGGGCCGTTCGCCGGTCCGCCGAAGCAAGCCGGGGCTGGGAGAGCCCGCCCCCGGCACATCCGCATCCTTGCCGGTGTCGCTGGGCGGCACCGTTCGCCGGTCCGCGCCCTCACCGGTGCCGTCTTCCTGGCGTCCAAGTGGATGCATTGTTGCGTGGGAGGGTCTGTGGTGACTGATCCCGGTTTACTCCGTTGGCGTTTGGTGCTGGGCGAGCCCGCCACCCGGCACACCTGTGCCCTCACCGGTGCCGCGGGCCGTTCGCCGGTCCGCGTTCCCGCCGATCCCGTCGTCTTGGAGTACCAAGTGATACCGCGTGAGGAGGACCTGTGGTGACCGATCCCGGCTTGCTCCGCTGGCGTCTGATACTCGGTGAGCCCGCCACCCGGCACACCTGCGCCCTCACCGGCGCCGCCGCTCGGCGGGACGTTGCGCTTGACTGGCTGTACGGCCGCGATCCCGAGTTGGCCGAGCGCGGCGAACGGCGGGGCGGCTCCGGCGCTCCGGTACTGGCCACAGTGGACTGGCTCGACCGCGTCCACCGGCTGTTCCCCAGAGCCACCGTCGAACGACTGGAGCGTGACGCCGTCGAGCGCTACGAGATCCACGACGTGGTCACCGACCCCGCCGTGCTGGAACGGATCGAGCCGAACCAGACGCTGCTGCGGGCCATCCTGCGCACCAAGCACCTGATGCACGAGGAGGTGCGGGCGCGGGCGCGGCGCATCGTCGAGGCCGTGGTGGCCGAGCTGACCAGGAAGCTGGCCACCGAGATCGGCCGGGCGTTCGACGGCACCCGGACCACCCGGCCGTCGAAGTTCCGCCAGGCGCGGAACTTCGACTTCCACGGCACGATCCGCGCCAACCTCGCGCACTACCGGCCCGAAACCCGGCGGATCGCGATCGAGAGCCCGCGGTTCGTGTCCCGGGTCCGCCGCCGGTCCGAGCGCTGGCAGCTGGTGCTGCTGGTGGACCAGTCCGGCTCGATGGCCGGTTCGGTCATCCACGCCGCCGTCACCGCGGCCTGCCTCTGGCGCCTGCCCGGGCTGAGCACGCACCTGGTGGCCTTCGACACCGAACTCGCCGACCTCACTTCGGAGGTGACCGATCCAGTGGAACTGCTGATGAAGGTGCAACTCGGCGGCGGGACCGACATCGCCCGCGCGGTCGCCTACGCCGCTTCGCTGATCGACACGCCCGGACGCGCGATCGTCGCCGTGATCAGCGATTTCTACGAGGGCGGCAACGAACGGGAGCTGATCCGCTCGGTGGCCGGGCTGACCGGCCAGGGCACCCGGGTGCTCGGGCTGGCCGCGCTGGACGAGGAAGCCGCCCCGGTCTACCACCGCGAACTCGCGCAGCGGCTGGTCAACGCCGGGGCGCAGGTCGGCGCCATGACGCCGGGTGAGCTGGCCGGTTTCGTCGCGGAACGGATCGCCCGGTGACCCGCCCGGACCTGCTGGCCCTCACCCCCGCCGCCCTGGTCGCGCTGGCCAACCGCGGCCTGGTCAAACGGGCGGTCAAGGAACTCGACGCGGGCACGGTCCCGGCGCTGGAGACCACCGACGACGGCACGCTGTGCGGCCGGTTCGCCGACGGCTCGGAAGCCCGGTTGCCCGCCGATGCGGGGTTCGACGGGGCGCGCTGCTCGTGCGGGGCCGTGGGCACCTGCCGCCACCGGGTCGGCCTGGTGCTGGCCTACCAGCGGCGGCACCAGCACCCAGCGGGCGAACTGGTGGTTTCGTCACCGGGCGCGATCACCGACGAGGAGCTTACGGCCGCCTTCGGCCGCCGGGTGCTGACCGCCGCCCGGCGGGTGCACGAATCCGGTTACTCGGCCCGGATCCACCGTCCGAGTGCGGCCGATCCGGTGGCCGAGGTGGAACTGCCCGCGTGCACGGTCCGGTTCCTGGTCCCGGGTGACCTGGGTTACGTGCACACCACCGCGGCGAAACGCGAGCAGGCGATCGTGCTGGCGGTGTGGGCGTTCCGGGCGGCCGACTCACGCGCGCCGGACGTGCCCGAGGCACGGCTCGATGTCGGCGGCACCGGGGTGCGGGTGGGCACCGGGCTGGAATCCGCGCTGACCGTCGCCGATCGGCTCCTGCTCGAAGGCGCCGCCGACGCGAGCCCGGTGCTGGTCGCGCGCCTGCGCCGGTTGCACGGCGAACTGGAAGCCGCCGAGCTGCGCTGGCCCGCCGCCGCGGTCGCCGAACTGGCCGATCAACTCGGCTTCCACCGCTCCCGCAGCGCGCACTACCGCGCCCGGCGGTTCGCCGAACTGCTGACCGAACTGCACGCCCGGCACCGCGCGGCCACCGCCGGGGCGAGCCCGCGGTCGCGGGTCCTCGGCACCGGCGAGCCGAGCGAGACCCCACTGCGGCGAGTGCGCCTGACCGGCCTCGGCTGCCGGATCTCCGGGGTGCCGGGCGAACGGCTCGCGGAGGTCTACTTCGCCGACGCGAGCACGGCCTCGGTGCTGGTGCTGCGCCACCCGTGGACGGTCGGCGCGGGGGAGAAGTGCACCGGTCACGAGCTGGCTGCGCAACGGGTCGGCGGCACGTCGCTGCGTTGCCTGGCCGAGGCGAACCTGGTCTCCGAATCCGCGCACCGCAGCGCCAGCCGCGTCCTGCGCCTGTCCTCCGCACGCGTCGGCCAGACCACCACCACGCCGATCGGCGACGCCTGGTCCAGCCTCCCGGCAGCCCTGGTGGTCCGGAACTACGCCACCTGCGCCGCCGACCTCGGTGCCCTGCCCCCGCACCTGATCCGCCCACGCGTCGCCGCCGAACACGTCCGCGTCCTGCACGTCGCCCGAGTCGAGCACCTCGCCTACCACCCCGGTGACCAACGCCTGAGCGCCACCGTCACCGACGAGTCGGGTCACCCCGCCCTCATCTCCGCCCACCACTCGCAATACCGCCCGGGTGCCCTGGACGCCTTGGCCGCCGCCCTCGCCGGCACGCCCCACCTGCTCAGCGGCACCGTGCAGCGGGGCGAGGGCACCCTGGTCGTCGATCCGATCTGCGTGCAGACCGCCTGCGGTCCCGTCCATCCCGACCTGGCGCCCGACACCGGCGACACCCCGCTCCGCCTGGCCCCGGAACCCCTCCCCGACCCCCTCGGCGATGCCCTCGACCTGCTCGCCGGTGCCGCGCACGTCGGCCTCCTGCACGCGGCGCAACGCCCCACCGCCAAGTACACCCGGGTCGCCGCCGCCCTCACCGAGGCCGGTTACCCGACCGCCGCCGCCACCCTCGAAGCCTTCCGAGACGCCCTGCCCACCGCCGACCCCGCCCGGCTCACCCGAACCTGGCGAACCGCCCACCTCCGCCTGCTCCTCACCGCCACCCACCACTGACCCGCCATGCGGAATGTGAGCCTCCACCGGAACGGGGACGGCACACCGGCGGGCTGGGTAGCGTGACGGTCATGAGCAGGCCGCACCTGACCCACTGGGGAGCGTTCCAGGCGAACTCCGACGGCACCCGGCTGACCGGGGTGCAACCGTTCCCCGGCGACCCCGAGCCCAACCAGCTCATCCACAACGTGGCCTCCGCCCAGCACCACGCCACCCGGGTCGGCCGCCCCCACGTACGGGCGGGCTGGCTGGAGAACGGGCCCGGACCGGCGGCGAGGGGTACCGAGCCCTTCGTGCCGCTCGAATGGGACGAAGCCGAGGAACTGCTCGGGAAGGAACTCCGCCGGGTGTACGCCGAGCACGGCGGAAACGCGGTCTTCGGCGGTTCATACGGCTGGGGCAGCGCGGGCCGCTTCCACCACGCCCAGAGCCAGGTCCACCGCTTCCTCAACACCCTCGGCGGCTACGTCCGCGCCTTCGGCACCTACAGCTACGGCACCAGCGAAGCCCTCCTCCCGCACATCCTCGGCGACGCCTGGGCGATCATCCGCGGCGCCACCGCGTGGGAGCAGATCGAGCGCCACACCGACCTGGTCGTCGCGTTCGGCGGGATCTCCGCCAAGAACGCGATGATGTCGTCCGGCGGGGTCGCCCGGCATCGGATCAGGGGGCGGCTGGCGCGGCTCAGGGCCGCCGGGACGCGCATCGTCACGGTGAGCCCGATCGCCGACGACACGCCGGAAGAAGCGGGGGCCGAATGGCTGGCGCCCCGGCCCGGCACCGACGCCGCGCTCATGCTCGCGCTGGCCCACGTGCTGATCACCGAGGAGCTGGCCGACCACGCCTTCCTCGACCGCTACACCGTCGGCTACGACAAGTTCGCCGCGGACGTGCTCGCCGAGCGGCGCACGCCGGAGTGGGCCGCCGAGGTGACCGGCCTGCCCGCGGCGCGCATCACCAGCCTGGCCCGTGAGATGGCCGCCGGGCGCACGATGATCTCGGTGAGCTGGTCCCTGCAACGCGCGCGGTTCGGTGAGCAGCCGTTGTGGCTGGGGGTGGTGCTCGCCGCCATGCTCGGTCAGCTCGGGCTGCCCGGCGGCGGGTTCGGCCACGGCTACGGGTCGTCGGCCTATCCGGGGGAGGGCGGGTCGGCGATCTCCCTGCCCGCGCTGCCGCAGGGCCGAAACCCGGTCCGCGAGTTCATCCCGGTCGCCCGGATCGCCGACATGCTGCTGAACCCCGGTGCCCCGTACGACTTCAACGGGCAGCGGCTGTCCTACCCGGACATCCGGCTGGTCTACTGGTGCGGCGGCAACCCGTTCCACCACCACCAGGACCTGGCTCGCCTGCGTGAAGCCTTCTCCCGCCCGGAGACCGTGGTGGTGCACGATCCGTTCTGGACGGCCACCGCGCGCCACGCCGACTTCGTGTTGCCGTCGACGATGACCGTGGAGCGCGACGACTTCGGCATGGGCAACGCCGACGCCGAACTCTGGGCCATGCCCGCGCTCACCGCCCCGCACGGGCAGGCCCGCGACGACTACAGCATCTTCACCGCTCTCGCCGCGCGCTTCGGCGTCGAGCCGGAGTTCACCGAGGGCCGCGACGCCCGTGCCTGGCTGGAGCACCTGTATTCGACCTGCCGGGCCGAGGGCCTGCCCGACTTCGAGACCTTCTTCGCCGAGGGCGTCGCGAAGTTGCCGATGCGCCCGGCGGACCAGGTGCTGCTGGCGGACTTCCGCGCCGATCCGGACGCCAATCCGCTGCCCACGCCGAGCGGCCGGATCGAGATCCATTCGGCTACCATCGAGAGCTTCGGCTATCCGGACTGCCCCGGCCACCCGGTCTGGCTCGACCCCGGCCCCGAACCGGCGGACCGCCCGCTGCACCTGCTGGCGAACCAGCCGAAATCCCGCCTGCACAGCCAGCACGACGTCGGCGCGCACAGCCGTGCGGCCAAGCACCGCGACCGCGAGCCGCTGCGCATGCACCCCGCTGACGCGGCCGAACGCGGTGTCACCGACGGCGACATCGCGCTGGTGCGGGGTGAGCGTGGCACCTGCCTGGCGGCGGTTCGCCTGTCGGAGGCGCTGCGGCCCGGGGTGGTGCAGTTGTCCACCGGTGCCTGGTACGACCCCGACCCGGCGGATCCGGCGTTCTGCCGCCACGGCAATCCGAACGTGCTCTTCGCCGACGTGCCCACCTCGACGCTGGCCCAGGGCTGCGCCGGGGCGCACACCCGGGTGGAGATCACGCGGTACGACGGTGCGTTGCCGCCGCTCGCCATTCTGGCGCCACCGGTGAGCCAACCCGGCGTCTAGTTGGCAGCGGGAGCGGCGCACCCGCCCGTGGGACACGCCGGGTGATCGACCTCGAATCCGCTGGTCACCGCTAGAGTGCCAGGCTGAGCCGTTCGGAGATTTGCAATGGTGCCAATGTGGTGCCATGATAGTGCCATGGACCTCACGCCGTATGTCGACAGTCTGCGCGCCGAGCTGGCGCTGGCCGCCGAGGCGAGCGGGGACGAAGCCCGCGAACTCGCCGAGCGGCTCACCGCGCCGCTCGAGTCGGCGGTGCGGCTCACCCTGCTCGAGGCGCTGACCGCGGCGGCCGAGGAGATCACCCGTGACCTCGCCCCCGGTTCGGTGGACCTGCGCCTGCGGGGGCGCAGCACCCCGAGCTTCGTGGTCACCACGCCCGCCGCGCCGCCGTCGGAACCGCCCGCGCCCGAGGCGGCGCCGGTGGCCGACGACGACGGGCCGTCGGCCCGCATCAACCTCCGGCTGCCGGAGAACCTCAAAACCCGGATCGAGGAGGCGGCGGGTGCCGAGGGGCTGTCCATCAACGCCTGGCTGGTCCGGGCCGCCGCGGCGGCGCTGGCACCGGGTGCCCGCCGCGCTCGCCCGCGGCAGGACACCTCGGGCGGTCAGCGCCTGACCGGCTGGGTCCGCTGACCCCGCGCCACGACCAGTCGAGGAACGACCATGCCTGCATTTGCCACCCCCGAACCGATCTACCTGCGCGTCGACCTCTCGGTCGGCGACCTCCGGATCATCGCGAGCGAACGCGACGACACCGTGGTCGAAGTGCACCCGGCGAACCCCGCCAAGCGCAACGACGTCGAGGCCGCCGAGCGGACCACCGTCGACTTCAGCGGGGGCAGGCTGGCCGTGCGCGTCCCGGCGGCCAAGTTCGGCAGGTTCGGCCGGACCAGTTCGGTGCGGCTGACCGTGGAGGTGCCCACCGGCTCGTCGGTGCACGCCAACGGGCAGTGGACCACCCTGGGCACCGAAGGCGAACTCGGCGACTGCCGGTTCGCCACGGCCGGGGACATCCGGCTCGACCGGACCGGTTCGCTGTGGCTGGAGTGCAGTGCCGGGGAAGTGACGGCGGAGCACGTGAACGGCACGGCGGAGGTCACCGCCGGGGCCGGTGAGGTGCGCATCGGTGAGGTCGGCGGCGACGCGCTGATCCGGAACTCCACGGGTGGCTGCTGGCTCGGCCGGGTCGGCGGGGAGGCGCGGCTGAACACCTCCAGCGGGCACATCACCGTGGATCGCGCCGAAGCCGGGGTGTCGGCCAGGACGGCGTACGGCAACATCCGGATCGGCCAGGTCCGGCGCGGTTCGGTGGCACTGGAGACCTCGTACGGCGAGATCGAGATCGGCATCCGGTCCGGTGTCGCCGCCTGGCTGGACGTGAGTTCCGGCTACGGCAAGGTCCGCAGCGAACTCGACGAAGCGGACGAGCCCGCTCCCGAAACGACCGACACCGTGGAGATCCGGGCACGCAGTTCCTACGGCAGCATCAAGCTCAGCCGTTCCCCCGGCTGAAGGCGGCTCTCACGACGCTGTGAGGGCCGGGTGGGTCAGCCCTTCGTGCGGGCGTCGGCGAGGCTGATCGCTTCGGCCAGCGGGGTGGTGACGTTCGCCCTGGCGCGGGTGAGCAGCAGGTCGGTGGTCTGCTCGATGCCTTCGACTTCGGCGGTGGCCTGCTCGTGGCTGAGCCCTCGGATCTCCCTGGCGAGGGTGTAGATGATGCCACCGGCGCCGGCCACGAAGTCCGGGATCCAGGTGAAGCCCTGGCTGTCCAGCCGGTGTGCCACCGAATCCTCGGTGAGCTGGTTGTTGGCCGGGCCGACCACCAGCGGGGCGGTGAGCAGGTCGATCACCGCGGGCGAGAGCACACCGCCGACGGCGGACGGCACGAAGATGTCGGCCGGTGCCGCCGGCGCGTCCACCGGGTGCACCCAGCCGTAGCCGAGTTCCCCCGCCCGCAGGCGTTTGGCATCGTCCACATCGGACACCGTGACCGCGGCACCGCCGGCGGCCAGTGCCGAGGCCAGCCGGCTGCCCACCGCGCCGAACCCGCTGATCACCACCTTGCGCCCGGCCACCGACGCGCTGCCGAACACGTGCCGCGCCCCCGACCGCAGCGCGGCGAGCACCCCCACCGCGGTCGGCGTGCTCGACGAACCGACTCCGCCGTGCGTGGCGGGCAGGCAGAAGACCTTTTCCGCGTGGCGGTGCAGCACCAGCATGTCCTCGGGCCCGGTGCCGACGTCCGGTCCCGGGATGTACGAGCCACCCAGCGAACCGATCAGCTCACCGAGGTCCTCCAGCGCCGCGAGGCGCAGTTCGGCGGACGCCGACGGCGGCAGCGCCACCACGCTCTTCCCGCCGCCGAACGGCACCCCGGCGACCGCGCACTTCAGCGTCATCGCCTTGGCCAGCCGCAACGCGTCGGCCAGGCCGTCGCGCCAGTCCGGGTAGTGCCGCAGCCGGCAGCCGCCGATCGCGGGCCCGAGCGCCCGCGAGTGCGCGGCCACGGTGATGGGCAGGCCGGATCTGGCCCCGCGGCGGAGCACGACCTCCTCGTGCTCCCAAACTCCTGTGGTCGACAAATCGCCCTCCTGGTTCGAAGCTGAACAACCGGCAAGGCAAGAAGCTAGCCACACGAGCGGGGTTCGGGCAGGATCGCCGAACGATATTCGGCAGGAAGGGAGAGCGGGCGTGCTGGACGAACTTGATTCGGCGATCGTCCGGCATCTGCAGGAGGATGCCCGGCAGTCGAACCGCGACATCGCGCGCAAGATCGGCATCGCGCCGTCGACCTGCCTGGAGCGGACGCGGTTGCTGCGCGAGCGCGGGGTGATCCGCGGTTACCACGCGGAGATCGACCTGGCCGCGCTCAACCGCGGGGTGCAGGCGCTGGTCACCGCCCAGGTCCGGCCGCTGAGCCGGACGGTGATCGACGCCTTCTGGCAGTCCGTGTCGCAGCTGCCCGAGGTGCTCTCGGTATTTGTCACCGCGGGCAGCGACGACTTCCTGGTGCACGTGACCGCGCAGGACATCGAGCACCTGCACTCGTTCCTGGTGGACCGGCTCGCCAAGCGCCGGGAGATCGTCAGCTTCCGCACGTCGATCGTCTTCCAGCACCTGGCGAAGACCGTGCTCGCCCCGCTACCCGAGCACTAGCGCTTGAACCGGGGCAACTCCGGGGAGTCGGTGTCCAGGGGCACGGTGCCCGAGCGGACCAGGCCCAGCTGCACCGTCTGCCGCTTGCCCAGCGCCTCCAGGGCCCAGTCCACCGCGGTGCGCACGCGGTTGCCCGGCATCGCCATCAGGTGGTAACCGCGGGTGACCACCTTCGCCGGGAAGCCGGCCAGCGGGATGTGCAGCGGGTTCGCCGCCGCCTGCCATTCGCCGAGGTCGACGACGAAGCCGAGGTCGCGGTGCCGGTACTCCTTCAGCTGCCCGCCCTTGAGCGAAGCAGCCACGTTCCGCCCGGCCAGCTTGCCCTGGCGCTGCGCGTGCTGCGCGGTCATCGTGGTGATCTCACCCGGCCTGGTCAGGTCCGGCACGGCCGCGGCGTCCCCGCAGGCGAACACGTCCGGGTGACCGGGCACGTTCAGGCAGGCGTCGGTGACCAGCCTGCCCTTCTCGGTGTCCAGGCCGAGACCGGAGACCAGCGGGTCCGGGCGCACGCCGACGCACCAGACCAGCGTGCGCGAGGGCACGTAGTCGCCGTTGGTCAGCCGCACGCCCTCCTTCTCGGCCTCCTCGATCGAGGTTTCCATCAGCACCTCGACCCCGCGGTCGCGCAGCACGCGGTCGGCCGTGCGGGACAGCCGGTCGTCCAGCTCCGGCAGCACCTTCTTGGCCAGGTCGAGCAGCAGCCAGCGGATCGGCTGGCCGTCCAGTTCGGGGTGCCTGGCGGCCAGCGCCTTGGTGAACGCCGGCCCCTGCGCGGCCACCTCGGTGCCGGTGTACCCGGCGCCGACCACCACGAAGGTGCAGCGCTTGGCGCGTTCGGCCGGGTCGTCGCTGGCTGCGGCCAGCTCGATCTGCCGGGTGACGTGGTCACGCAGGTACAGCGCCTCCGGCACCCCGCGGAAACCGTGTGCGTGCTCGGTGACCCCGGGGATCGGCAGCAGCTTGTTCACGCTGCCCGCGGCCAGGATCAGCTTGTCGTAACCGAGCTTGTGCTCCTCGTCCTCCGGATCGAGGTAGGTCAGCTCGTGCGCGCCGAGGTCGGCGTCGGTCACCTCGCCCAGCACGAGCCGGACCCCGCCCAGCGTGGCGGGCAGCGACACCGACACGCGCCGCGGGTCGATCACCCCGGCGGCGACCTCGGGCAGCAGCGGCAGGTACAGGAAGTAGTCGGTGGGGTTGACCAGGACGATCTCGTGCTCGTCCCGGCTCAGTTCCTTGGCCAGTTGCTTCGCGGCGTGGTAGCCGGCGAACCCGCCGCCGACGACGACCACCCGTTTCCGTGCCATTCCGCCTGCCTCCTGGGAAGTGGGATCTCGCGTTCGCGTACCCGGCCCGAGCGCGGCGGAAACAACGATGGCACCACGGCGGCGTGCTGTCGTCAGTCCGTTGGGGCACGCAGGAGGTAGGTGTCCATGATCCAGCCCTTCTCGGCCCTGGCCTCGGCTCGCCGCCGCTGGATTTCCGGGCCGACTTCGGCCAGCGGACCGGAGAGCAGGATCTCGTCCGCCGTGCCGAGGTAGGCGCCCCAGAAGATCTCCAGGTCCCGGTCGGCGTACTGCTGGAAGGTGCAGTTGGCGTCCAGCAGCACCACGGCGTCACCGGGCAGGTCCTCGGCGAGCCTGCGGCCGGTGGTGAGCTGCACCGGCTCGCCGATCCGGTTCAGCGGGATGCGGTGCCGGGCGGCCAGCGTGGAGACGCTGCTCACGCCGGGGATCACCTCGTACTCCAGGTCCACCCGCCGCGACACGGCTTCGACCAGGGTGATCGTGCTGTCGTAGAGCACCGGATCACCCCACACCAGGAACGCCCCGCGCCCGTCTTCGGGCAGCTCCTCGCGGATGAGCCGGGTGTAGAGCTCCACCCGCAGCCGGTGCCATTCGGCCACGGCCGCGCGGTAGTCGACCGGCTGCCGGTCGCGTGGCGGGTCCTCGGCGTGCACCACGCGGTAGTCGCGGCCGTACCGGCTCAGGATGCGCTCGCGCAGTTCGACCAGGTCGCGTTTGGCCGCACCCTTGTCCAGCACGAAGAACACCCCGGCCCGCTCGATCTCGCGGATCGCCTGCACGGTCAGCTGGTCCGGGTCACCCGCCCCGATGCCGACCACCGATATCTTCCTCACCGCCGGAAGTCTGCCTTAGTAGGGTCCGGGCATGACCGAGCCGTTCCGCCACGCCACGCTGGATGCGACGCTCGAACGCATCACCTTCGCCAACGAGGAGACCGGCTACACCGTGGCGAAGGTGGACACCGGGCGCGGCGGCGACCTGGTCACCGTGGTCGGCGCGCTGCTCGGCGCGCAGCCGGGTGAGGCGCTGCGGATGCGCGGCCGGTGGGGCTCGCACCCGCAGTACGGCCGCCAGTTCCACGTCGAGGACTACCGGACCGTGCTGCCGGCCACCGTGCAGGGCATCCGCCGCTACCTCGGCTCCGGGCTGATCAAGGGCATCGGGCCGAAGCTGGCGGACAAGATCGTCGAGCACTTCGGCCTGGACTCGCTCCGGGTGATCGAGCACAGCCCGGACCGGCTGATCGAGGTGCCGAAGCTGGGCCCGAAGCGCACCAAGCTGATCGCCGACGCCTGGGAGGAGCAGAAGGCGATCAAGGAGGTGATGGTCTTCCTGCAGGGCGTCGGCGTCTCCACCTCGCTGGCCGTGCGGATCTACAAGCAGTACGCCGACCGCTCGATCGACGTGGTGCGCACCGAGCCGTACCGGCTGGCCACCGACGTGTGGGGGATCGGCTTCAAGACCGCCGACACCATCGCGAAGGCGGTCGGCATCCCGCACGACAGTCCACAGCGGATCAAGGCGGGGCTGCAGTTCACCCTGTCCGAGGCCACCGGGGACGGGCACTGCTTCCTGCCGGACACCGAGCTGATCGGCGAGGCGATCAAGATCCTCCAGGTGGACGCCGGGCTGGTGATCGAGTGCCTGGCCGAGCTGGTGGACGAGGAGGGCGTGGTCCGCGAGGAACTGCCGGACGGTGACCACGACCGGGTCGCCGCCATCTACCTGGTGCCGTTCCACCGCGCGGAGCTCTCCCTGGCGGCGCAGTTGATGCGGTTGCTGCACACCGGTGCCGACCGGATGCCCGCGTTCGCCGGGGTCGACTGGGGCAAGGCGCTGGCCTGGCTGCACCGGCAGACCGGGGCGGAACTGGCTCCGGCGCAGGAGGAGGCGGTCAAGCTCGCGCTGACCGAGAAGGTGGCCGTGCTCACCGGTGGGCCCGGCTGCGGCAAGAGCTTCACCGTGCGCTCGATCGTCACGCTCGCCGCGGCGAAACGGGCGAAGGTGCTGCTGGCCGCGCCCACCGGCCGGGCCGCGAAGCGGCTGACCGAGCTGACCGGGCACGAGGCCGCCACCGTGCACCGCCTGCTGGAGCTCAAGCCGGGCGGGGACGCCGCCTACGACAAGGAACGTCCGCTCGAAGCCGACCTGGTGGTGGTCGACGAGGCTTCGATGCTGGACGTGCTGCTGGCGAACAAGCTGCTCAAGGCCGTTCCGCCGGGGGCGCACGTGCTGCTGGTCGGCGACGTCGACCAGCTGCCCTCGGTCGGCGCCGGAGAGGTGCTGCGCGACCTGCTGGCGCCCGGCACGCCGATCCCGCACGTCCGGCTGACCCAGATCTTCCGCCAGGCGGGCGAGTCCGGGGTGGTCACCAACGCGCACCGGATCAACGGCGGCGACTTCCCGATCACCCAGGGCCTGGACGACTTCTTCCACTTCAACGTGGACGACCCGGAGGAGGCGGCGAAGCTGACCGTGGACGTGGTCGCCCACCGCATCCCGAAGAAGTTCGGCCTCAACCCCCGGCGCGACGTGCAGGTGCTGGCGCCGATGCACCGCGGGCCCGCCGGAGCGGGGGCGTTGAACGCGCTGCTGCAGGAAGCGGTGACCCCGCCGAAGGACGGGGTGCCGGAACGGCGGTTCGGCGGGCGCGTCTTCCGCGTCGGCGACAAGGTCACGCAGACCAGGAACAACTACGACAAGGGCGCCAACGGGGTGTTCAACGGCACCCAGGGCGTGGTGGTCTCGATGGACCTCGACGAGCAGACGCTGCTGGTGCGCACCGACGAGGACGAGGACGTCGAGTACGAGTTCGCCGAACTGGACGAGCTGATCCACGCCTACGCGGTGAGCATCCACCGCTCGCAGGGCAGCGAGTACCCGTGCGTGGTGATCCCGGTGACCACCAGCGCGTGGATGATGCTGCAGCGCAACCTGCTCTACACCGCGGTCACCCGGGCGAAGCGGCTGGTGGTGCTGGTGGGTTCGAAGAAGGCGATCGGGCAGGCGGTGCGCACGGTCGGCGCCGGGCGGCGGCACACCGCGCTCGCCCACCGCCTACGAGCAGGATGACGCCTCCTCCGTCGGTGCCGCCCAGTCGCCCGCGCGTGCCTGCTTCTCGGCGAGCACCCGGCGCGGCAGCTGGGACCGGGCCACCTCGCGCAGCAGCGGGCTGCGGAACGAGTACTCGACGCGGATGCCGTCGGCCAGCCGCCGGTGCGCCCGCAGCAGGTCCTGCCGCGCGAGTCCTTCCAGCAGCTTCGCCACTTCGCCGAGGTCGTTCTCGTTCAGCGCGGCGACGGCTTCCGGGGCGAACGGGTCGTCGAGCACGGCCGCGTCCCGAAGCACCGCCTTCTCCGCCGGCGGCAACGCGTCCAGCTGCGCCGCCAGCGTGGCGTGCACGGTCGGCGGCACCGCCGGTGCCTGGCACACCGCCATCCGCCACGCCGGGGAGGGCGTGGCCTCCGGCAGCGCCCTGGCGTATTCGGTGGCGAAGCGGGGATTGCCGCCGATGCGCCGCACCAGCCGTTCGTACTGCCTGCCGGGGCGCCCGGTCAGCGCGCCGAGCAGCCGGGCGGTGGCGGCGTCGGACAGCGGTTCCAGCGTCATCGTGGTGGTGTCGTGGCGCGCCGGTTCCGGCTTGCCCGCGGTGACCACGAGCAGCGGCAGCGGCTGCGCCAGGTCCTCGACGAACCGGTGCACCGGCTCACCGGCGTGCTGCAGGTCGTCCAGCAGCACCACCAGCGGTGCCGTGCTCGCGGCGCCTTCGAGCAGCGCGCGGCAGGCCAGCACCGATTCGGCGAGCGCGGCGTTGCCCGGTTCCCAGAGCAGGGTGCGCAGGTGCGCGGCCACCCAGGCGGCGGCGTGCCCGGTGCCGAGCAGCCGGTGCACGGTCTCGGCCAGCCGGGCGGCGGCGGTGCCGAAGGAGTCACCCGCGTCGATCCCGGCGCACGAGCGCACCAGCTCGGCGAAGACCTCCAGCGGTTCCCCGCCACCCGCCCGGACCACGCGCACCGGCTCCCGCGCCGACCGGCCGAACTCGGCCAGCAGCCTGCTCTTGCCGATGCCCGGCTCGCCGAGGACGGCCACCAGGTGCGACCGGCGCCACCGGCGCACCTCTTCGAGCAGCCCGTGCAGCCTGCCCAGTTCGCGGTCGCGGCCGATCATCGGGCCGGTCGCCGGTTCGGCCGCCGGGCTCAGCGGGCCGTCCACGCGGGCGGTCTCACCGGTGGCGGTGAACGCGAAGGCATGCGCGGTCGCCGCCGTGGTCGCCGCGCACACCCGCACCTCACCGGCCGGTACCGCGGCGAGCAGCCGCAACCCGGCTTCCAGCAGCCCGCCGGAGACCTCGGGCGCCCGCCGCCCCGACAGCGACACCAGCGCTTCGCCGGTGGTCACGGTGGCGTGGGCGCGGTCGAGCCGGTCGCACAACGCCAGCGCGGTCCGCACCGCGTTGACCGCGTCGTGCTCACCGGTGCGCGGCACGCCGAACAACACCAGCCAGGTCGAGCCGATCGCGCCGCGCACGCAGCCGCCGTGCCGCCTGGCCTCGTGGTGGACCACTTCGCTCTGCTCCTCGTGCAGTTCGCCGAGGTCCTCCGGGTCCACCGTGGCGGGGTTCGGTTCGGACCGCACCAGCACCGCGCTGACCCGCTTGCGTTCGAGCGTCACACCGCTGCGCGGTGGTGCCTCGGCGAACTCCAGGCGCGCGATGCTGGCCAGCGCGGGCGGGGTTTCGTCGGCGGGCAGCGTCAGCGACGGGTCGTGGTTGAGGATGGCGCGTTCGAGCTCCTGCAGGTCGCGGCTGGGGTCGAGGCCGAGGCTGTCCACCAGCGCGCTGCGCGTGCGGCGGTAGGCGGTCAGCGCGTCGGCCTGCCTGCCGCAGCGGTAGAGCGCGAGCATCAGCTGCCCGGCCAGCCGTTCACGCAGCGGTTCGGCCTCGGCGACGGCCTCCAGCTCGCCGATCACCTCGTGGTGCCGCCCGCCGGCCAGCTCGGCCTCCATGCAGTCCTCGACCGCGGCCAGCCTGGCGTTCTGCACGGCGAGCAGTTCCGGCCAGCGGACGCCGGACTCGATCAGGTCGGCCAGCGCGGGGCCGCGCCAGAGCGCCAGCGCCTCGCGCAGGGTGGCCGCGGCGGTGCCGTGGGAGCGGGCGGTCAGCTCGGCCCGGCCGCGCTCGACCAGCTCGTGGAAGCGGTAGAGGTCGACCTGCCGCGGGTCCAGCCGGAGCAGGTACCCGGGTGCGGTGGTGAGCAGTTCCGGCGCGCCGGGACCGGCCTCGGCGAGCACCCCGCGCAGGTCGGCGATCGCGTTGTGCAGGATCTTCCGCGCGGTCTGCGGGGCGCTGCCCGCCCACACCGCCCGCAGCAGCCTGCTGGTGGCGACCACGTTGTTCGCGTGCAACAGCAAAAAGCCGAGCGTCGCCCGCCGATTGTGCCCGCTGATGCTGATCCGGTGCTCCCCGGAAAAAACCTCCAACGGACCAAGCACATTGAATCGCATGACCGTCCGCCCTCGGTCGGTGAATCGTATTCGGGACTGGACTGCTAGCGCCCGATCGGGGCGGACTTTCTCAGAAAGCTTACCCGGCGCGGTTCGGCTGGGGAAGGGGTTGGGTGGGTGATTAAGCGGCTTGGTCAATTATTTACTTAGAAAATGCTTATAACCAACCGGTCACGGTCCAGTGGGCGGGATTGGCCCCGGCGCGGGGCGTGTCGCGCGCTAAAGCGTCCTCGCAACCGCCCTGCTCGAGGCTGCTTCCGGTACGGAAAATAATCGAGTGCACACCGAGAATAACTCCGCCATACGGATTAGTACGGGCTAGTGCATCCTCATCAGATCGCAGGTCGGCGCCGCTTCGATGTGCGCCGAATTTCCGGCCAATGGGTCGGTTTTCGCGACTTTCCTACGAAAGTTGCTAGTTTGGCCAACAGTGCAACGGGGCGCTGCTGGTCGGCAAGGAAAGCAGCACCGTCGCCACGGTGCCGAGCGATCCGGGGGGATGGCAATGGAACTGGTGGAACGAGGGGAGCAGTTGCGCGCACTCGGCCTGCTGCTCAACGAAACGCTGGTCAGGAAAGGTCAGGTCGCGTTGCTGGACGGTCCGGCGGCGAGCGGCAAAACGGAACTGCTGCGGGTGTTCGCCGAACGCGCGCAGAAATCGGGGGTGCTATTCCTGAGCGCGCTGGGCTCGCGGTCGGAGCGGGCGCTGCCGTTCGGCGTGATCAGCCAGCTGGTGCACAGCGCGGTGCTGCCGCCGGACCTGCAGACCCGGCTGGTGCGGCTGGTCGAGCAGGGGGTGGCGACGGCGCTGGCCGCCCGCTCCCGCGGTGAGCCCGCCGAGCTGGCGCCGGTCTTCCACGGCATCTCGCTGGCGCTGCTGGAACTGGCCGCGCTCGACCCGCTGCTGATCGGCGTGGACGACCTGCGGCACGTGGACACGCTCTCGCTGCAGTGCCTGCTGTACCTGATCCGGCGGCTGCGGTCGGCGCGGATCCTGGCCGTGCTGGTCGACGACGTCGACCCGGCGCCGTCCCAGCGCCCGTTCAGCGGGGAACTGCTGCGCCAGCCGCACTTCCAGCGGATCAGGGTGGCACCGCTGTCCGAGGCCGGGGTGGCCGAACTGCTCGCGCGCGGTGAACTGCCCACCGGGCTGGCGCCGGAGTTCCACGCCGCCACCGGCGGCAACCCGCTGCTGCTGGCGTCGCTGGCCGAAGACCACCGCGAACTGGGGACCGCGCGGCCGGAGGGCTACGGCCTGGCCGTGCTGAGCTGCCTCCACCGCGGGGACCCGGTCCGGGCGCGGGTGGCCAGGGCGGTGGCCGTGCTCGGCGGGCAGGGCTCACCCGAGGCGCTGGCCGCGCTGGCCGGTGCCGATCCGGAGGTGGTGCGGCAGAGCCGTGCCGCGCTGACCGCGGCCGGCCTGCTCGGCGGCGGGGTGTTCCGGCACCCGGTGGGCAGGCGGGCGGTGCTCGACGACCTCGGCCCGGACGACCGGATCGACCTGCACCGGCGGGCGGCGCGCCTGCTGCACGAGGAGGGCGCACTGGCGCTGACCGTGGCCGGTCACCTGATCGAGGCCGCCGACGTGGAGCCCCCGTGGGCGGTGACGGTGCTGCTGGAGGCCGCCGAGCAGGCCCTGCTGTCCGACCGGATGGAGCTGGCCGCCGACTCGCTGCGGCTGGCCCACCGCGCCAGCCTCGGCGACGCCGACCGGGCCGCCATCCGCGCGCGCCTGGCCTACGCCGAATGGCAGGTCAACCCGGCCGCCGCGGCCGAGCACCTCGGGCCGCTCATCGCGGCCGTGCGGGCCGACCAGCTCAACCGGGGCGACTGCATCTTGCTGATCCGGCAGCTGCTCTGGCACGGCCGGGCCGACGAGGCGATGGACCTGCTCGACCGGCTGCGCGGCTCGGTGGCCGAGCAGCACCCCGAGGCGGCGGCCGAACTGCGGCACACCGAGCTGTGGCTGACCAGCGTGCACCCGCCGCTGGCCCGCCGCGGCCGCCCGTTCGTCCGGCAGGTGGAACCGGCACCCGCGCTGGTCACCCCGCAGGCCGACCCCGGGCTCCAGGCCACCGCGATGCTCGCCGACGCGCTCGCACGCGGCCGCAGCCACGAGACCGTCGACCGGGCGGAACGGGTGCTGCGGGACATCGACCTCAACCGCAGCACCTCGTGGGCCGAGGAATCGGCCATGCTGGCGCTGCTGGTGCTGATCAGCGCGGGCCGGGCGAAGAACGCCGCGGAGTGGTGCGACCGGCTGCTCGGGGCCGACGAGACCCGGCGGGCGCCGGTCTGGCGGGCCATGTTCGCCAGCGCCCGCGCCACCATCGCGGTGCGCCAGGGTGAACTGGCCGCCGCGGCCGAGCACGCCGAGCTGGCGCTGACCCAGATGGCGCGCAAGTCGTGGGGTGTGGCGATCGGCCTGCCGCTGGGCAGCCTGATCCTGGCGAAGACCCGGATGGGCCGGTTCGAAGAGGCCGCGCAACTGGTCACCTACACCGTGCCCGACGCCATGTTCGGCAGCCGGTACGGCCTGCCGTACCTGTACGCGCGCGGCAACTACCACCTGGCCACCAACCACCACCACGCCGCGCTGGCGGACTTCCTGTCCTGCGGGGAACTGATGCAGGGCTGGCGGCTGGAGGTCTCCGGCCTGGTGCCGTGGCGGACGTCGGCGGCCGAAGCGTGGCTGCGGCTGGGCAATCTGGAGCAGGCCCGGTTGCTCGTGCACGACCAGCTGGCGCAGCCGGGTACCGACGGCTTCCGCACCCGCGGTGCGTCACTGCGCCTGCTCGCCGCGCTGAGCCCGTTCCCGCGGCGGCTGGCGTTGCTCACCGAAGCACTGGAACTGTTCGAATCGGCCGGTGACTGCTACGAACAGGCGCGGGTGCTGGTGGACCTGAGCCGGGTGCACTACGAGGCCGACGACAAGCGCCGCGCGCGGAAGGTGTTCCGGCGGGCGTGGCACCTGGCGAAGGTGTGCGACGCGCAACCGCTGTGCGCGGAGCTGCTTTCGGCGAGCAGCGATCTGTCCACAGGGGCCAGTGCCGGTGAGGACACCGCCGGCATCACCTCACTGACCAGTTCGGAACGCCGGGTGGCGGCCCTGGCCGTGATCGGCTACACGAACCGGGAGATCGCCGGGAAGCTGCACATCACCGCGAGCACGGTGGAACAGCACCTGACGCGGGTCTACCGCAAGCTCAACGTGAAACGCCGCAACGACCTGCCGCTGGACCTGCGGGCCGAGCCGGCGCCGCGGATCCGCCTGGCATAACAGGGGTTATGGGGACGGGCAGTAGAAAGCCCCCGGCGCTCGAGGGGGAGGTGGCGCCGGGGGCTCGTGGTCGGCCGAGGGGGGTGGCCGACGGGGCAAGCGTACCGCGTGGTCTGGCTCCGTGGGGGGCGAAGGCCGGAATTCTCGATTTCGGCGGCCAGGTTCACCCGGGAGGCGTCCCTACCAGGCCACCGGGAGCGCGTGCAGGCCGTAGACCGCGCCCTGCCGCTTGTACGGCAGGTCCTCCACCGGCGCGGCCAGCCGCAACGTGGGGATTCGCGAGATCAGCTGGGAGAACAGGATTTCCAGTTCCAGCCGGGCGAGGTTCTGCCCGACGCACTGGTGCACCCCGTAACCGAAGGCGATGTGATGCCGCGCACCCCGGTGGACGTCGAACACCTCGGGGCTCGGGAAGACCCCGGGATCCCAGTCCGCGGCCCCGAGCAGGGCGATGATGCCCTCACCCGCCTTGATCACCGTTCCACCGACTTCGAGGTCCTCGGTGGCGATGCGGGCCGGCACGATGTCGCCGATGCTCAGGTACCGCAGCATTTCTTCGACGGCCGGGCCGACCAGCGCGGGATCGGCGCGCACCGCCGCCAGCTGGTCGGGGTTCTCCAGCAGGGCCAGCGTGCCCAGCGAAATCATGTTCGCGGTGGTCTCGTGGCCGGCGTTGAGCAGCAGCAGGATGGTGGCCAGCAGGTTCTCCCCGGTCACCTCCCCCTTCTCCAGGTGGTTGTGCACCAGGCTGCTGACCAGGTCGTCGTCCGGGTGGCGCTGCTTCTCGGTGATCAGGTCCCCGAGGAAGGCCCTGATCTCGGTCATCGCCTTGGCCACCTGCTCCGGTGTGCTGTCGAAGGAGAGCAGGATGCTGGTTTTGTCCTGGAAGAACTCGTGGTCGGTGTAGGGCACGCCGAGGGTGCGGCAGATCACCAGTGACGGCACCGGGAGCGCCAGGTGGGTGACCAGGTCGGCGGGCTGGTCCTGGGCCAGCAGGTGGTCGAGCTGCTCGGCCACGATCCGCTCGATGGCCGGGCGCAGCACCTTCATCCGCCGCACGGTGAACTCCGGGATGAGCATCCGGCGGTAGAGCGTGTGCTCCGGCGGGTCCTGCCGCATGAACGGCGGTTTGTGCCCCTGCTTGACGATGTCCTTCTGGATCGGGATCAGCGGCGGGAAACCGGGTTTGGTGATGTCCGCGCTGACCGTCGGGTGGGCGAGCACGGTACGGGCGTCGGCGTAGCGGGTGAGCAGCCAGGCGGGGGTGCCGTCGGGCAGCTGCGCGCGGACCACCGGTTCGCTCTCCCGCAGCTTCGCGTACTCGGACGGCGGGTCGAACGGGCACCTGCGGGCCATCGGGAACTCCGGGATCTCCGCCGCCGGGTCCTGGGTCATCGGGGTGCTCCTTCATCTAGTGGGGGGAGGGGGTGAACTGCTCCAGCGCCTGCTTGAGGTCGGTGAGGACGTCGGCGGCTTCGGCGCCGTCGATGACGCGGTGGTCGAACGCCAGGTTCAGCCGCATCACCGGGGCCACGGTGACGGCGCCGTCGCGGACCACCGGGCGGTCGGTGATCCGCCCGAGGCCGAGGGTCACCGTGGTGCCGCCGACGGAGTGGAAGCCGTCCACCGGCCGGTGCCCCAGCGAGGTCACGGCGAAGGTGCCGAACCGGGCGGCCCGCACGCCGAGCGGCCGCACCGCCATGGCGAACAGCACCCGCCCGAGCCACGGCGGCAGCCGGTGCAGCTTCCGCGCGCCCTCGAACTCCGGCATGGTGTCGGGGTCGCCGTCGCGGAAGTGGTCCACTCTGGACTGGATCTCGGCGAGACCGGCCTCGTGCACGCCGCCGAGCACGGTGGACAGCACCACCCGCCGTCCGTTGACGTGCTTGTCCAGCGTCACCTTCGCGGCCACCCCGCCGAACCTGGCCACCTTGCCGCCGTTGACCGCCGCGTTCGCCTCGGGGTGCTTGGTGAGCACGCGGGCGGCGGCGTGCACCACGTAGGTGAGCACGGAGTACCGGTGGCCTGCCGCCTTCGCGCGCTCGCGGTGGGCGACCACTTCGGACATGTCGACCTCGGTGTCCAGGAACACCGGGGAGAAGCGGCGGATCTCGCGCAGGAAGTAGAGCGTGTGCCGCCGTTCACGGGGGATCGCCGGGAAGCTCATGCCGCCACCAGCGAGTACACGTCGGCGAGGCTGCCCGCTTCGAGCAGGTCCGGCAGCGAGACCGCCCGCCCGGTGCGCTTCTCCACCGCGGTCAGCAGCCACAGCAGGTGCACCGAATCCCAGCCGGGCAACTCGTCCAGGCTGCGGCCGGCGTCGGCGGTGGTCACCGGCAGGCCCAGTTCGTCGCGGACCAGTGCCAGCAGGTCGTCCACGTTGTTCATCGCAGTGGCCCTTCGAAGTGCAGGTCGACGTGGGTGGGGACCTCGGGCACCCGGCCGAGGTCGTGCCGGAACCGGGTGGCCGGCCCCTCGGGGTCCGGCAGGGGGGTGAAACCGTAGCGGGGGTAGAAGCCGGCGACCTTGCCGTTCTTCGCGGTGGGCCGGTAGCTGCCGAACACCTCGGTGATGCCGTGCTCACGGGCGTGGGCCAGCAGCGCGGCGAGGCAGGCCTGCTCGATGCCGCGGGAGAACACGCGGCAGCTGAGGACGAAGTTCTCCAGGTGCAGCGCGTGGTGGTCCTGCCGGGCGAAGACCACGCCGACCAGGCCGTTCTCGCCGAAGCGGTCGCTGGACCGGATGGCCAGCACGTGCCGCGCCGGGTGTTCGGCCAGTTCCCGCACCTCGGGCAGTTGCAACCGGCGTGTCGTCAGGTTGAACTGGTTGGTGCGCAGGGAAAGCTGTGAAACGCGCGGGAGTTCCTTCTCGGTGGCCGGGGCGAAGCGCACCCGGACTCCGAGCTCGGCGAGGTACTGTTCGATGGAGTCGAAGCTGTCCAGGAAGTCCTTCCTGGACAGGTCTTCGCGGTACTTGTCCACCCGGGCCCGGTCCTCGGTGGTCAGTTCGAGCACGTCGAACCAGCCGTCGGTGAGCAGGGTGCCCACGTGCGACGCCGGGTCCCCGGTCACCGGGAGCACCGCCACCCCGGGCAGCGACTCGCGGACCAGCCCGCATTCCAGCGGGTTGTCGTCGACGAAGGCGAAGGCGTCCACGCCGAGGTCGAGGTCGGCGGCCAATTGCTCCAGGTTGTCGTGCTTGGGCCGCCAATTCGCGATGACCCGCACGAAGTCCTTTTCGCCCAGGGTCATCCGCGGGTTCTCGGTGAGCGCCTTCCGGACCGGTTCGAGATCGTTCTTGCTCACCACCGCGAGCAGCACCCCCTGCGCGCCGATCTGCTTGACCACCCGCTGGAACGCGCCGAACGCCTCACCGCGGTGGGTTTCCGCGACCTCGACGCCGTCGTACCCGTCCTCACCGAGGACGCCGCCCCACACCGTGCCGTCGAGGTCGAGCACCAGGCACTTCTTGGTGCGACCGGCGGTGTTCCGGGCCAGGTGGCCGATTTCACGGGCGTACCGGGCGAGCAGTTCGGCGGACAGGTGCATCTTCGCGTAGACCGACATCCGCGGGTCGGCCACCGGGATTCCTTCGGCCAGCAACGGGTCCAGGTCCACGGTGAGCACACCCGGGTGTTGTTCGCCGAAGCGCAGCAGCCGGGCGTTGGCCTCCCGCCACAGCGCGCCGAGTTCGGCCCGCGAGCGGTGGTCGACCAGTTGCGCGGTGAACCGGTGGGGCAGCGGCAGGGTGTTCAGCACCAGGGTGCCCTTGCTGTTCGCCTCGAAGATCGACGCCAGCTTGCCCAGCACGGCCAGCTTCTCGTCGAGCACCGCACGCACGTCGGCGGGACGCCACGGCACCGGGACCTCGTCGAAGACCACCTCGGCGTCGAGCACGCACAACGTCAGTTCGGCCCCGGCGCGGTAGATGGCACTGTCCGGATCGGACAGTTCGGCCAGGTAACCGCCGAAGTCGCCCACCGTGGGGCGGAGCAGCAAGCCGTGCCGGGCGGTCTCGGCGGTCAGCGACGGAACCAGCGGCGCCAGCGTGCCGTGGCCGGTGATCGCCACCCGCACCACGGTCGCCTCGTCCTCGCCGACCGCCAGCTGCGAGAGCAGCCGCCCGGCCCGCGCGAGTTCGGCCGGACCCAGGCCGGTGAGCAGTTCGGGCACGCGGTGGTAGGCACCGGCGAGCCGGCCGTCGCGGTAGGCGGTGAAGAAGTCCATCAGTTCTTCTCCACCGCGAACCCGGACTTGATCCACTTGCTGGATTCGATGGCGATCCCGGCCACCCGATCGCCCCGCGTCAGCCACGGCAGTACTCTTTCCAGTTGCACGAAGGGCATCGCATTGCCGATGTTGCCGGTTTCGGCCACGCAGCTGACTTCGTGGGCGTCCGGTGCGCCGAGCCGTTCGACGATGTTCGCGGTCATCTTCCCCGACAGCTGCGGCGGCAGCAGGTAGTCGAGTTCGGTGGTGGACCAGTCCAGTTCGCCGAGGATTTCGTCCAGCGCTTCGGCGGCCAAACCGGGCACCGACTCCTCGATCGCCTTGTAGTCCTCCAGCACCGGCGCCCGGTCGTCGTCGCGGTCGGCCACGCCGAACCACTCGACCACCTGCCCCGGCGGGCGGCCGAGCCCCACCAGCCGGACGAACACGTGCCGCAGTTCCACCGCTTCCGGTCCCGGCTCGGTGCTCAGCACGGTCGCACCGGCACCGTCACCGAAAAGGATGAAGTTGACCTGCTGCGCGGGGGTCAGCGCGGTGAAGTCGGTGTCGAAGTCGAGGTGCTTGACGCACACGTCACCGCCGAGCACCAGCGCGTTGCGGTGGCGCCCGGTGGAGAGCAGCTGGCGCGCCAGGTCGAGCGCCTGCACGGCCCCGGTGCAGCCGGACTGCAGCTGGTAGGTGGGCACCTCGTTGATGCCGAGCCGGTCGGCGACCAGGTTCACCGTGGCCGGCATCAGCTGGTCGGGGGTGGCGCTGCCCATCACCACCAGGTCGATCTCACCCGCCGCCAGCCCGGCCCCGGCCAGCGCCTTGCGGCCCGCCTCCTCGCCGAGGTCGGCCAGCGTCGCGTGCGACTTGCCGGTTTCCGGGTCGACCGCCAGGTGGCGGGTCCGGGTGCCGATGAAGGTGTCCACCCACTGCTGCCACGCACCGGTGGTGCCGAACCGGGCGGCCAGCGCCGCGTTGTCCACCAGCGGCCCGGGAAAGGCCGTACCGGCGGCCAGGACGTACGTTTGACGGGCGCCCATCACTTTCCTCTCTGCCGAGAATTCGCTTCATGTTCGGCCGGTTGGCTAAAACCCTGCTTTGCTGGGGCTAGTGCGCCCGGAGACTCAGCCGCTTCTAATCCGGTTGTGCGATCGTGTTTCCATCGGTGATTAGGACAGGGGCGACGCTATGCGGGTTCTGGTGGTCGAGGACGACGTCCGCCTCGCCGAGGTGCTCTCGTCCGGGCTCACGGCCGAAGGGTTCGACGTGGACGTGGTCCACGACGGGTTCGACGGTTACTGGCAGGCCCGCGAAGGGGCGCACGACGTGGTCGTGCTGGACGTGCTGCTGCCCTCGATCAGCGGGTACACCGTCGCCAAGCGGCTGCGGGCCGAGGAGGTCTGGACGCCGGTGCTGATGCTCACCGCGAAGGACGGGGAATACGACGAGGCCGACGGGCTCGACGTCGGCGCCGACGACTACCTCCGCAAACCGTTCTCGTTCGTGGTGCTGGTGGCCCGGCTGCGGGCGCTGGCCCGCCGCGGGGCGACCCCGCGGCCTCGGCTGCTCAGCCACGGCGGGCTCTCGCTCGACCCGGAGTCCGGCGAGTGCATGGTCAACGGCAAGCCGCTGACGCTGCAGCCGAGGGAGCGCGCGCTGCTGGAGGCGCTGCTGCGCAACCGCAACCGGGTGATGTCGAAGGACCGGCTGCTCAACGCGGTCTGGGGGCTGGACTCGGCGGGGGACACGAACCTGGTCGAGGTGTACGTGTCCTACCTGCGCCGCAAGATCGGCGCGGCCCGCATCGAGACGATCCGCAGCCTGGGGTACCGCCTGGTGGACCCGGATGCCTGAGGTGCGGCCGCGCTCGCTGCGGCTGCGGCTGACCCTGGTGGTCACCCTGGCGGTCGGCCTCGCGCTGACCGTCGCCTCGTTCATCCTGGTCAACAGCATGTCCAACACCCTGTTCGGCAGCCTCGCCGACGCCGCCGCGGGGCAGGTGGACAAGGTGGCGGAGGCACTCGAACGCGGGCAGCCGCTGCCGCCGGACGACCCGGCGGCAGCCACCATGATCACCGTCGAGGACGCCTCCGGGAAGGTGGTCGCGTCGGTGCCGGAGACCGGCGCCAAGGCCATCGAAGGCCGCCCGGTGCCCGCCGAGCGCTCGCGCGCGACCGAGGCGCAGACCGGGGGCAAACCGCCGGCGGAGGACTTCGAGATCGTGCCCGCGCGCACGGTGTCCACCCCGCAGGGCGACACGCGCACGGTGCGGGCGATCTCGCGGTCCGGGCAGGTCACCCAGAGCATCGACCTGGTGGTGAACACGCTGCTGGTGGCCGCGCCGGTGCTGACCGCCTTCGTCGGCTGGCTGACCTGGTTCGCGGTGGACCGGGCGCTGCGCCCGATCGAGCTGGTGCGGCGGCGGGCCGAGGCGATCAGCCACTCCACTTTGGACGAGCGGCTGCCGGAGCAGGACACCGGCGACGAGGTCGGCAGGCTGACGGAAACGCTGAACCGGATGCTCGACCGCATCGCCTCCGGCGCCCGGCGGCAACGCGAGTTCGTTTCGGACGCCTCCCACGAACTGCGCACGCCGCTGGCGGCCATGCGGGCGGAGCTGGAGGTCTCGCTGGCGCACCGGGACAGCGCCGATTGGCGGAACGTGGCCACGCGCCTGCTCGACGACCACCGGCGGCTCGAACGGCTGACCGGTGACCTGCTCACGCTCGCCCGCCTGGACGAGGCGGCGGTGTCCCGGCGGGCGGAACCCGTGCGGCTGGACGAGATCGTGGCGGGGGAGATCAACGCCGTGCGGCACGCCGAGGTGCGGCCCGCCCTGACCCCGGTGCGGGTCACCGGCGTGGTCCCCGAACTCGTGCGGCTGGTGCGCAATCTGCTGGACAACGCCGACAAGCACGCCGCCGGGGTGGTCGCCGTCGCGTTGTACCAAGAGAGCGGCCACGTCGTTTTCGCCGTCGACGACGACGGCCCGGGTGTGCCCCCGGACCAGCGAGAACGCGTCTTCGACCGCTTCTTCCGCGTCGACGGCAGCCGGGACCGCGCCAGCGGCGGCGTCGGCCTCGGTCTCGCCCTGGTCCGCCGGATCGCGCGCAGCCACGGCGGCGAGGTCACCGTGACCACCTCGCCCACCCTCCACGGCGCCCGTTTCCAGGTCCACCTCCCCACCGGCTGAAACCCGCGCCCTTCGCGTATCAGCATTCGCTCAGCTCGGCTAAGTCGCGTCCAAGGCCGGATCGGCACAGTGAGTCGCACAACGGAAAGAAGGGGTGCGACGAATGGTCCGGTTGCCGATGGTGGTCCTGGCGCTCGGCGCGGTGGTGGCGGTCAGCGCCTGCTCGCCGGCCGAGCAGCCGCCGCCACCCACCCAGCAGGCGAGCGTGTACCTGCAATACGCCCAGTGCATGCGTGACAACGGCGTCCAGCTCCCCGACCCGCGGGCCGACGACCCCGGCGCGATGTACGAGGGCGTCGACACCGCCTCACCCGCCTTCGAGAACGCCGATCGCACCTGCGGCGCGATCCTGGCGAACGTCGTGCAGGAGCGCCAGGAGCAGGACCCCGAGCAGCTCGAGCACCAGCAGGAGGAACTGCTCGCCCTCGCCGGGTGCCTCCGGGAACACGGCATCGAGGTGCCCGACCCGGTACCGGGACAGGCCGGTGGTGCCTTCGGCCCCGGCCTCGACCGCCACGACCCCGCGACGGCCGAAGCACTCAAAGCCTGCGCTGAAAGGTAAAGGACGAGCCCATGAAAAAGCGCACGATCGCCGTCATCGCGGTCCCGGTGGTGGTCGCCGGGGCGGTGGCCGCGGTGCTGCTGAGCACCACCCGCCCCGCGCCGCCCGCCGGGGCCGGGCAGCAGGCCACCAACACCGCCCAGGTCGCCGTCCGCGACCTCAGCCGGACCGAGACCATGAACGGGGTCATCGCCTACCGCGACGAGCGCGAGTTGCCCGCGGCCAAGGGCGGCATCGCCACCACCCTGCCGAACGCCGGTGACGCGGTGAAGTCCGGCGGGGTGCTGATGCGCGTGGACGAACGGCCGGTGGTCCTGTTCAACGGGACCATCCCCGCCTACCGCGACCTCGGCCCCGGCACCACCGACGGCCCCGACGTCGCCCAGCTCGAAGAGGCGCTGGTGAACCTCGGCTACGGCAAGAAGTCGAGCACCTATCCCGACGCGCACTGGAATTCGGTGACCACCACCGCGTTGAAGGCCTACCAGGAGGACGTCGGCGCGGTGATCGACGGCACCGCCGCCCTCGGCGACATCGTCTTCACCCCCGGCGACGTCCGGATCGCCAAGCGGAACACCACGGTCGGCGCACCGGTGGTGCCGGGGCAGGCCGTGCTCACCGTCTCCAGCACCGAACGCCTGGTCACCGTCGACCTCGATCCGGTGAACCGCGACCTGGTCACCGTCGGTGCCGCGGTCAAGGTCGAACCACCCAGCGGCGACAAGATCGACGGCACCATCGAGGAAGTCGGCACCGCGCTCGAAGCGAACGCCGAAGGCAAGCAGGTCCACCAGCTCAAGGTGAAACTGGCCGACGCCGCGGCGGGGGAGGACTTCGCCCTCGCGCCGGTGACCGTGCGCTACACGACGGTGGTCGCGCAGCAGGCGCTGACCGTGCCGGTGGCCGCGGTGGTCGGGGTGCCCGGCGGGGGTTACGCGGTGGACGTGCTGCCACCGCAGGGCGGCCCCAGCGTCCGCACCCCGGTCGAACTGGGTGCCTGGGGTGACGGCTTCGTGGTGGTCAGCGGTGGCGTGCAGGCGGGCGACAAGGTGGAGGTGCCGAAATGACCAGGCCGGTGCTCGAAATCACCGACGCGGTCCGCGAATACCCCGGCACCCCACCGGTTCGCGCGCTCGACGGGGTCAACCTGACCGTCATGCCCGGGGAATGGGTGGCCATCGTCGGGCCGTCGGGCTCGGGCAAGTCGACCCTGCTGAACCTGATGGGCGCACTGGACAAGCCGACGTCGGGTTCGGTCCGGATCGACGGGCACGAAGTGGGCGAGCTCAACGACGAGAAGCTCTCCGCCCTGCGCGGTCGCTCGCTCGGCTTCGTGTTCCAGTCGTTCCACCTGCTGCAGAGCCTGAGCGCGCTGGACAACGTCGGCACCGCGCTGATGTACCGCGGCGTCCCGGCCGGTGACCGCCGCCGCCGCGCCGAATCGGCGCTGACCAGGGTCGGGCTGGGGCACCGGCTCGGGCACCGCCCGTCGCAGCTGTCGGGTGGGGAGAGCCAGCGGGTGGCGATCGCCAGGGCGCTGGTCGGGGATCCGGCGCTGGTGCTGGCCGACGAGCCGACCGGCAACCTGGATTCCCGCAACGGCGAGGAGATCCTGCGGCTGTTCGGGGAACTGCACGCCGACGGCGCGACGCTGGTGCTGATCACGCACGACGACGAGATCGCCCGCGCCGCTCCCCGCCGGGTGCACATCCGCGACGGCCAGATCACCCAGGGGGCACTGGTATGACCACCACCGAAGAGCCACCGCGGCTGGAGAAGTCCGTGCTGCGCTTCCGGGACGCGATCGCGCTGGGCAAGCTCGGCGTGCTCGGCCGCCGGGGCCGGGCGATGCTGACCGCGGTGGGCATCTCCATCGGCATCGCCGCGATCGTCGCGGTGGTCGGCATCTCCGCCTCCTCGCAGGCGAACCTGCTGCAGGTGCTGGACGACCTCGGCACGAACTACCTGACGGTGAAGCCGGGGCAGTCGTTCAGCAGCGACGAAGAGGTGCAGCTGCCCGCCGAAGCCGCCGGCCGGCTGTCCATCCTGGACCAGGTGCAGGCGGTGGCCACGGTGGCGCAGTTGGACGTCACCGTGCGCCGCACCGACCAGATGCCCGCCACCGACACCCGCGGTGTGGTGGTGCTGGCCGCCGAAGCCGATCTGCTGTCCACGCTGAACGGGAAGCTGGCCTCCGGCAGGTGGCTGGACGCCGGGCTCTCCGGTTACCCGACCGTGGTGCTCGGCACCACCGCCGCGCAACGCCACGGGGTGGACCTCAGCGAAGGCGGGCAGCTGGTCTGGCTGGGGGAGCAGTGGTTCGCCGTGGTCGGGGTCCTGCAGCCGATGCCGCTGGCGCCGGAACTGGACAGCGCGGCGCTCATCGGCACCGGCATCGCCACGCAGAAGTTCGGCTACCAGGGCTCGCCGACCACGGTGTACGTGCGGGCCGAGCCGGACGACATCAACGCCGTCCGCGACGTGGCCGGTGCGACGGCGAACCCGCAGAGCCCGCAGGAGGTGGAGGTGACCCGGCCGTCGGACGCGCTGGAGGCGCGGGCCGCCGCCGACACCGCCTTCACCACGCTGCTGCTCGGCCTCGGCGGGGTCGCGCTGCTGGTCGGCGGGGTGGGCATCGCCAACGTCATGGTGATCTCGGTGCTGGAACGCCGCAACGAGATCGGCGTGCGGCGGGCGCTGGGCGCCACCCGGCGGCACGTGCGCTCGCAGTTCCTGGTCGAAGCCCTGGTCCAGGCCGGGCTCGGCGGCTTCGCCGGGGTGCTGCTCGGAGCCGGCGTGACGATCGTCTACGCGCTGGTGATGGGCTGGCCGGTCGTGCTCCCGGTGACCGGCCTGGCGGGCGGGGTGCTGGCCGCGTTGCTGGTCGGCGGCCTGGCCGGGCTGTACCCGGCGAGCCGGGCGGCCCGGCTCGAACCGGCGGAAGCGGTGCGGCCCGCCTGAGCGGTTCAGCGCCCGCCAAGGCGGGTTAAGGCCGCTCCAAGGCTGGATCGGCACAGTTCTTCCCAAACCCAATGGAGGTGGACGGCCATGTCGAAGCGGTTGCTCAAGGGCGGCGTGCCGGTGCTGGCCCTGCTGTTCGCGTTGACCGCCTGTGGCGGCAGCGACGCGGGGGAACCGGCGCCGGAGAACAAGACCCAGGACAGCCTGCTGCAGTACGCCCAGTGCATGCGGGACAACGGGGTGCAGCTGGCGGACCCGCAGCCGGGCAGCCCCGGCGCGATGTACGAGGGCGTGGACAAGGAGTCGGCCGCGTTCGTCACGGCGAACAAGACCTGCGGGCACTTCCTCGAAGGCGTGGTGCAGGACCGGCAGGACCAGGACTCCGGTGACCAGGCCCAGCAGGACGAGGAGATGCTCGCGCTGGCGAAGTGCCTGCGGGGCAAGGGCATCGACGTGCCGGACCCGGTGCCCGGCTCGGACACCCCGTTCGGCGACAAGCTGGACCGCACCGACCCGGCCACTTCGAAGGCGCTCAAGGAGTGCCAGCAGCCCCAGGGGTGAGGTCGATGAGGAGGAAGGTCGCGGTGCCGGTGGCGCTGGGCTCGGTGCTCGTCGCCGGGGCCGGGGTCTGGTTCGTGCTGGACCGCGGCATCGGCGACGAGCCCGTCCCGGCCGCGAACCCGGGGCAGACCGCCGACGTCGCGGTCCGCGACCTGACCCGGACGGAGAAGCTGAGCGGGGTGGTCGCCTACCAGGACCTGCGGGACCTCTCCACGGCGCAGAGCGGGGTGATCACCGAACTGCCCGCCCCCGGCACGGACCTGACCAGCGGCGACGTGCTGATGCGGGTGAACGACAAGCCGGTGGTGCTGCTCAACGGCGTGGTCCCGGCCTGGCGGGACCTCGGCCCCGCGGTGTCCGACGGCCCGGACGTGCACCAGCTGGAGACGGCGCTGGTGGCGCTGGACCTGGCCGAGGCGGGTGCCGGTTTCCCCGACGACGACTGGAGCCAGAAGACCACGAACGCGGTCAAGCAGCTGCAGAAGAAGGTCGGCGCCGCGGACGACGGGGTGCTGTCGCTGGGCGAGGTGGTGTTCACCGAGGGCGACGTGCACATCGCCAAGCTCAACGCGCACGAAGGCGGGATGACCTCACCGTCGGCACCGGTGCTGACCGTGCAGAGCACCGACCGGGTGGTCAGCGTGGACCTCGACCCGCTCGACCGGGACCTGGTCGAGCTGGGCGAACCGGTCCAGGTCGAACTGCCCAGCGGTGACAAGGCGGCGGGCAAGATCGAGTCGGTCGGCACCACGCTGGAGACGAACTCCGACAACAAGGGCGTCTTCAAGGTGACCATCACGCTCGACGACCCGGGGCAGGTGAGCGGACTGGCGCTGGCGCCGGTGACCGTGCACCACGTGGCGACCGTGGCGCAGCAGGCGCTTTCGGTGCCGGTGTCCTCGGTGATCGGCGTGGCCGGTGGCGGGAACGCCGTCGTGGTGGTCGCGCCGGACGGCACCACGAAGCAGGTGCCGGTCGAACTCGGCGAATGGGGCGACGGCTTCGTGCAGGTCACCGGGGACCTCCCGGTGGGGACCAAGGTCGAGGTGCCGCTCTGACCCCGTGGACGCGGGGTCAGAGCGGGTGGCCTGCTAGGTGGTGGGCGGGTCCCACTCCCAGTGTTCGACCAGGTCCTTGCACATGAACACCTGGCCGTCGAGATCGGCCTGGCCGGTGACCTTGAACAGCCGGCTGCCGATCATCCCGGCGTAGCGGCCGCTCACGCCGTCGGCCCACATCGCGTGCCACTCGTAGACGTTGCTCAGGGTCAGGTTGTAGACACCGGAGGTGCGGATGGTGCCGTCGCGGAAGGTGATCGTCTGCTGCACGAACTTCAGCCCGATGTCGTTCGCCGGGTCCTTGAACGGGGTGTACGAGTACCCCTTCGAAATGGCGACGAGCCTGCCGTCCTTGCGGAACTCGGATTTGTAGTGCATCGACGAACCGGCCCCCGGTGGCCATTCCCCGCCGTCACCCGGCGCGGGCCCGTATTCCTCGGTCAGCACCTCGCGCAGGCCGACGTGCACCTCGCAGTCGTTCGGGGGGACCGGGCTGTCGGCGGGGTCCTTACCGGCCTCCTCGAGCGCGGCCAGTGCGCTGGACTGCTTCTCCGCCAGGGTTTCCTCGGCCTTCGGCTTCTTCGGGTTCCAGTCCCAGTTCTCCTCCAGCCCGCCGCACAGGTACAACCCCGCGTTCAGGCTCAGCCCCAGCTGGGTGATCTGGAAGGTGCGCGCCCCGACCATGCCCGCGTACCGGCCGCTGACGCCTTCCGCCGAGATGTAGTTCCACTCGTTGTAGTTGTTGGGGGTCACGCTGTAGACGCCGGAGGTCCGGATGACCCCGTCGGCCAGTTCGATGGTCTCCTGCGCGTACTGCAGGATCACGTCTTCCTCGTCGTCGCGGTAGGGGACGTAGGAGTAGCCCTTCGAAGTGGCCACCCAGTTGCCCGCCTGGTCGCGCAGCTCGGCCTTGAAGTAGACCTGGTGGCCCACCTGGAGCCTGCTGCCCACCGGCGGATTGCTCGGATCGGGAAAAATCGGGTACTTCTCCACGATCAGTTCACTCAGGTTGTTGTGGTTGACGCAGTTGTGCGGCACGCCGGTGGCACCGGCCGCGCCCGCGGTCGCCGGAACGGCCGGCGAAGCCAGGGCGAACAACGCCACCACCAGCGCGATCGGGCTTCTGCGCCGACGTGCTTTCCTGCGGGAAATGTGCATGGTTCTCCTTTCGGCGGCTAGAGGCTAGGAGCGCGCGCTAAACCGTGCCTTAGGCCGGAATATTCCGGCTCGGCCGGTCCATAGGGGAGTAAGAGGGGGCTTGGGAGCCGGGGGGAACGGCTGGCATGGTCGAGCGGACCCGCACGCGTTCGCGTGAGAGAAAGGGAGACCATGACCCGATCCAGAACGGCTCGATGGCGCCCGGTCGGCTGGGCGATCGCGGTGCTCTGCGTCCTGCTCGCGGTGGCGCCCGTGCCCGCGGTGAGCACCCCGATCGCCGGCGGGGACTGGCCCACGTGGACCAGGGACGCCCGCGGCAGCAGGCACAACGCCACCGAACGCCGGATCAACGCGGCCAATGTGGACGATCTGCAGCTCAAGTGGGCGCACGCCTTCCCGCGTGGTTCGGGGCAGACCCTGCGCAGCCAGCCCGCCGTGGTCGGCGGCCGGATGTACTTCGGTGGCCCGGACGGGCTCTTCTACGCGCTGGACGCGAAAACCGGTAAGACACTGTGGACGTTCGACCTGAGCGCGGTCGATCCGGCGGTGGGCGCGGCGAAGGTGGTGCGCGACAGCCCATCTGTCGCGAATGGACGGATCTACTTCGGTGACGGCCGTGGTTACCTGTACGCGCTGAACCAGCAGACCGGGGCGCTCGACTGGGCCGAGCGGCTCGACCACAACCCCACCGCGCGGCTGACCAGTTCACCGCTCCACTTCGACGGGCGGGTGTACGTCGGGGTCGCCAGCGCCGACAACGCCGGCGGGGTGGATTCGGCGTGCTGCACCTTCCGCGGGCACGTGGACGCGCTCGACGCGGCGACCGGTGCCCTGGTCTGGCGCCACTACACGGTTCCGGCGCCCGAGGCGGTCGGCACCTGGCCCAGCGGCGCCGTCCACTGGGCGCCGTCGGGTGCCGGGGTGTGGAGTTCCCCGGTGATCGACCCGGTCACGCGCACGCTCTACGTCGGCACCGGCCAGAACTACACCGGCACCGAGGGCGACGCCGACTCGGTGCTCGCGCTGGACGCGGGCACGGGTTCCGTTCGCTGGAAGAACCAGCTGACCCACCCCGACACCTGGCGGGTGCTGTGCGCCGATCCGAAGGCCCCACCCGGTTACTGCCCGGGGTTGTCCGACGGCACCGCGCTCGACTTCGACATCGGCACCGCGCCCAACGTGTTCACCGTCAAGGGCCGCACCTACGTCGGCGTCGGGCAGAAGAGCGGGGTCTACCACGTGCTCGACACCGAGACCGGTGCGATCGCCTGGCAGCGGCAGCTCTCCTCCGGCGACACCACCTACGCCGAATCGGGCATCCAGTGGGGCGCCAGTTTCGACGGTGAACACCTCTACGTGGCCACGAACCAGGGCAATCCGGGGGCGCTGCACGCGCTCGACCCGGAAACCGGGGCGCTGGTGTGGAAAACGCCGAACCCGCCCGACGGCTGCGCCTGGGGTGGGGCCGCGCTGGCGCCGGCCAGCTGCCTGCTGGCGCACGCCCCCGCGGTGAGCAGCAGCCCCGGGGTGGTCTACGAAGGCAGTTCCGACGGCAAGATCCGCGCCTACCGGGCCAGGGACGGCAAGGTGCTCTGGCAGTTCGACACGATCCAGGACTTCCAGGGGGTGAACGGGCTGGTCGGCCGCGGTGGCGGGCTGGCGGCGGCCGGTGGTGCGGTGGTGGCCGGCGGAATGCTCTACGTGATGTCGGGGTTCCGCCCGCTCTACCCGAGCGACAAGGGATTCGTGCTGCTGGCATTCGGGCGCTGAACGCGGAAGGGGGCGGTGAGCGCCGTGGCTCACCGCCCCCTCCGCCCGTCATTCGGCGACGTAGGTCCGCCCGGTCCATTCGAAGACCCGCAGTTCCCGCCCGCCGTGCAGTTCGGTCTCGGTGGTCGGGCGGAAGTGCTCATAGCGATTCCCGTTCACCAGCTTCAACGGGAGGTCTTCGTCGGGCACGCGGTGGAAGCGCGCGTTTCCGCCAGGTAACGCGGGCGGTCCGCCACGCAGCACCACGTTGGGGCCGCTATCACTCATGGCACCGTCCTTTCCCCGGATGGTTTCGCTGGGTGACCGATTCATCGTCCGGAAGGCCGCTAAAGCGCACCTCAACCCGGACTTGCCCTTCGCGCGCGGGTGTGCGCAGGGGAGGGCCGGTCGGTGCGTAGGGGCGATTTCGCGGGCCGGTTAGGGGCTTGGGTGAACCTTCGAACAGTGGTTAAGTCGCGTTCACCGGCACCGAAGAGGACCCGGTCGGGGGAAGACGAGTCACCGGAGGGCAAGTTGAGATACGAGATCCTGGGCAGACTCAGAGTGGTCGACGACAACGGCACGACTTCGTTGACCGCTCGCAAGATGGAAACGCTGCTGGCCGTGCTGCTGGGCCGGGCGGACCAGGTGGTGACCACCGATCAGCTCATCGCGGAGATCTGGGGGGACCGTCCGCCGCAGCGGGTGAACGCCGCGTTGCACGTCTACATCTCGCAGTTGCGCAAGTTCCTGGATCGGCCGGGCCGCACGGCCAGCCCGATCGTCACCCGCCAGCAGGGGTACCTGCTGCACCTCGGTGCGGACACGCTGGACGTCAACGACTTCCAGCGCCTGGTGCACCGCGGCCGCGAGGCGGCGCAGCGCGGGCAGTACGAGGAGGCGGCCGTCCAGTTCGAGTCGGCGTTGTCGCTGTGGCGCGGGCGGGCGCTCAACGACGTGCAGGACGGGCCGATCCTGTACTGGTACGTGACCTGGCTGGAGGAAGCCAGGCTGGAGTGCGTGGAGATGCTCAACGAGGCGTACCTGAAGTTGAGCAGGCACCGCGAGGTGGTCGGCAGGCTGTACGTGCTGACCGGGGAGCACCCGCTGCGGGAGTCGTTCTACCGCCAGCTGATGCTCGCGTTGTTCCGCTCGGAACGGCAGGCCGACGCGCTGAAGGTCTACCAGCACGCCCGCGAGCGGCTCAACGCCGAACTGGGCCTGGAGCCGTGCCGTCCGCTGCGGGAGCTGCAGGGCGCGATCCTGCGCGGCGACGAACTGCTCAAGCACACCGTCGCTTAGGTCCGGAGTAGACAGTCGAGGAGCCGGTCCACGTCGGAGTTGTCGTTGTAGTGGACGAGGCTGGCGCGGACCGCGCTGCCGGTGTCGCGGATGCCGAGCGCTCCGGTGAGTTCCCAGGCGTAGTTGTGCCCGTTCCACACGTTGACCTTGGCGGCGGCGAGGCGTTCCGCGGTTTCCCGCGGGGTCTGGCCGTCGATGGTGAAGTAGGCGACCGCGGTCCGGCGCTCGGGCGAGCCGTGGAGGGTGATCCCGTGGATCTGGCGCAGGCCGTCGAGCAGGCGGGTGAACAGCCGCAACTCGTGGGCTTCGGCGGCGGTCATCGAGGCGATGAGGCGTTCGCGGCGGGTGCCGGTGGCGTCGGTGAGCCCGGCGAGGTGGTCGACGGCGGCGGTCACCCCGGCGAGATCGGCGAACGGCAGCGTCCCGGTTTCGAAGCGGTTGGGCACTTCGTCGCTGGAGGAGGCGAGCTTGTCGGGACGCAGCTGCGCCAGCAGGGCCGGGTCGGCGACGACCGCGCCGACGTGCGGGCCGCACCACTTGTAGGCGCTGGTGGCGTAGAAGTCGGCGCCGAGCGCGGTCCGGTCGGTGGGGCCGTGGGGGGTGGCGTGCACGCCGTCGACGTAGGTGAGCGCACCGGCCTGGTGGGCGGCGGCGGTGATCGAGGCGACGTCCGGCCGGGTGCCGAGCACGTTGCTGGCGGCGGTGACGGCGACCAGCCGGGTGCGGTCGCCGAACTCGAACTGCTCGGTGGGCAGTTCACCGGTGGCGCGGTCGACCTCGGCCCACCTGACCGTGGCACCGGCCCGTTCGGCGGCCTGCACCCAGGGGCGGACGTTGGCGTCGTGGTCCAGCCGGGTGACGACGACCTCGTCCCCCGGCTGCCACCCGGCCGCCAGGGTGTTCGCCAGCCGGTAGGTCAGCGTGGTCATGCTGGCCCCGAAGATCACCCCGTCCGGGACACCGCCGACCAGGTCGGCCACCGCGGCGCGGGCGTTGGCCACGATCTCGTCGGCGCGGTGGCTGGCCGGGAAGGCACCGCCGACGTTGCCGATGCCGCGGCGGTAGGTGTCCGCGATCGCGTCGATCACCGAGGTCGGGACCTGCGTGCCGGCGGCGCCGTCGAGGTAGGCGTAGCCGTCTTGGAGCGCGGGGAACCGGTCGCGGGCGTTCATGCCAGCGCCTGGTAGGCCGAGGTCCAGAAGTCCAGGTAGGGCTTGCTGAACTGCGGGAAGTCGGCGCGCTGGGTGAGCAGGACGCCGACGAGGTCCTCGGCCGGGTCGATGGCCAGCGAGGTGCCGAGGCCGCCGTCCCAGCCGAAGCGGCCGGGGGTCTGGTAGATGCTGTCGCGCCGCGTGTCGATGGCGACGCCGAAGCCCCAGCCGAGGTTGTCGAAGTAACCGGGGAAGAAGCCGGATCCGGCCTTCTGCTGCGGGGTCAGGTGGTCCGTGGTCATCGTGGTGATGGTGGCGCGGGAGAGGACCTTGTTGCCGAAGAAGAGGCGTCCGAAGGCGAGCATGTCCTCGGCGGTGGAAACCAGCCCGGCGGCTGCGGACGGGAACACGGGTGGTTTGCTCCAGGCGCCGTCGATTTCGTCGTAGACCTCGAGTTCGCCGGTTTCCTGGTTGGGCAGGTAGCTCACGGTGAAGCGGTCGAGCTTCTCGGCGGGCACGCTGAAGGCGGTGTCGATCATGCCGAGCGGTTCGAAGACGCGTTCGGTGAGGAAGGTTTCGAGGTCCTGGCCCGAGGCGCGGGTGAGCAGGGCGCCGAGGATGTCGGAGCCGGTGTTGTACAGCCAGCGGGTGCCGGGCTGGTGCACGAGCGGGAGTTCGCCGAGCTTGGCCAGCCACCGGTCGATGGGGAGCTCGGTCAACGGCTTGGGCGCCCCCAGCGTGCGCAGTTCGGCGGCGGCTTCGTCGATGGGACGGCCACCGGGGAAGGTGATGCCGAAGCCGTTGCGGAAGGTGAGCAGGTCACGCAGGGTGATCTCGCGGTGGGCGGGCACGGTGTCGTCGAGCGGGCCCGCCGGGTCGGTGAGCACGCGGCGGTTGGCCAGCTCGGGCAGGAAGTCGGCGATGGGGTCGTCGAGGCGGAGCACGCACTCCTCGACCAGCACCATCGCCCCGACCGCGGAGACGGGTTTTGTCATGGAGCTGATGCGGAAGATGGTGCCGGGTTCGGTGGCGTGGGCGTCGATGTGCACTTCGCCGCCGCGGCTGAGCGCGGTGACCGCGAGGGGGAGGGTGCCGGTGTCCACGTGCCTCGAAATGGCGTCGTGGACGCGGGTGAGGCGGTGCTCGACGAACCTGCTCATGGGCGGAGCTTAGGGGGTGCGGGTTTTGTTGGGCCAGTGCTGATTTTCTTCGATCCGGGGTGGCGGAATGTGGTGCCACCCCGCTTTTTCAGTGTGACGATGGCGGGGATGGCTTTGTCAAGGCGGGAAAGATGCCTTGACAAAGCCATCCCCGCCGTGTTTTGGCTGCGGAGCGGGGTGGGGCGGGGGAGTGTGGGTGGTCCCGTTGGGTGCATAGGTTCTGTTGGGCTGGTGTTGTGGGTTTGCTGGTGCTGTTGGCCTCGCTGGTGCTGTGGGTTTGCTGGTGCTGTTGGCCTCGCTGGTGCTGTTGGGTGGGGCGGTGCTGTTGGCTGGTCCGGTGCTGTTGGCTGGGTCGGGCTGTTGGGTGGTCGTTCTGTTGGGTGGTCGGTTCGGTGGTGGGGCCTGTCCGGTGCGGGGGGTTCCGTTGGGTGCATCGGTCCGGTCGGGGCGTCGGTGCTGCTGGGTGCTTCCGCTTCCGGTTGGCCCGCCCGGGCGAACGCGCCGATCCGGATCGGGTGGTGGGGCGGTTCGGGTGGGAGGGGTCCCGGATCGCGGAGTTAACGTCGGTGCATGGGTGACAAGTGGGCGGAGCGGCGGCAGGCCCGCCGCCGCGTTGTGGCGGGTGAGTCACCGGGGGCGGCGGGGCGGGTGGGTCGTCCTGCGGCTGGTGGGGCGGGCCACGCTGCGGCGGGTGAGGTGGGGCGTGTTGCGGCGGGCGAGTCACTAGGGGCGGCGGGCGAGGTGGGGCGTCCCGTGGCGGGTGAAGCCGCCCGTGCCGGGGAGGCGCGGGCGGTGGGGGTGGGCGTGTCCAGGGGTGGAAGGCGCAGGGTGGAGGTGGTGTGGGGGCCCGAGCGGCCGGCCAGTCTTCGGTGGGCGTTCGGGTTGTGGGTGGGGGCGGGGGTGCCGATGGTGCTGGGGGGCATCGGCATCCTGATCCTGCTGGCGGCGTTCAACCTCCGCGCGGGGTTCCACGCGGCGCGCGTGTGGTTGACGGTGTTCGGGGCGTTGGCGACCCTGCATTTCCTCGGCGTCCTCGGGGTGGTGCTGGCGCTCGCCGTCCGGGGGGAGGCCGGCTCCTTCCTGCCCCTGCTCACCCTCATCCCCGCCACCGTGGCGATCGTCGCCACGGTGGCGATGTGGCACCCCGACACCACCGCTTACCTCAACGAGTTACGAGCGCTCCGCAAGCGCGTCGCCTAGGTGGGCGATGACGGCGCCCAGGGTCGGCTGGTCGTAGATCGCGACCGGCGGGATCTGCACCCCCGAAGCCAGCTGCAGCCGGTTGCTCAACTCCAGCGCCGCGAACGACGAGAAGCCGTGCTCCAGCAGGCTGTCCTCCACCCCGATCGCCTCCGGGCCGGTGTGCCCCAGCACGTCCGAAGCGTGGAACCGCACCAGTTCCGTCAGCAGCTGTTCCCGCTCGGCACCGGTCGCCGCCAGCAGCCGGTTGTCCGGTTCCGCGACCACCGCCAGCTCGGCGACGACGTCCGGGGCCGAAGCGCCCTGCCGCAACACCAGCCCGATCGCCGCCGGATCGATTCCCTCCCAGGCGATCGCCACCGAAGGCGCCGGTCGCGAGCGCGCCCACGCCGCCGCATAGGACTGAGCGGGTGAAGGCTTCCGCGTGGTGAGCACGAAGGTGGTGTTCGCCTCGGGTAGCCGGGCGCGTATCGAGGCGACCGTCTCCGCGGGGCCGACGACGACCACGGCGGTGGTCACCTCCGGTCCGGGCTCGCGAACCACCGGCAAGCCTTGGCCTCGGAACCAGTCGGCTGCCCGGGTGCTCAGGGGGTCGTCGCCGGGAATCAGCACTGGGCCGTCCGGGCGCCAGCCCGCCACGGCCAGCTCCGCCCGCTCCAGCCCCTCGGCGAACACCTCCCCGCCGCGAATGGCCAGCCGCGGCTCCGCCACCCCCGAGCCGAGCAGTTCCGCCAGCCGCGTCCACGTCCGGTCGTCCGGGACCGGTGGCAGGTCGACGAAGTGGTCCGCGGGCAACCCCCGGAACTGGGCTTGCTCGGGCGAAGGCGGGCCGTCGACCTCGGTGCCGCCGTAGGTCAGGAGCCAGACCGGCACCGGGTGGTCGCCCCCGGGATCGCCGACGGACAGCACACCGGTCACCGCCTCGGTCAGCTCGTCGACGACGTGGACACCACGCGAACGGAGCAGTTCCCGGACCTCCGCGGAACCGTGCACCACCCAGGTCCCCGGTGCACCACCGGAAATCCTCAGCGGACGCCAGACGGTCCGGTGGGCCCAGGTGTGCCGCTGGTCCCACAGCGCCAGCCGGGCACGCTGCTCAGGGGTGAGGTCGAGCACGCCGAGCAGGTCGTTCGGGGCCGTCGGTGTCGACGGGTCCAGCCAGTACCGCGACCGCTGGAAGGCGTAGGTCGGCAGGTCGACCCGCCGCGCGCCGGTGAACCCGGCGGACCAGGTCACCGGAACACCCCGGACGTGCGCCCTGGCCAGCGCGTTGACGAAGGTGCGCGGCTCCGGGCGGCGGGAGGTCAGCGCCGGGATGATCGCGCTGGAACCGGCCTCCGGCACGCACGCCTGCACCGCGGGCGTCAGCACCGCGTCCGGCCCGATCTCGACGAACGTGCGCACGCCCGCCGCGTGCAGCGTCCGCATGGCGTCGTGGAAGCGCACCGGCTGCCGCACCTGCCGCACCCAGTACTCCGGTGAGGTCAGCTCGTCGGCCGGTTGCCCGGTCACCGTGGAGATCACCGGGATCCGCGGCGGGGAATAGGCCAGGCCACGGGCGACGCGCCGGTATTCGCCGAGCATGGGGTCCAGGTGCGCGGAGTGGAAGGCGTGGCTGACGGAAAGGCGCTTGGTCCGGACCCCGTTCGCCTTGAACTCCGCGGCGATGGCCAGCACCGGCTCCGGGTCACCGGCGAGCACCACCGCGTTCGGGCCGTTCACCGCCGCCAGGCTCACCGAAGCGTCCAGCAGCCCGGCGACCGCCGACTCCGGCGCCTCGATCGCGACCATGGCGCCGTCGTCGCGCACCCCCTCCATCAGCCGGCCGCGGGCCGCCACCAGGGTGCAGGCGTCCTCCAGGGACAGCACCCCGGAAACGTGGGCGGCGGTCAGTTCACCGATCGAATGACCGGCCACAAAGGACGGAACCACACCGTAGGACTCGACCAGCCGGTACAGAGCGGTTTCCAGGGCGAACAACGCGACTTGGGTGTAACCGGTCCGGTCCAGCAGCGCGGCTTCCGGCGTGCGTGGCTCGGCGAACGCGATCGGCAGCAGCGGCCGGTCCAGCAGCCCGTCGAGCAGCGCGCAGACCCGGTCCAGCTCGGCGGTGAACACCGGGTAGGTCTCGTACAGCTGACGCCCCATGCCCGGACGCTGGCTGCCCTGACCGGTGAACAGGAACGCCGTCCGGCCGCCCGCGGCCCGCCCCTGCGCCAGGTTCGTCGCCGGGGTGCCGTGCGCCAGCCCGGCCAGCCCCCTGGCCAATTCCTCCTGCCGGTCGCCGAAAACCACGGCGCGACAGGCGAAATCGGTGCGCGTGGTGGTCAGCGAATGGCCGACGTCGGCGAGGTCGAGGCCCGGGTTCGCGGTGAGGTGGTCCAGCAGGCGCGCGGCCTGCCCCTTGAGCGCGCCGGGTGACTTCGCCGAGAGCACCCACGGCACCGGGCCGGGTGCGGCACACGGTTCACCGGCGGGTTCGACCGGCGGTGCCTGCTCCAGGATGACGTGGGCGTTGGTGCCGCTGATGCCGAACGACGACACCCCGGCCCGGCGCGGGTGCCCGTGCTGCGGCCACTTCGCCGGTTCGGTGAGCAGGGACACCGCCCCCGCCGACCAGTCCACCAGCGGGTTCGGCTGCTCGGCGTGCAGGGTGCGCGGGAGTTCGCCGTGGCGCATGGCCAGCAGCATCTTGATCACCCCGGCCACCCCGGCCGCGGCCTGCGTGTGCCCGAGGTTCGACTTGACCGACCCCAGGTGCAGCGGTTCCCCGCGCGACTTGCCGTAGGTGGCCAGCAGTGCCTGCGCCTCGATCGGGTCCCCGAGGGTGGTCCCCGTGCCGTGCGCCTCCACCGCGTCCACTTCGGACGGTGACACCCGGGCGTTCTCCAGCGCCTGCTTGATCACCCGCTGCTGGGCGCTGCCGTTGGGCGCGGTCAGCCCGTTCGAAGCGCCGTCGGAGTTGACCGCCGTGCCGCGCACCAGGCCGAGCACCGGGTGCCCGTTCCGGCGGGCGTCGGAAAGCCGTTCCAGCAGCAGCAAGCCCGCGCCCTCGGCGAAGCCGGTGCCGTCGGCGGCGGCGGAGAACGACCTGCACCGGCCGTCGGCGGACAGCCCGCGCTGCCGGTCGAACTCGGTGAACACCATCGGCGTGGCCATCACGGTGACCCCGCCGGCCAGCGCCAGCGTGCAGTCGCCGTGGCGCAGGGACTGCACCGCCAGGTGCAGGGCGACCAGCGAGGACGAGCACGCGGTGTCGATGGTGACGGCCGGGCCCTCCAGGCCGAAGGTGTAGGCGACCCGGCCGGACGCGATGCTGCCCGCGCTGCCGTTGCCGAGGAAGCTCTCGTAACCCGCCGGCTCCCGCCCCTGCAACCGGCTGCCGTAGTCGCTGTACATCACGCCGGTGAACACGCCGGTCCCGCTGCCGCGCAACGCTTCCGCGTCGATCCCGGCCCGCTCGAACGCCTCCCAGGCGAGCTCCAGCAGCAACCGCTGCTGCGGGTCGATCGCCGGGGCCTCCCGGGGTGAGATGCCGAAGAAGCCGGGGTCGAAGTCGGCGGCGTCGTAGAGGAAACCGCCGGCGTGCGGCCGGTCCCGCCGCTCCGGGTCGGCGTCGTAGACGTCGGCGGGCCAGCCGCGGTCGTCCGGGAACGCCGAAATGGCGTCCCGGCCGGAAGCGACCAGCTCCCACAGGTCCTCCGGTGACCGCACACCCCCGGGGTAGCGGCAGCTCATCGCCACCACGGCGATCGGCTCGCCGGCCCGCTCCTCCACCTCGAGCAGCTGACCGCGGGTCCGCTCCAGATCGGTGGTCACCCACTTCAGGTAGTCGAGCAGCTTCTGCTCGGTCGGGCCGGTGCTCATGCGGTTTCCACCTTCCTGCCGAGTTTGCGGTCGATGAAGTCGAACAGCTCGTCCGCGCCGGCCGCGCCGAGGCCGGATCCCGTGCCGCCGGCGACCGCGAGCAGTTCCCGCAGCCGGTCGGTGACCCGCGGGTCGGACAACCCGATCAACGCCTCCTCCAGGCCGCCGAGCCGGTCCAGCACGGCGTCGGCTGGATCGGGTTCTTCGGTGCGCGGGGCCAGTTCCGCCCGCATGTACCCGGCCAGCCCGGCCAGCGTCGGGTGGTCGAACACCAGCGTGGCGGGCAGCCGCAGGCCGGTGGCCGCGGTGAGGCGGTTGCGCAGTTCCACCGCGGTCAGCGAGTCGAAACCCAGTTCCTTGAACGCCTTCTCGGTCGGGATGGTGTCCGGGTCGGTGTGCCCGAGCACGGTGGCCACGTGCCCGCGGACCACGTCGATCAGCAGTGCCTGCTGCTCGGACTCGGTCAGGTCGGCCAGCCGCTGCGCCAGGTCGGCCAGCCCGCCACCGGCGCGCTTGGCCGGAGCCTTGACCAGGTTCCGGAACAACCGCGGCAGGGTGCCGGCGGTGGCCTGGTTCCGCAGGGCCGCGGTGTCCAGCTTGGCCGGGACCACCACCGCGCGGCCGGTGGTCAGCGCCGCGTCGAACAGGGCGAACCCCTGTTCGGTGCCCAGCGGCACGATGCCGGCGCGGGCCATCCGGGTGTGGTCGGCGTGGTCGAGGTGACCGGTCATGCCGGTGGTCTCGGCCCAGTACCCCCAGGCCAGGCTGAGCGCGGGCTGCCCGTGTGCACGGCGGTGCTCGGCGAGCGCGTCGAGGTGGGCGTTGGCCGCGGCGTAGTTCGCCTGGCCGGGGGTGCCGATGGTGGCGGCGATCGAGGAGAACAACACGAACGCGCTCAGCTCACCGGTCAGTTCGTGCAGGTTGCGGGCCGCGTCCACCTTGGGGCGCCACACGTTTTCCAGCTGCTCCGGGGTCAACGCGGTGATCGTGGCGTCGTCGAGCACCCCGGCCGCGTGCACCACGGCGGTCAGCGGGCGGGTCACGGTGCCCAGCAGCGACTCCAGCGCGCCGCGGTCCGCCGCGTCGCAGGCCGCGATGCTCACCTCGGCGCCGAGGTCGGCCAGGTCGGCGGCCAGCCCGGTGGCCCCGGGCGCGTCGAGGCCGCGGCGGGAGGTGAGCAGCAGGTGCCGCGCGCCGTGGTGGCGCACCAGGTGCCGGGCGAGGTGGCCGCCGAGCACGCCGGTGCCGCCGGTGATCAGCACGGTGCCCGCCGGGTCGAGCGTGAGCTGCTCCCCCTCGGCGGTGCCGGGCCTGGTGCGGGTGAGCCGGGGGACCAGCGCCTTGCCACCGCGGACGGCGACCTGCGGTTCCCCGGTGGCCAGCGCGGCGGGCACGGACTGCGGGGCATCGGTGTCCACCAGGGTGAACCGGTCGGGGTGCTCGGACTGCGCCGAGCGCACCAGACCCCACACCGCCGCCCCGGCCAGGTCGGTGACGTCCTCGCCGGGCTCGGTGGACACGGCACCACGCGTGACGAACGCCAGCCGCCGGTCCTCCGCGATCGCCGACTGGACCAGCTCCAGCGCCGTCGTGACGTCGTTGACCTCGACCGGTTCCGGCACGGCTTCCGAGGCCGGTTCGGGGTCCCGCAGCGGTGACCATTCGACGTGGAAGAGCATCGAGCGGTGGCCGCCGGAGCCGAGCACCGCCGGATTGACCCGGCGGGCGGTGAGCGCGTCGATCGAGGCGACCGGCGCGCCCACGTTGTCGGCCAGGGTCACGCGGTAGCTGTCGGGGCCCAGCGGGGTCAGGCGCACCCGCAGCGCGGTGGTGCCGCTGGTGCGCAGGCTGACGCCGGTCCAGGAGAACGGCAGGCTGATGCCGTCACCGCCGAGGGATTCGCGGGCGAGCGGGTGCAGGACCGCGTCGAGCAACGCCGGGTGCAGCGCGCACCGCTCGCCGTCGGCGTGCTGTTCCTCCGGCAGCACCACGTGCGCGTAGATCTCCTCACCCAGCTTCCAGACACCACGCAGGCCGCGGAAGGCGGGGCCGTAACCGTAGCCTTCGTCCTGCAGGCGGTCGTAGAACTCGTCCATGGCGACCGGTAGCGCACCCGGTGGCGGCCAGGCGCCGGACAGGTCACCGGACACCCCGGGGGCCGGTGCCCCCAGCGAACCGGTGGCGTGCAGCGTCCACGGCTCGTCCGGTTCGGCGTCCTCGGGTCGCGAGTGGACGGTCAGCGAGCGGTGGCCCCGCTCCAGCGGGCCCGCCGACACCTGCAACCGCAGCGTGCCCTGGTCCGGCAGGACCAGCGGTGCCTGCAGCAGGAGTTCCGCCAGCCGCCCGCACCCGGTCCGCCCGGCGACGAACAAGGCCATGTCGACAAAGGCACTTCCCGGCAGCAACGCGGTGCCCAGCACGGTGTGGTCGGCGAGCCACGGCTGGGCGTGCGGGGACAGGCGCCCGGTGAACACCGTGCTCTCCCCGTCGGCCAGGTCGAGCGCGCCGCTGAGCAGCGGGTGGTCGGCGGCGTCGAGCCCGGCCGCGGTCGGATCGGTGGCCCCGGCGGGGGCGTCGAGCCAGTACCGCTTGCGCTGGAACGGATACGTCGGCAGGTCCACCCGCTTCGGCGTGCCGGGCGCGAACACCGCGGTCCAGTCGAGGCCGACCCCGTTGACGTGGGCCTGCGCGGCGGCGGCGAGGAACTGCTTCCAGTCGCCGTTGTCGCGGCGCAGGGTGCCGGAAACCGTGCTGACGCCCTCTTCGCGCGTTTCGTCGAGGGTCTGCTGGATGCCGATGGTGAGCACCGGGTGCGGGCTGGTCTCCACGAACGACCGGTGGCCGTCGCGGCGCAGGGCCCGCACCGCGCTGTCGAGCTGCACGGTCTCCCGCAGGTTCCGGTACCAGTACGCGGCGTCCAGTTCGGTGGTGTCGATCGGTTCCCCGGTGACGGTGGAGTAGAACGGGATTTCCGCCCGCTGCGGCTTGACTTCGGCGAGCATGTCCAGCAGCGCTTCCCGCAGGGTGTCGACGTGCGGGGAGTGCGAGGCGTAGTCGACCGCGATCCGCCGCGCCCGCACGCCTTCGGCTTCGCAACCGGCGAGCAGTTCGTCGATCGCCTGCTTCGCCCCGGAGACCACGGTGGACTCCGGGCCGTTGATCGCGGCGATGCCGAGCCTGCCGTCCACCAGCGCCGGGTGCTCGCGGATGCGGGACGCGGGCAGCGGCACCGAGGCCATGCCACCGCGGCCGCTGAGCGCGGAAACGGCCTGGCTCCGCCGTGCCACGATCAACGCGGCGTCGTCCAGGGTGAGCGCACCGGCGATGTGCGCGGCGGCGATCTCCCCCTGCGAGTGGCCGATCACCGCGCTCGCCCTGGCACCGATCGACTGCCACAGCCGGGCCAGCGAAACCATCACCGCGAACAACGCGGGCTGCACCACGTCGACCCGCTCCAGCGGCGGTGAGCCGGGGGTGCCCTCCAGCACCTCGCGCAGCGACCAGTCCACGTGCGGGGCGAGCGCGTCCGCGCAGAGCTGGATGTGCTCGCGGAACACCGTGGAGGTGCCGAGCAGCGGCACGGCCATCCTGGCCCACTGCGAACTCTGGCCGGGGAAGACGAAAACCGGCTCGCGGGCGCCGGGCACCGGGTGCTGCGCGCCGTGCGGGGTGGTGATCAGCCCGGTCGCCGATTCGCCCCGCGAAAGCCGGTCGAGGCCGTGCAGGAAGTCCTCGCGGTTGTCGGCGACCACCACGGCGCGGTGGGCGAACGTCGACCGGGTGGTGGCCAGCGAATAACCGATCGTCGCCGGGTCCTCTGTGGACGAAACGATGTGGCGGCGCAGTTGCTGGGCCTGGGCGTGCAGGGCGCGCTCGCTGTGCGCGGAGAGCAGCCACGGCACCGGCCGGTCGTCGGCGGGCACCTCGGCGGGCGGTTCGGCCTCCGGTGCCTCCTCCAGGATCAGGTGCGCGTTGGTGCCGCTGATGCCGAACGAGGAGATCCCGGCGCGGCGCGGGGTGCCGTTGCGCGGCCACGGCACCGGTTCGCCGAGCAGCGAAACCGAACCGGCCGCCCAGTCGATGTGCGGGCTCGGCTGGTCGGCGTGCAGGGTGCGGGGCAGCGTGCCGTGCCGCAGCGCGAGCACCATCTTGATCACCCCGGCCACCCCCGCGGCGGCCTGGGTGTGGCCGATGTTCGACTTGATCGAACCCAGCCACAGCGGGGTGTCCCGGTCGCGGCCGAGCGTTTCGATCAGCGCCTGCGCCTCGATCGGGTCACCGAGCGTGGTACCGGTGCTGTGCGCCTCCACCGCGTCCACTTCGGACGGTTCGAGCCCGGCACCGGCCAGCGCCTGCTGGATGACCCTGGCCTGCGACGGCCCGTTGGGCGCGGAGAGCTGGCTGCTGGCGCCGTCCTGGTTGACCGCGCTGCCCCGGATCACCGCCAGCACCGGGTGCCCGTTGCGCTGGGCGTCCGAGAGCCGCTCCAGCAGGATCAGCCCGGCGCCCTCGGCGAACCCGGTGCCGTCGGCGGAGGCGGAGAACGACTTGCACCGGCCGTCGGGGGACAGCCCGCGCTGGCGGCTGAACTCGACGAACGTGCTGGGCGTGGCCATCACGGTGACCCCGCCGGCCAGCGCGAGCGTGCACTCCGACTGGCGCAGCGACTGCGCCGCCAGGTGGATGGCCACCAGCGAGGACGAGCACGCGGTGTCGATGGTGACGGCCGGGCCCTCCAGCCCGAAGGTGTAGGCGACCCGGCCGGACGCGATGCTGGGTGCGCTGCCGTTGCCGAGGTAGCCCTCGAACCCGGCGGGTGCGCGGTGCAGGCGTGAGGCGTAGTCGTCGTACATCACCCCCGCGAACACGCCGGTCCGGCTGCCGCGCAGGGAAACCGGGTCGAGGCCGGCGTGCTCCAGCGCCTCCCACGCGGTTTCCAGCAGCAGCCGCTGCTGCGGGTCGATGGCCAGCGCCTCGCGCGGGCTGATGCCGAAGAAGTCGGCGTCGAAGTGGTCGGCGTCGGCCAGGAACCCGCCCTGGCGGGTGTAGCTGGTGCCGACGCGCTCGGGATCGGGGTCGTAGAGGTGCTCGACGTCCCAGCCGCGGTCGGCGGGGAAGTCCGAGATGGCGTCGGTGCCCTCGGCGACCAGCCGCCACAGGTCTTCCGGCGACCGCACGTCCCCCGGGTAGCGGCAGCTCATCGCCACGATCGCGATCGGTTCGGTGGCGCGCCCGGAGAGTTCGGCCACGCGCTCGCGAGCCTGGCGGAGTTCGGCCGTCGCGCGCTTGAGGTAGTCCCGCAGCTTGTCTTCGGTCGTCATCTTCTCCCGTTGCCCCTCTGTCCCAGTTCTTCGTCGAGAGCGTCGAAGAGTTCGTCGTCGCTCAGCGAATCGAGGTCGGCCGAGGCACCGTTGCCCGTACCGTTCTTGCCCCACTTCTGCACCAGTTCCGCCAGCCGCGCGGTCACCTCGGCCTGGCGTGCCGGGTCCATCGCGGCCAGTTCCGCCGCCAGCCGGTCGACCTCGTCCGCCGGCGCCAGTTCGGCCCGCAGGTATTCGGCGATCGCGCCGGGGGTCGGGTGGTTGAACACCAGGGTGGACGGCAGCCGCAGCCCGGTTTCGGCGGCGAGGCGGTTGCGGAGCTCCACCGCGGTCAGCGAGTCGAAGCCCATCGCGAGCAGGCCGCGGTCGGCGTCGATGCCGTCCGTTCCGGCGTGCCCGAGCACCTCGGCCACCGTGGTGGTGACCAGGTCCAGCAGCCGCCTGCGCTGTTCGGGCCCGGACAGCCCGGACAGCGCCGGTGCTTCCGCCGCGGCCCGGCGCACCGGCCGGCGCGGCACACCGCGGTAGAGCGGGTGGTCGGCGGTGAAGTCCAGCTTCGCCGCCACCAGCGCCGGGTGCTCACCGCCCAGCGCCGCGTCGAACAAGGCGAGCGCGTCACCGGGCAGCAGGGGCGCGACGCCGAGCTTGGCCAGCCGTGCGACGCCCACCGCGGACAGCGATTCGGTCATGCCGCCGCTGCCCGCCCACAGGCCCCAGGCCAGCGACACCGCGGGCAGCCCGGCCGCCTGCCGGTGGCGGGCCAGTTCGTCGAGGTAGGCGTTCGCCGCGGCGTAGGCGGCCTGGCCCGCGCTGCCCAGCGTGCCCGCGATCGAGGAGAACAACACGAAGGCGTCGAGGCCCAGGCCGCGGGTCAGCTCGTGCAGGTTCGCCGCGGCGGTGATCTTGGGCCGGGCGACCGCGTGCCACTGCGCTTCGGTGAGCGAGGTCAGCACGGCGTCGTCGAGCACCCCGGCGGCGTGGACCACGGCGGTGAGCGGGTGTTCGGCGGGGATGTCCGCGAGCACGCGGGCGAGCGCGTCCCGGTCGGCGGCGTCGCAGGCGACCACCCGCGCGTCCGGCCCGAGGTCGGCCGGTGCCTGCCCACCGCGGCGGCTGACCAGCAGCAGGTGCCGGATCCCGTGGCGGGTCACCAGGTGCCGGGCGAGGTGCTGGCCGAGGGCACCGGTGCCACCGGTGAGCAGGACGGTGCCTTCGGGATCGAGCGCGCGCCCGTTCGCGGTGGCCCGGACCAGGCGGGGCACCTGCACCTCACCCCGGCGCACCCGCAGTTCGGGGGCCCCGCTCGGCGGGGTGGCGGCCGGGTCGTCGGTGTCGATCAGGCAGAACCGGTCGCCGTGCTCGCGCTGGGCGGCCCGGACCAGGCCGCGGACGGCTGCGCCGGCCAGTTCACCCGCGCTGGTGACCACGGTCAGCTTGCGGCCGGTGTCCTCGGCCAGGTGCTGCTGGAGCGCGGTGGCGACCCGCCAGGTGGCCTGGTGCACGTCGGTGCCCTCGGCCCGCAGCACGTCGGTGTCCTCGGTGGGCAGCTGCGGGGCCGGTGCCCAGTCGACCCGGAACAGGTCCAGGCGCTTCGACGTCCGAACCGGACGGGTTTCCAGCGCGCCGACCGTGAGCACCGGCTGCCCGGCCGGGTCGGCCGCGCTGAGCTCGTACGCGCCGTCACCCGTGGGCCGCAGCCGGATGCGCAGTGAGCTCGCCCCGGTCGCGTGCAGGGCGACGTCGCGCCAGGCGAACGGCACCCGGGTTTCCGTGGTGTCCAGCGCCAGCAGGTGGAACGCGGAGTCGAGCAGCGCCGGGTGGATGCCGTGCCCGGCGGGATCGGCGTCGAGGTGCAACTCGGCGAACCGCTCGCCGTCGAATTCCCACACCGGGCCGAGGCACTGGAAGGCCGGGCCGTACTCGTAACCCTGCGCGGCGAGGCGGCCGTAGACGTCGCCGAGCTCGACCTCGGTGGCGCCGGCGGGCATCTCCCACGTCGCCGGTGTGGTGACCGGGGCGCGGAGGGTGCCTTCGGCGTGCTGGGTCCAGTCGCCGGCCGTGCGCGAGTGGATGGTGACGGTCTGGTCGTGCACCGCGACCTGGAGCTGCACGGCACCGGTCTCCGGGAGCACCAGCGGCGCCTGGACGGTCAGTTCCGCCAGTTCGGGCAGGCCCGCTTGCTCACCGGCGTGCAGCGCCAGTTCGACCAGCGCGGTCCCCGGCAGCAGCACGGTGCCGTCGATGGTGTGCTCGGCCAGCCACGACCGGCGGGCCAGCCGCCCGGTGCAGAGCAGGCCCCGGCCGCCGGCCAGGGTGACCGCCGCACCCAGCAGCGGGTGCTCGCTGGTGCCCAGTCCGGCGGCGGTCACGTCAGCGCCGCCGTCCGGCTGGTCCAGCCAGTACCGCTGCCGCTGGAAGGCGTAGGTCGGCAGGTCGACCCGCCGCCCGGTGAACAACGCGCTCCAGTCGACGGCGGTGCCCCGCAGGTGCACCCGGCCGAGTGCGGCCAGGAAGGCGCGTTCCTCGGCGCGGTCGGAGCGCAGGGTGGCGAACAGCTCGCCGTCCGGCACGCAGTCGGCGCCCATCGCGGTGAGCGTGTGCTGCGGTCCCAGTTCGACGAAGGTGCGCACGCCGAGTTCGTGCAGCCGCCGCATGCCGTCGGCGAACCGGACCGCGTGCCGCACGTGCCGCACCCAGTACCCGGGGTCGCGGAGTTCGGCCGCGGCCAGGTCACCGGTGAGGTTCGAGACCACCGGGAGCCGCGGTTCGTGGTAGGTCAGGGTTTCCGCGACCCGCCGGAACTCGTCGAGCATGCCGTCCATGTGGGGCGAGTGGAAGGCGTGGCTCACCCGCAGGCGGGTGCTCCGGCGGCCCTGTGCCTTCCAGGTGGCGGCGAGGTCGAGCACGGCGTCGCGGTCCCCGCTGATCACCGTGGCGGACGGCCCGTTCAGCGCGGCGATCGACACGTTGCCCCGCAGCGACGCGAGCACTTCGGCTTCGGTGGCCTCGATCGCCGCCATGCCGCCGTCGTCCCGGAGCCCCTGCATCAGGCGCCCGCGGGCGGCGACCAGGCGGCAGGCGTCGGCCAGCGACAGCACCCCGGCGACGTGGGCCGCCGCCAGCTCGCCGATGGAGTGGCCCACCACGTGCGACGGCTGGACGCCGAGCGATTCGTACAACCGGTAGAGCGCCACTTCCACGGCGAACAACGCGGGCTGGGTGTAGCCGGTGCGATCCAGTTCGTCGCCGGTGAACATGACCGTCTTCAGTGGACGGCCGAGTTCGGCGTCCAGGTGGGCGCAGGCGGCGTCCAGCGCTTCGGCGAACCGCGGGAAGTGCTCGTACAGGTCGCGGCCCATGCCCGGCCGCTGGGCGCCCTGACCGGTGAACAGGAACGCCATCCCGCCCTCGTCCGCCCTGGCCACGGTCGCGCCGAGCTCGGCCAGGCCGGCTCGCAGTTCCTCGCGGTCGGCGGCCACCACCACGGCACCCCGGTCGAGCCGCGGGCGGGTGGTGAGCAGCGAATGCGCGACGTCGGTGAGCGACTTGCCGTCCAGGTCGCCCGCGAGACGGGCGGCCTGTTCACGCACGGCGGCGTCGGTTCTGGCGGTGACCACGAACGGCAGCGGGCCGTCGTGTTCCGCCGCCGGTGGTTCCGGGGTTTCCGGGGCCTGTTCGAGGATCAGGTGCGCGTTGGTGCCGCTGATGCCGAACGACGACACCCCGGCGCGGCGTGGCCGGTCGCGGTCCCAGCCGACGGGCTCGGTCAGCAGCTCGACGGCTCCGGTGGACCAGTCGACGTGCGGGGACGGTGCGTCCACGTGCAGGGATCGCGGCAGGACGCCGTGGCGCATGGCCTGCACCATCTTGATGATCCCGGCGACCCCGGCGGCGGCCTGGGTGTGGCCGATGTTCGACTTGATCGAGCCGAGCCGCAGCGGTTCCTCCCGGTCCTGCCCGTAGGTCGCGAGCAGGGCTTGCGCTTCGATGGGATCGCCGAGGGTGGTGCCGGTGCCGTGGGCTTCCACGGCGTCCACTTCGGCCGGTTCCAGTCCGGCGTTCGCCAGTGCCTGCCGGATCACGCGTTCCTGGGACGGGCCGTTGGGCGCGGTGAGACCGTTGCTCGTGCCGTCCTGGTTGACCGCGCTGCCCCGGATCACCCCGAGCACCTGGTGCCCGTTGCGCTGGGCGCCGGAGAGCCGTTCGAGCAGGAGCAACCCGGCGCCTTCGCTCCACGCGGCACCGTTCGCGCCCGCGGCGAACGACTTGCACCGGCCGTCGGCCGAGAGCCCGCGCTGGCGGCTGAACTCGACGAACACCGCCGGGGTCGCCATCACGGTCACGCCACCGGCGAGCGCCAGCGAGCATTCGCCGTTGCGCAGCGCCTGCGCCGCGAGGTGGACGGCGACCAGCGACGAGGAGCACGCGGTGTCGACGGTGACCGCCGGACCCTCCAGCCCGAAGGTGTAGGCGACGCGGCCCGATGCCACGCTGCCCGCGCTGCCGCTGACCAGGTAACCCTCGACGTCCTTCGGCGGGTTCTCCAGCAGCCGGGAGGCGTAGTCGTCGTACATGATCCCGGCGAACACCCCCGTGTCGCTGCCCCGCAGCGCGGCCGGGTCGAGGCCGGCGCGTTCGAAGGTCTCCCACGCGGTCTCCAGCAGCAGCCGCTGCTGGGGGTCGGTGGCGGACGCCTCACGCGGGCTGATGCCGAAGAACTCGGGGTCGAACTCGTCGGCGTCGTGCAGGAAGCCGCCGTGCCGCACGTACGAGGTGCCCTGCGCGTCCGGGTCGGGGTCGTACAACCGGTCCAGGTCCCAGCCGCGGTTGACCGGGAACTCGGAGATCGCGTCGGTGCCCGCGTCGACCAGCCGCCACAGGTCCTCGGGGGAACGCACCCCGCCGGGGAAGCGGCAGCCCATCGCGACGATGGCGATCGGCTCGTCGTGGCCGGTGCTCGCCTTGACCCGGGTACGGCCGGCGCGGGTGCCGCCGAGGTGGTCGCGCAGGAATCCGGCGACGGCCTGCGGGGTCGGGTGGTCGAACACCAGCGTCGCGGGCAGGCGCGTGCCCGCCGCCTCGCCGAGCCGGTTGCGGAGTTCGACCGAGGTGAGCGAGTCGAAGCCGAGGTCCTTGAACGCCCGGTCGGCCGGGACCTGCTGGGCACCGGCGTGCCCGAGCACGGCGGCCGCGTGCGTGCGGACCAGTTCGGTCAGCAGCTTGAGCCGCTCGGCGGGCTCGGCCTCGGCCAGGCGCTGGGCCAGTCCGGTGGTGACCCGGCGGGCCGGGGCGCGGACGAGACCGGCGAACAGCGGTGGCAGCGAGCCCGCCGCGGCCCGGCCACGCAGGGCGGCGAGGTCGAGCCGGGCGGGCACCCGCACGCCGTGCCGCACCGAGTCGAACAACGCCAGGCCCTCGGCGGTGGTCATCGGGGCGAAGCCGCTCTGGGCGAGGCGGCGGCGGTCGGCGTCGGTGAGGTGCCCGGTCATGCCGGTCTCCTCGGCCCAGTACCCCCAGGCGAGGCTGCTGCCGGGCAGGCCGAGGTCCCGGCGGTGGGCGGCGAGCGCGTCGAGGAAGGCGTTCGCGGCGGCGTAGGCGGCCTGCCCGGCGGTGCCCGCCACCCCGGCCACCGAGGAGAACAGGACGAACGCCGACAGCTCGCGGTCCTGGGTCAGTTCGTGCAGGTGCCAGGCGGCGTCCACCTTCGGCGGCAACACCGTGAACAGGTGCTCTGAATCGAGAGCAGTGATCACGGAATCGTCCAGCGCGCCCGCCGCGTGCACCACGGCGGTCAGTCCGGGCAGGCCGTCGAGCAGGTCCTCGAGCGCCTGCCGGTCGGCGGCGTCGCAGCGGACGACCTCGACTTCGGCGCCGAGCGCGGTGAGTTCGGCCCGCAGTTCGGCCGCCCCGGGTGCGTCCGGGCCGCGACGGCTGGTCAGCACCAGGTGCCGCACGCCGTGGGTGCTCACCAGGTGCCGGGCGAGCAGGCTGCCGAGCACCCCGGTGCCGCCGGTGAGCAGCACCGTGCTGCCCAGCTCCGGCCGTTCCGGTGGTGCCTTGACCAGCCGCGGCACGTATGCGGTGTCCCCGCGCACGAGGAGCTGGGGTTCCCCGGAGGCGACGGCGGCGTTCAGCGCGTCCGTGGTGGCGTCCTGCACGTCGGCGAGCACGAACCGGCCCGGGTGCTCGGTCTGCGCGGAGCGCACCAGGCCCCACGCCGCTGCGCCCGCCAGGTCCTCCACGGCCTCACCGGGCAGGGTGACCGCACCCCGGGTGCGGACGACCAGCTTCGCGGTGTGCTCGGCGGCCAGCCATTCCCGCAGCTCGACGACCAGGTTCTCCAGGACCTCGTGCGTGTTGGCCGGCACGCCGTGCGCACCGGGCAGGCAGTCGACGACCTCGTACTCGGGTGCGGGCTCGGTGCCCGGCGACAGCCGCGACCACTCGACCGCATACAGCTCCTGCTCGGCGCGCTGGAGCTTGCTCGCGTCGATCGGCCTGGTCACCAGTGCGTCGACGCGGAGCACCGGAATGTCGTCCGGAGTGGACATCCGCAGCGTGAAGGTGTCCCGCTGCCGGGTGACGTGGACCCGCAGCGCGGTGGCGCCGGTGGTGAACCGGGACACACCCGACCACGAGAACGGCAGCATCACCTGTCCCGCCTCGGTGTCGTCGGCGGCCAGCGCGACGGTGTGCAGTGCGGCGTCGAGCAGCGCCGGGTGGAGGCCGAACGCTTGCGCCTGCAGTGCCTCCGGCAGCTGCACCTCGGCGAACAACTCGTCACCGGCGCGCCAGGCGGCGACCACGCCCTGGAAGGCGGGACCGTAGTCGTAACCCCGCAGCGCGAGCTTCTCGTACAGCTCGACGGCCTCGATCGGTTCGGCGTGCTCCGGCGGCCAGGCCGGCAGGGACCCGGGCTCGGCCGGTTCGCCCGCGAGCTGCCCGGAGGCGTGCCGGGTCCACGGCTCGCCGTCTGCCCGCGAGTGGATCTCGACCGCCCGCCCGCCGTCTTCGTCCGGCGAGCCGACGGTGACCCGCAACTGCCGGGCGTGCTCGGTGAGCACCAGCGGCGCGTGCAGGGTCAGTTCGGCGAGCTGCTCGCATTCGGCGAGCCTGCCCGCTTCGAGCGCGAGCTCGGCGAACGCGGCACCCGGCAGCAACACGGTGCCGAACACCCGGTGGTCGGCGAGCCACGGCAGGGACCGCGGGTCCGGCCGCCCGGTGAGCACCAGCGCGCCGTCGGTGAGCTCCACGGTGGCGCCGAGCAGCGGGTGCGCGGTGGCGTCGAGCCCGGCTGCGGTCACGTCGCCGGTGCGGCCGGGGTCGTCCAGCCAGTACCGCTGCCGCTGGAAGGCGTAGGTGGGCACCTCGGCCGGGCGGACGCCGTCGAAGTCCCAGCGCACGGTGGTGCCGCGGACGTGCACGCGGGCAGCCGAGTCCAGGAAGCGGGCCCAGCCCTCGTCCCGGCGCAGCGTGCCGGTCACCACGGCGTCGGTCTCCAGCGCGTCGAGCGTGCCCTGGACACCGACGGTCAGCACCGGGTGCGCGCTCGCTTCGACGAACACGCGGTGGCCGTGCTCGGCGAGCTTGCGGGTCGCCGGTTCGAACAGCACCGGCTGGCGCAGGTTGCGGTACCAGTAGGCGGCGTCCAGTTCGGCGGTGTCGATCGGCTCACCGGTGACGGTCGAGTAGAACGCGATGTCGGCGGTGCGCGGGGTGATGGGCGCCAAGTCGGCGAGCACCTGTTCGCGGATCGCCTCGACGTGCACCGAATGTGAGGCGTAGTCCACCGGGATGCGGCGGGCCCGGATGTTCCGGATGTCCCGGGTGTCCCGGGTGTCCCGGGTGTCACTGCCTTCGCAGTCGGCGAGCAACTGGTCGAGTGCGGCGGCGTCGCCGGAGACCACGGTGGACGACGGGCCGTTGACCGCGGCGATGCCGAGACCGTCGCGGCCCCTCAGCAGCGCTTCGGTGGCGTCGGCGGCCAGCGGCACCGAAACCATGCCGCCCAGTCCGGAGATCTCCCGGATCGCCTTGCTCCGCAGTGCCACGATGCGGGCGGAGTCCTCGAGGGACAGCGCTCCGGCGACGTGGGCGGCGGCGATCTCACCCTGCGAATGCCCGGCGACGGCGTCCGGTTCGACGCCGATCGACCGCCACAGCGCCGCCAGCGAGACCATCACCGCCCACAACACCGGCTGCACCACGTCGACCCGGTCGAAGCCCTCACCCCGAAGCGCTTCTTCGAGGGACCAGTCGATGTGGGGTGCCAGCGCGTCGGCGCAGGCGGTCAGCTGGTCGCGGAACACCGGCGAGCGCTCCAGCAGGCCGAGCGCCATGCCCGCCCACTGCGACCCCTGTCCGGGGAACACGAAGACGGTCTTGCCGGGGGTGGCCGAGCCCAGCGCCGCGTTCGACGCGGGCTCCCCGGCGGCGATCGAATCCAGCCCGAGCAGGAAGTCCTCGCGGTCCGCGGCGAGCACCACCGCCCGGTGCGGCAGCACCGCCCGCCGGGCCAGCGCCGCGCCGATCCCGTTCAGGTCCGGCTCGGCCAGTTCGGCCACGTGCGCCCGCACCTGCCGCACCTGCTCGCGCAACGACTGCTCGTTGACCGCCGACACCGCCCACGGCACCAGGCCCGGCGGCGCGGGGGTGTGGTCGTCGGCCGGGGCCTGTTCGAGGATGACGTGCGCGTTGGTGCCGCTGATGCCGAACGCGGACACCGCCGCCCGGCGTGGCCGGTCGCGGTCCCAGCCGACGGGCTCGGTCAGCAGCTCGACGGCGCCCGCCGACCAGTCGACGTGCGGGGACGGTGCGTCCACGTGCAGGGATCGCGGCAGGACGCCGTGGCGCATGGCCTGCACCATCTTGATGACCCCGGCGACCCCGGCGGCGGCCTGGGTGTGGCCGATGTTCGACTTGATCGAGCCGAGCCGCAGCGGTTCCTCCCGGTCCTGCCCGTAGGTCGCGAGCAGGGCTTGCGCCTCGATCGGGTCGCCGAGGGTGGTGCCGGTGCCGTGGGCTTCCACGGCGTCCACCTCGGCCGGTTCGAGCCCGGCGTTGGCCAGCGCCTGCCGGATGACCCGCTGCTGCGACGGCCCGTTCGGCGAGGTCAGCCCGTTCGACGCACCGTCCTGGTTGACCGCCGAGCCCCGCAGCACACCGAGGATGCGGCGGCCGTGGCGCCGGGCGTCGGAGAGGCGTTCGAGCAGGACCAGCCCGGCGCCTTCGGACCACCCCGTGCCGTCGGCGGCCGCGGCGAACGGCTTGCACCGGCCGTCGGCGGACAGCCCGCGCTGGCGGCTGAACTCGACGAAGACGTTCGGCGTGGCCATCACGGTGACCCCGCCGGCCAGCGCCAGCGAGCACTCGCCGCTGCGCAGGGCCTGGCTCGCCAGGTGCATGGCCACCAGCGAGGAGGAGCAGGCGGTGTCGATGGTGACCGCCGGGCCCTCCAGCCCGAAGGTGTAGGCGATGCGGCCGGACGCCACGCTGGTGGTGTTGCCGGTGAGCAGGTGACCTTCGTAACCGTCGGGCGCACTGCCCAGCCGGGTGCCGTAGTCGTCGTACATCACCCCGGCGAACACGCCGGTGTCACTGCCGCGGAGTGCTTCCGGCGAGATCCCGGCCCGTTCGAACGCTTCCCACGCGGTCTCCAGCAGCAGGCGCTGCTGCGGATCGGTCGCGGTCGCCTCGCGCGGGCTGATGCCGAAGAACTCGGCGTCGAACTCGGCGGCGTCGTAGAGGAAGCCGCCGTGCTCGGCGTACGTGGTGCCGTGGTGCTCGGGGTCGGGGTGGTGGAGGTGGTCGAGGTCCCAGCCGCGGTCGGCGGGGAACTCGGCGATCGCGTCCACGCCGTCGGCGACCAGCCGCCACAGGTCCTCGGGGGTGCGCACGCCGCCGGGGTAGCGGCAGGCCATCGCGACGATGGCGATCGGCTCACCGGTGTCCGCCGTGGTGCCCGCGGGTGCTCCGGTCTTCGCCGGGCCGCCGAACCCGGTGTGCAGGAACTCGATCAGCGCCGCCGGGCTGGGGTGGTCGAAGACCATCGTGGTCGGCAGGCGCAGCCCGGTCGCGGTGTTGAGGCGGTTGCGCAGTTCGACCGCGGTGAGCGAGTCGAAGCCCAGTTCCTTGAACGCCCGTCCGGGTTCGATGGTGGCGTTCGCGTCCAGCCCGAGCACCACGGCGACCTGCGTGCGGACCAGTTCGGTCACCGCGCGGGTGCGTTCGGCGGCCGGGAGGGCCCGCATGCGCTCGGTCCACGAGCCACCGGTCTCCGGCTGGTCCTCGACACGACGGCGCACGGGACGGCGGAGGCCGTGGAACAGCGGCGGCAGGGTGGTGGAACTCAGGTCCAGCTTCGCCGGGACGAGGGCGGGGCGGTCGCTGCCGAGCGCGGCGTCGAGCAGCGCCAGCCCCTCTTCGGTGGGCAGCGGCGCGATGCCGGTGCGGGCCATCCTGGCGCGGTCGCCGGCGCTCATCGCGCTGGTCAGGCCGCTGCTCTCGGCCCACAGGCCCCAGGCGAGGCTGGTCGCGGGCAGGCCGCGGGCGTGGCGGTGGTGAGCCAGGCCGTCGAGGAAGGCGTTGGCCGCGGCGTAGTTCGCCTGACCGGGGCTGCCGATGGTGGCGGTGACCGAGGAGAACAACACGAACGCGTCCAGGTCCCCGGTCAGTTCGTGCAGGTGGAGCGCGGCGTCCACCTTGGGCCGCAACACCGAGGACAGGTGCTCCGGATCGAGAGCGGTGATCACGGAATCGTCCAGCACGCCCGCCGCGTGGAAGACCGCGGTGAGCGACGGGATGCCGTCGAGCAACTCCTCCAGCGCCTCCCGATCGGCGGCGTCGCAGGCGGTGACGGTCACGTCGGCACCGGCCGCGCGGAGTTCGTCCTGCAGCTCGGGGGCGTGCCCGCGGCGGCTGGTCAGCACCAGGCGGCGCACCCCGTGCCGGTGCACCAGGTGCCGGGCGACCAGGGCGCCGAGCACCCCGGTCCCGCCGGTGATCAGCACCGTGCCGTCCGGGTCGAGCACCCGGTCCGCCGGCGCGGCCCCGGTGCGGGCGAGCCGGGGCGCGAACACGCGACCACCGCGCACGGCGACCTGCGGCTCACCGGTGACCAGCACCGGCCCGTCCGTGTCCACCAGCACGAAGCGGCCGGGGTGCTCGGTCTGGGCGGACCGGACCAGGCCCCACACCGCGGCCGCGCCCAGGTCGTCGACGCCCTCACCGGGCCGGGTCGAGACGGCCCCGCTGGTCGCGATCACCAGCGGGTCGCCGGTGTCCGCCCGCAGGTGCGCCTGGACCGCCGCCAGGGCAGCCGCGGTCACGGTGTGCACGTCGGCACCGCCGAAGGTGACCGCCTCCGCGGGCCGTCCACCGGTGACCTCCACCCAGTCCACCGCGTACAGCGAGTCGAGGTGGGTGGCACCCGCACTGGCGAGCAGCTCGGCCGGCACCGGCCGCAGCAGCAGGGAATCGGCCGACGCCACCGGGAGTCCCGAGGAGTCCGCCAGTGCGAGTGCCACCCGGTCCGCGCCGTGGGGGGCGACGCGGACACGCAGCGCGGCGGCTCCCGCCGCGCCGAGCCGGACACCGTCCCAGGAGAAGGGGAGCGGGATCTCCCCGTCGCCGTGGGACAGCGGCACCAGCCCGACCACCGCGTGCAGCGCGGCGTCGAGCAGGGCCGGGTGGAGGCCGAAGCCGGCCGCGCCCGCGGGGTCGGGCAGCCGGACCTCGGCGTAGACCTCGGTACCGAGCCGCCAGGCCGACCGCAGGCCGCGGAAGGCCGGGCCGTAGTCGTAACCGCGTTCGGCGAGCCGGTCGTAGCTGCCGCCGAGGTCGACCGGCTCCGCCCCGGCGGGCGGCCACGGCCCGGTCAGCTCGGCGACCCCGTCCGCCTCCGCACCGAGCACCCCGGTCGCGTGCAGGGTCCACCGCGCACCGGTGCGGGAGAAGATCCGGACCTCCTCGCCGTGCACCACCACCTGGACCCGGACGCCGTCTTCTGCGGGCAGAAGCAGGGGCGCGCGCAGGGTCAGTTCGGTCAGCGAGGGGTATCCGGCCTGCTCACCGGCGTGCAGGGCGAGTTCGACGAAGGCGGTGCCCGGCAGCACGACGGTGCCGCGCACGGCGTGGTCGGCCAGCCACGGGTGGGTGCGCAGCGACAGCCGCCCGGTCAGCACCAGCCGGTCCTCCTCGGCGAACGCGACCGCGGCGCCGAGCAGCGGGTGCCCGGCCGGGTCCAGTCCGGCGGCGGCCGGGTCGGCGGTGGTGGCCGGGGTGTCCAGCCAGTACCGCTGCCGCTGGAAGGCGTAGGTGGGCAGCTCGATGGTGCGGGTCCCGGGGTCGAACACCGCGGCCCAGTCGATCCGGGCGCCCGCCACGTGCAGGTGCGCGGCCGACTTGAGGAAGCGGTCCCAGCCGCCGTCGTCGCGGCGGAGGGTGCCGGTGACCGTGCCGGTGTCGTCGAGCGTCTCGCCGATGCCGTTGGTCAGCACCGGGTGCGCGCTCGATTCGACGAACACCCGGTGGCCGTCGGCGGCGAGCCGCCGGATCGCCGGTTCGAACAGCACCGGGCGGCGCAGGTTGCGGTACCAGTAGGCGGCGTCCAGTTCGGCGGTGTCGATCGGCTCACCGGTGACGGTCGAGTAGAACGCGATGTCGGCGGTGCGCGGGGTGATCCCGGCGAGCGCGTCGAGCAGCTCCTCGCGGATGGCTTCGACGTGCGGGGTGTGGGAGGCGTAGTCCACCGGGATGCGGCGGGCGCGCACGCCCTCGTCGGCGAGCAGTTCGCCGAGCGCGGCCGGTTCCCCGGCGACCACCGTCGAGCCGGGCCCGTTGATCGCGGCCACGTGGATGCGGTCCGGCCAGCGGCGCAGCAGCCGTTCGGTGTCGGCGGCGGGCAGTGGCACCGAGACCATGCCGCCGGTCCCGGCCAGCGCGACGATCGCCTTGCTGCGCAGCGCGGCGATGCGGGCCGAGTCCTGGAGGGACAGCGCCCCGGCGACGTGGGCGGCGGCGATCTCACCCTGCGAATGGCCGACCACCGCGTCCGGCTCGACGCCGATCGAGCGCCAGAGCGCGGCCAGCGAGATCATCACCGCCCAGAGCACGGGCTGGACCAGGTCCACGCGGTCGATGGGCGCGCCCCCACGCAGGACGTCCAGCAGGGAGAAGCCGGTGTGCGGGGCCAGTGCCTCGGCGCAGGCTTCCAGCTGGGTGCGGAACACCGGGGAGGTGTCGAGCAACGCGGTGGCCATGCCGGCCCACTGCGAGCCCTGACCCGGGAAGACGAACACCGTGCGCCCGGCCGGCCGGGTGCTCCCGAGCACCGTCAGCGGGTTCTCGGTCCCGTTCGCCAGTGCCGTCAGGTTCGCCCTCAGTTCCTGCTCACCGTCGCCGAGCACCACGGCGCGGTGGTCGAACGACGGCCGGGTGGTGGCCAGTGAGAAGCCGAGCTCGGCGGGGCCGCCGGGGTGCTCGGCCAGCCGCGCGGCCTGCTCCCGGAGCGCACCTTCGGTCTTGGCCGAGAGCAGCCACGGAATCGTGCGAGCCACCGGTGCGGGCTCGGCGGGGGCGGTCTCGGGGGCCTGTTCGAGGATGAGGTGGGCGTTCGTGCCGCTGATGCCGAACGACGACACCCCGGCGCGGCGCGGGCGGTCCCGCTGCCACTCGACCGGCTCGGTCAGCAGCTCCACGGCCCCCGACGACCAGTTCACGTGCGGCGAAGGCGCGTCGACGTGCAGGGTTTTCGGCAGCACCCCGTGCCGCATGGCCATGACCATCTTGATCACACCGCCGACCCCGGCCGCCGCCTGGGTGTGGCCGATGTTCGACTTGAACGAGCCCAGTTGCAGCGGTTCCGCCCGGTCCTGCCCGTAGGTGGCGAGCAGCGCGTCGGCTTCGATCGGGTCACCGAGGGTGGTGCCGGTGCCGTGGGCTTCCACGGCGTCCACCTCGGCCGGTTCCAGTCCGGCCACGGCCAGCGCCGCCCGGATGACGCGTTCCTGCGACGGGCCGTTGGGCGCGGTCAGCCCGTTGGACGCGCCGTCCTGGTTGATCGCCGAGCCGCGGATCAGGCCGAGCACCGGGTGCCCGTTCCGCCGCGCGTCCGAAAGGCGTTCGAGCAGCAGCACCCCGGCGCCCTCGGCCCAGCCCGTGCCGTCCGCGCCCGCGGCGAACGCCTTGCACCGGCCGTCGGCGGACAGCCCGCGCTGACGGCTGAACTCGACGAACATGCCCGGCGTCGCCATCACCGCCGCGCCGCCGGCCAGCGCCAGCGAGCACTCGCCGTGCCGCAGCGCCTGCGCCGCCAGGTGCAGTGCCACCAGTGACGAAGAGCACGCGGTGTCCACGGTGACCGCCGGGCCACCGAAGCCGAAGGTGTAGGCGATGCGCCCGGACGCGACGCTGGTGGTGTTCCCGGTGAGCAGGTAACCGCCGCCCTCGGTGCCTTCGTGCAGCCGCGGCCCGTAGTCCTGCGCCATCGCGCCGATGAACACCCCGGTGCCGCTGCCGTGCAGCGAAGCCGGGTCGATGCCCGCGCGCTCGATCGCCTCCCACGAGGTCTCCAGCAGCAGCCGCTGCTGCGGGTCCATCGCGGCGGCCTCGCGGGCGTTGATGCCGAAGAACGCCGGGTCGAAGGCGTCGGCGTCGTGCAGGAAACCGCCGTGCCGGGTGTAGGAGCGGCCGGGCTGGTCGGGGTCCGGGTCGTACAGACCGCCGAGGTCCCAGCCGCGGTTGCCGGGGAACTCGGTGATCGCGTCCACGCCGTCGGCGACCAGCCGCCACAGCTCGTCGGGTGTGGTGATGCCGCCGGGGTAGCGGCAGCCCATCGCGACGATGGCGATCGGCTCGCCGGACACCGCGGCCGGGACCTCCTCCACCGGCTCCGGCGCGTCCTGCGCCGCCGTCCGCAGGTGGCGGGCGAGCGCGGCCGGGGTGGGGTGGTGGTAGATCAACGCGGCGGGCAGGTCCAGGCCGGTCGCGGTGCTGAGGTGGTCACGCAGTTCGACGGCGGTCAGCGAATCGAAGCCGAGTTCCTTGAAGGTGTGGCCGGCCTCGACCGAGTCCGTCGTGCTGTGCCCGAGAACGGCGGCGATGGCGGTGCGGACCAGGTCGAGCGGATCCTGCTCGGCCGAGGTCTCGGCACGCTCGATCGCCGGCCGGGTGGTCTCGCCGAACCAGTGGCGTTCCCGCTGGAAGGCGTAGGTGGGCAGGCTGATGCGACGGGCGTTGCCGAACGCCTGCGACCAGTCGACCGCGGCCCCCGAATTGTGCGCGGAAGCGAGCGCGTTGAGGAAGGTGCGCTCCTCGCGGCGACCGTCACGCAGCATCGACGCCGTGGTGATCCGGGAATCGGTGTCCCGGGCCATGCCGCACAGCACCGGGTCCGGGCCCAGTTCGACAAAATTGGTGACCCCGGCGCCGGCCAGGAACCGCACGCCGTCGGCGAAGCGCACGGCGTGCCGGATGTGGTCGGCCCAGTAACCGGGTGAGCACAACTGCTCGTCGGTGGCGAGTTCACCGGTCAGATTGGAAACGATCGGCAGCCGGGACGACGCGAAACTGAGTCCGCCCGCCAATTCGCGGAATTCGTCCAGCACAGCTTCCATCTGCGGCGAGTGGAACGCGTGGCTCACCCGCAGTTGCTTGGCTTTCCGGCCGCCGGCCCGCCAGGTGCGGGCCAGTTCGAGCAGGGTGTCGTGGTCGCCGGACAGGACCACCGAATCGGGGCCGTTGATCGCCGCGACGTCCACCCCGCCGGTGAGCAGCGCCCGCACCTCGGCTTCGGTGCCCTTGAACGAAACCATCGCGCCGCGGGCGGACACCGACTGCATCAGCCGGCCGCGGGCGGCGACCAGCGAGCACGCGCCCGGCAGGGTGAGCACCCCGGCGGCGTGGGCCGCGGCCAGTTCGCCGATCGAATGCCCGAGCAGCAGCTCCGGGCGCAGTCCCCAGGACTCCGCCAGCCGGAACAACGCGACACCGAGGGTGAACAACGCGGGCTGCGTGTACCGGGTCTGCCCGAGCGCCGCCGCGTCGGTGAACATGATGTCCCGCAGCGGCCGATCCAGGTGGTGGTCGAACCGCGCGCAGATCTCGTCGACGGCCGTCGCGAACACCGGATACCGGTCGTAGAGTTCCCGTCCGGCACCCGCCCGCTGGCTGCCCTGGCCGGGGAAGAGGAACGCGACTTTCGCTTCCCCGGCCACACCCGGCCGCAGCACCTTCAGGTTCTCGCGCAATTCCTCGACGGATTCCGCGAGCACCACAGCCCGGTGTTCGTGGTGCGTACGAGTGTGTGCCAGCGAGAAACCGAGATCCGCGATGTTCTGGTCGTCGACGAAATCACCGAGCCGATCCGCCTGCGCCCGCAGCGCCGGAGCGGATTTTGCCGAAAGCAACACCGGAACCACACCGGTGGCGGGCGAAGAAGCCGCCACGCGCTCCGGTCCTTCGGAAAGCACCAGGTGGCAGTTGGTGCCGCCCATGCCGAACGAACTCACCCCGGCCACGCGCGGCCCGTGCCACGGCTCGAGTTCCTGTTGCACGGCGAGGCGGTCGAAGTCGATCGCCGGATTGGGTTCGGCGAAGTTCAAGCTCGGCGGCAACGCCCGGTGGTGGATGCTCAACGCCACCTTGAGCAGGCCGACGATGCCCGCCGCGCCCTCCAGGTGCCCGACGTTGGTCTTGGCCGAACCCACCCGCAGCCGGTGCTCCCCGAACGCGGCGGTCAGCGCCCGCGCCTCGATCGGATCACCGACCCGGGTGCCGGTGCCGTGCAGCTCGATGTAGGACGGCAGCCCCGCCGACACCTGGTACGCCTTGCGCAGCAACGCTTCCTGGGCGAGCGCGTTCGGCACGGTGAGGCCGTCGGTGGCACCGTCGTTGTTGACCGCGCCACCGCGGATGACCGCGTAGACCCGGTCGCCGTCCTCGATGGCCCGCGCCAGCGGCTTGAGCACCACCAGCCCGCCGCCCTCACCGCGGACGTAACCGTCGGCACGGGCGTCGAAGGTGTAAGCCCGGCCACTCGGGGAGAGCCCGCCGAACTGGGCCGCGGTCAGCGTGCTCTCCGGTGCCAGGTTCAGGTTCACCCCACCGGCGAGCGCGAGCGTGGCTTCGCCGTTGCGCAGGCTCTCGACCGCCAGGTGCACGGCGACCAGCGAAGACGACTGCGCGGAGTCGACGGTCACCGAAGGCCCGCGCAGGCCGAGGGTGTAGGAGACGCGGTTGGCGATGATGCCCCGGTTCGTGCCGGTCAGGGTGTGCTGGTTGATCAGCCCCGCGCGCTGCATGAGCGTGCCGTAGTCACCGCCGATGGCACCGAGGAACACGCTCGCGTCGGTGCCGCGCACGTCGCCGGGCACGATGCCGGCGTCCTCCAGCGCCTCCCACGCCAGCTCCAGCACCAGCCGCTGCTGCGGGTCCATGATCGCCGCTTCGCGGGGGGAGATGCCGAAGAAGGCGGCGTCGAAATCGGCCACCCCGTCCAGGAACCCGCCGCGGTCGGCCCCCGGCGGCACCGGGGTGCCCTGGTCCCAGCGATCGGCGGGCACGGTGGTGATCGCGTCCACGCCGTCCCGCAGCAGCGCCCAGAAGCGCTGGGGGTCCGGCGCCTGCGGCAGGCGGCAGGAAAGTCCGACGATCGCGATCTCGTTCACGGACGCCCTTTCAGTCATTTGGCGGTCATCGCCCGGAGGGACCGGGTCAGCCACGCCCCGGTCTGCGCGGTGTGGGCGGGGGAGCCGTGCACGTCGTCGTGCTCCAGCAGGCCGAACCGCCGCACGTGCGTGGAAAGCAGCTCGATGTCCCGCGGCGGGATGATTTCGTCGCGCTTGCTGGCGACGTAGGCGACCGGCACGTCGATCGAGGCGAGTTCGCCGGGCGTCAGCGCCCAGTCGGCCAGGCCCTCGGGCTTCTCGCCGGTCAGGTGCACGATCGTGTCGACGGTGACGCGCGGCAGCGCCTGCTGCCAGGCGGTGTCGGTGAAGAACCCGTGCACCGGGGCACCGACGGTGAGGATGCCCGCGATGCGCGGGTCGTGCGCCGCGCAGCGCAGGGCGAGGTGACCGCTGAAGCTCATCATCATCGCGTACGCCTCGTCCGCGCCGAGCGCGTCGAGGATCGCCGGGATCATCCGCCAGCTGCCGTCGTCGTAGGGCAGCGAGTTGCCGCCGGTCCGGGGGAGTTCGGTGACCACCCCGGACAACCCGGCCTGGATCAGCTGGAGCAGCAGGCCCGCCCACTGCTCCTTGATGCTGACGATGCCCCCGGAGATCAGCACGAGCGGCCCGATGCCGCCGCGCCAGCAGCGGATCACCCCGGCTGGGGTGTCCACTTGGAACGGTTCGAGGCCGTGGCCGGACCGGGCGAAGGTGTCCACGGCCCGGTCGAGCGCCTGCTGCCGCGCGGGCCCGTCGACGAACGGGAACCGCGCCATCGTGTAGAGCCGGCTCGCTTCGGTCAGCGATTCGCTGGCTTCGGCCGCACGGGACCATTCTCCGGTCCACGAACCGGGAGCGTCCCCGTCGTCACTGGTGATCCGGCCGAGCACCGCTTCGGTCAGCTCGGGCGCGATGCCCTGCGTCCTGGCGTGCACGAGGGCGAACTGCTTCAGCTCCTCGACATCGTTCATGCCAACATGGTTGGGTCTTCACCCAAAGCTGCCCTAAACCGCTGCTAGCCGCAGGTAGCCGTGCACCCGCGTGGCGGCCTCCAGCATCGCGACGCCCTGCGCGGTCAGCTTCCGCTGCCAGTCCGCCAGTGCGCGGGAAAGCTCGTCCGTGCCACCGGCCGTCCGGATCTGCCGCACCACGGCGGCGATGTGCTCCAGCGGATAACCCCCGCGCCGCAACAGGTGCGCGAGTTCGGCGTCGCGCAGGTCGCCCGCGCGGTAGACGCGGTAGCCGGTGGCCGGGTCCCGGACGGGGGTGAGGATGCCGGCCTGCTCCCAGTTGCGCAGGGTCGCCCGGGTGACGCGGAGCCGGTGCGCGAGTTCGCCGATGTTCCACGTACCGGTTCGCGGCGGGACCCCGGCATCGGTGAGGTGGCCGATGGCCGTGCTGACCGCGTCGAGGGTTTCGCGGTCCTTCAGCAGCTGGGCGTGCCCGCGGTCGATGGCGGTGAGCGCGTCGTCGAGGGCGCCGCGGTGCAGTGCCCGCATGATCTCGCCGGCGGTCGCGTGCCCGTGGGCGCGGATGAGCGCGAGGTAGGCGCGGAGCGCGGCGGCGTGCACCTCGGTGTAGACGCGGTAGCCGCTGGCGGTGCGTTCGGCGGGCGGGAGGCAGCCGTCCTGCTCGTAGTTGCGCACCGCCTGGGTCGAAAGGCCGTGCTCGCGGGCTAGGTCGGCGGGTCGCAGGTTTCTCACTGGTTTGAGACTTTACCCCGATTTCGTCGGCTGTTCTGTCTTGGAGTCTCAACTGAGTTTTCAGCGATACGCTTGACGCTCATGACTCAGCAGATCCACAACTTCCTCACCCCGTCCTGCCGCCTGCTCGCCTTCGGGGAACCGACGCACCAGGAACCGGCGTTCGGCCGGGTCCGCAACGAACTGCTCGCCCAGCTGACCGGGCACGGTTTCCGGTCGATCGCCGTCGAGTCCGACCGGGTCGCCGGGCTCCTGGTGAACGACTACGTCCAAGGCGGAGAAGGCGACCTCGACGCGGTGCTGCGCGACGGCTTCTCGCACGGGCTGGGAGAACTCGAACCCAATCGGCAGCTGGTCACGTGGATGCGCGAGTACAACGCGGACCGGTCACCGGCCGACCGCCTGACCTTCCACGGTTTCGACGCCCCGACCGAGATGATGAGCGCGCCCAGCCCGCGGACCTACCTCGAACACGCCCGCGACTACCTCGGGCTCGACCTCGACCTGACGAGCCTGGCCGGGGACGACGACCGGTGGAGCCGCACCGAAGCGATCCTGGACCCGGCCGAGTCGGTCGGCGCCACCGCCGAAGCCGCCCGGCTGACCACCATCGCCGACGACCTGCTCACCGCGCTCCACGCGCGGGCACCGGAACTCATCACCACCACGTCCCGCGACGCGTGGAACCGCGCCAGGACCCACCTCACCGCGGGACTCGCGCTGCTGCGCTACCACCGGGAGTCCGCCCGGCCGAACCCCGACCAGGGCGACCGGATCTCGCGGCTGTCGGGTGTCCGGGACGCCATCATGGCCCAGAACCTGCTCGACGTGCGTGACCTCGAAACCGGCCGCGGCGGGACCCTGGTGTTCGCGCACAACCAGCACCTGCAGCGGAACCAGAGCATCTGGCAGCTGGCGGAGATGGCGGTGAGCTGGTCGTGCGCCGGTGCGGTGGTGTCGGCGCTGCTCGGTGCGGAGTACACCTTCGTCGCCGGCAGCCTGGGCCGCAGCGACGCCATCGGCTTGGGCGACCCCGCCGCGGACACCTACGAAGGCACCCTGCGGTTCACGGAGTGGGGCCTGCTCCCGGCCACCTCCGTCGCCCCGGCCCGCACCCGCACCGACACCACTCCGCCGCAGGGCTACTTCCCACTGGACCAGGCACTGGTGGACAGCGCGGACGCCATCCTGCACATCCCCTGAGTTCCCGGCTCCGGCGCAGGACAGCGCCAACGCTGTCCTGCGCTTTCCCCGAACGCGGACGCAGCCGCTAGATGCGGCTCGAACTCAGCTGCTTCGAGATGGTGTCGATGACCGCCGGGGAGTGCTCGTTCAGGTAGAAGTGGCCACCGGGGAAGACCTTCAGCTCGAACGGCCCACTGGTGTGCCGTTCCCACCCGGCGGCCTCCTCCACCGTCGCCTTGGGGTCGTCGTCGCCGACCATGGCGAACACCGGGCAGCTCAGGTCCGGGCCCTCGGCGTAGCGGTAGGTCTCGGCGGCGCGGTAGTCGGCGCGGATGGCGGGCAGCACCATCTTCACGATCTCGTCGTCCCCGAGCAGCGCCTGCTCCGTGCCCGCCAGGCTGCGCACGTTGGCCAGCAGCTCGGCGTCCGAACCCTCGTGGAACCGCTCGTCCCGGTGGGTGGACGGGGCGCGGCGCCCCGAGGCGAACAACGCCGACGGCACCACACCGCGCTTCTCCAGCCGCCGCGCCACCTCGAAGCCGAGCGTGGCGCCCATGCTGTGGCCGAAGATGGCCAGCGGCCGGTCGGTCCAGCCGTCGATCGCCTCGGTCACCCGGTCGGCGAGCACCTCGATGCGGTCGATCAGCGGTTCCGTGCGCCGGTCCTGCCTGCCGGGGTACTGCACGGCGAGCACCTCGATGCCCGGTGACAGCGATCGCGAGACCGGGAAGAAGTAGCTGGCCGAGCCACCCGCGTGCGGCAGGCACAGCAGCCGTTGCGGGGCGGCAGGCGCGGGGTGGAACCGGCGTACCCAGTCCTCGGCGGCACTCGCGGTCATGCTCCGTCCCTTCGGTCGAGTCTCAGAGCGGGATGTTCCCGTGGTGTCCCCGTCCGGCGGGCGCGGCGGCCAGCGCCTGGACGAGCCTGGCTCGAGTATTCGACGGATCGATGACTTCGTCCACCACCCCGATCGCCATCGCCCGGCCCACGCCACCGGCGATCCGCTGCTGTTCGGCCACCAGCCCGGCCTTCAGCTCCTCGCGTTCGTGCTCGGCCGCGGCGGCCAGCTTCTTGCGGTGCAGGATGCCCACCGCGGCCTCCGCGCCCATCACCGCCACTTCGGCATCCGGCCAGGCGAACACCGCCGTGGCACCGAGAGAGCGCGAGTTCATCGCGATGTAGGCACCGCCGTAGGACTTCCGCGTGATGAGCGTGACGCGCGGGATGACGGCCTCGGCGAAGGCGTGCAGCAGCTTCGCGCCACGCCGCACGACGCCGTCCCACTCCTGCCCGACACCCGGCAGGTAACCGGGGACGTCGACGAGCACGATTAGGGGAATCCCTAGGGCGTCACACAGCCGCACGAACCGCGAAGCCTTCTCCGCGGACAGCGAATCGAGACAGCCGCCCTTGCGCAGCGGGTTGTTCGCGATGACCCCGATCGACCGCCCGCCGAGGCGCCCGAAGCCGATCACCACGTTCGGCGCCCACTTCGCCTGCAACTCGGTGAAGTCGTTGTCGTCGAGCAGCCCGCGGATCAGCGGGTGCACCGGGTACGCCCGCCGCGGCGACTCCGGCAGGAACGCCTTGAGGTCGCGTGGTTCCTGAACCTTGGCCAGGTCGAACAACCCGGGCCGGGTGAAGTAACCGGTGAGCTTGCGCGCGCTGGCATAGGCGTCCTCCTCGGTGGGCACGGTCACGTGCACCACCCCGGAGCGCTTGCCGTGGGCCTCCGGACCGCCGAGCCCCGCCATGTCGATCTGCTCGCCGGTGACGCTGCGCACCACGTCCGGCCCGGTCACGAAGACCCGCCCGGATTCGGCCATCACGATCACGTCGGTCAGCGCCGGCCCGTAGGCGGCGGCTCCGGCGGCGGGCCCGAGCACCACGGACAGCTGCGGGACCTTGCCCGACGCCCTGGTCATCGCGGCGAACATGCGCCCGACGCCGTCCATCGACTCCACGCCGTCGGCCAGCTTCGCGCCACCGGAGTGCCACAGCCCGAGCACCGGCCGCCGTTCGCGCACCGCGGTCTCGATGGCGGCGATGATGTGGTCCGCGCCCGCCGCCCCCAGCGAACCGCCCATCCGGGTCGCGTCGGTGCAGTAGACGATCACCGTGGCGCCGTCGATGCGCCCGCGCACGGAGAACACGCCGCTGTCGTCGGCGGGCTGCAACGGGGTGATCGAGTCCTCGTCCAGCAGCTTCGCCAGGCGGACGGTGGGGTGCCGGTGGTCGGTGGTTGCGGTTTCGCCGGGTGTGGCCGTCAGTGACATCGGTGTTTTCTCCGCCCGCGAAATCGGTGGACTGGCTGGCCAAGGGGGATACTGTGACCAGGCTTCAAAGTGGCAGGCGGGGTCGAGGCGGACAACCCCCTACCCACGCCGTGCGGGCGGCGTAGGGGCCGGTTCGGGGGGTGCGGGCGACCTGGCAGGCTGGACGCCGCCGGGTGCGGTTGGAGCCCGGGTGGGATGAACCGGCCACCGTTCGGCGTTGTAGCCGGAACGGGCGGCAGACGAGTTGCAGGAGGCGGTAGTGGCGCTGGATCCGGACGAACTGTACGAGGTGGACTCCGATGTCCCGGACCTGTCCGGGACCGTGCTCCTGCACCACTTCGACGGGTTCGTCGACGCCGGCTCGGCCGGCGGGCTGGTGGCCGAGCAGCTGCTGGGCGAGTTCGCGCACCGGGTGGTCGCGCGGTTCGACGTGGACCGCCTGATCGACTACCGCGCCCGCCGCCCGCCGATGATCTACGTCACCGACCACTGGGCGGAGTACCGGGCGCCGGAACTGGTGGTCAACCTGCTGCACGACCACGACGGCACCCCGTTCCTGCTGCTCACCGGCCCCGAACCGGACCGGGAGTGGGAGCTGTTCTGCACCGCGGTGCGCCGGCTGGTGCAGCGCTGGGGCGTGCGGCTGAGCGTGGGCTTCCACGGCATCCCGATGGGCGTGCCGCACACCCGGCCGCTCGGGCTGACCGCGCACGCGACCCGGCCGGAACTGGTCGGCGGGTACCAGCCGCTCTCGGACCGGCTCAAGGTGCCGGGCAGCATCGCCGGGCTGCTGGAGCTGCGCCTCGGTGAGCACGGTCACGACGCGATGGGTTTCGCCGCGCACGTGCCGCACTACCTCGCGCAAGCCTCCTACGCCGCCGCCGGGCTCACCCTGCTCGAAGCCGTCGCCGACGCGACCGGGCTGGCGCTGCCCGCGGACGCCATGCGCGAATCGGCCCGCACCACCGACGCCGAGATCGACCGCCAGGTCCAGGAGTCCGAAGAGGTGGCCGACGTGGTGCGCGCGCTGGAACGCCAGTACGACACCTTCGCCGACGCGGAAGCCGAGAAGGACAGCCTGCTCGCCGAGACCGTGGAGCACATGCCCACCGCCGACGAACTGGGCTCGGCCTTCGAGCAGTTCCTCGCCGACCAGCAGGGCCCGCCGCGCCCGGAATCCCCCTAGCTTTCAGCCCTCCGTTAAACCCCCGACGGATGCCCGCGCGCTGGTTAGCATCCGGCTGTTCGGCTGATGAATTTTGGGGGTTCGATGAGGAAGCTGCGCACCGTCGTGCTGACGGTGGCGTTGACGGCCGGGGTGGTGACCGGGTTCGCCGCACCCGCCGGTGCCAAGCCGGGGCTGGCCTTCGGGGCCTGCCCGGCCGACCTGGCCACCGCCTACCCGGCGATGACCTGCACCACGGTGCAGGTGCCGCTGGACTACGGCAAGCCGTTCGGGCAGCAGGTGTCGCTGCTGGTGTCGAAGGTCCCGGCCAAGGACCCGGCGAAGCGGCGGGGTTCGCTGTTCGTCAACCCGGGCGGTCCCGGTGGTGGCGCGGCGGAGTACGTCGGCAGGCTGGCCAAACCGGACGCCGCGGGAGCCACGCGGCTGCCGCGGGAGGTGCTCGAGACCTACGACCTGATCGGCATGGACCCGCGCGGGGTCGAGCACAGCTCGCCGATCAGCTGCGTGCCACCGGACTACTTCCAGGCCCCGCAGCCCGATCCGGACGCCGCCGCCTCGCGCACGGAGTACTGGAAGGTGTGGGGCGGGTACGCGCGGGAGTGCGGCGAGCAGCTGAAGAACGTGCTGCCGCACCTGGGCACCCGGAACGTGGCCAGGGACATGGACCGCGTGCGCGCCGGGCTCGGTGAGGAGCAGATCTCGTTCCTCGGCTTCTCCTACGGTTCCTACCTCGGCCCGGTCTACGGCGAGCTGTTCCCCGGCCGCATCGACCGGATCGTGCTCGACGGCCTGATGAACCCGGAACCGGAGCAGCTGTTCTACGAGGCCGGTTTCGCGCAGTCGCCCGCCATGCAGCAGCGCGTCGAGGACTGGCTGGCCTGGATCGCGAAGTACGACCAGGTGTTCGGGCTCGGCGGCACCGTCGAGCAGACGCGGGCGGCGTGGAACCGGACGCTGGCCGAGTTCCGCGCGAACCCGCACGGCCAGGTGGGTGCGTCCGAACTGCTCGGCGCCGTGTTCGGCACGATGTACGCCGAAGCGGGCTGGGAAGGGCTCGCGCACGCGCTGAGCGACTACGTCAACGACGGCGACGACCGGGCCCTGCTCGACTGGGCCACACCGGTGCCGTCCGAAGCCGGTGAACAGGCCACCGCCATCTTCAACGCGGTCAGCTGCGTCGACTCGCCGTGGCCCGCCGACCGGGCGGTGTGGGAGGCGCGGGCCGCCGAGGTCGCCAAGACCTCGCAGTTCGCCTGGTACAACATGTGGTCGAGCACCGCGTGCCAGAGCTGGCCGGCGCCCGCCGAGCCGCGGGTGAAGATCACCGGCAAGGGGCTGCCGAAGGCGCTGCTGTTCCAGACCGAGAAGGACCCGGCCACGCCGTACGCCGGGGCGCTGAAGCTGCACCAGGCCCTGCCGGGCTCGGTGCTGGTGACCGAACGGGACTCCGGCAAGCACTGCGTGTTCGCCAACCCGCTCTCAGCCACCAACGCCGACGCGCAGCGGATCGGCGCGGACTACCTGGTGCGCGGCATCCTGCCGGGTGCGGACACCAGCATCCCCGGGCACGCGCTGCCGGTGCCGACCGGCACCCCGGCGCTGACCACCGCGCCCGTGGCCGCCGTCGCCTGATCCGGCACACTGCTCCGCGTGAGCGGAACAGTGGTGGTCCTCGGCGGGCGCAGTGAGATCGGCCTCGCGGTCGCCGAACGGCTGGTCGCGGGCGGCGCCCGCACGGTGGTACTGGCGGCGCGGCGCAGTGCGGACCTCGATGAGCAGGAGGCCGCGCTGCGCCGTGCCGGTGCCACCACCGTCGACCGCGTCGAGTTCGACGCCGACGACGTGGCCCGGCACCGCGAAGTGCTCGACGGCATCGTCGAACGGCACGGCGAACTGGACGTGGTGGTCACCGCCTTCGGCGTCCTCGGCGACCAGGCCCGCGCGGAGGCTCAAGCCGAGCACGCGCTCGCCGTGCTCCACACCGACTACGTGGCTCACGTCTCGGTGCTGACCGAACTGGCGAACCTGCTGCGGGCGCAGCGCAGCGGCAGCCTGGTGGTGTTCTCCTCGGTGGCCGGGGTGCGCGTGCGCCGGGCGAACTACGTCTACGGCTCGGCGAAGGCCGGTCTCGACGGCTTCGCGAGCGGCTTGGCCGATGCGCTGACCGGCAGCGGGGTGCGGTTGCTGCTGGTGCGGCCGGGTTTTGTGATCGGCAGGATGACCGAGGGCATGAGCCCGGCACCGTTCTCGAGCACGCCGGATCAGGTGGCCGATGCGACGGTCCGGGCCCTGCGCCGTGGTCGTGGTGAGGTGTGGGTGCCCGGTGTGCTGCGCCCGATCTTCGCGATCATGCGTCACCTGCCGCGAGCCGTCTGGCGCCGGCTGCCCAGGTAGGCCGCGCGCGCAGCGCTCCTTTGCCGGCGGTGGCGGGTGGGCTAGGCGAGTCGGCGCCGCAAGGAGATCAGGCGGGCGATGCCCAGGTTCACGTGTGCTTCGGCACGTGAGCGCGCCACATTCCCCTCACCGTTTTCGATGGCGGTCAGGATGCCGCTGTGCTGCTCGACCGACGCGCCGAGGTCGGGGCTGTCACCGCACGCCGGCAGCCACAGCAGCTCACCGACCTCACCCTGCAGCGCGATCTCGTCCCGGGTCAGCCGGTTCGACTGCGCCGCCGCCGCGATGCCGACGTGGAACCGGGCGTCCGCCCGCCGCCGCTCCCCGATGGTCCTGGCCCCCGCCAGGTGCCCGACCAGCTTCCCGAGCAGCTGCAGCTGATCGGGACCCGCCCGTTCCGCGGCCAGCCGGGCCGCCGCACCCGACACCGCCGCGTGGTGGTCACCGATCTCCCGCAGGTCGCGCGGTCCCAGTTCCCCGAGCAGGGCCCGCATCCGCGCCGCCGACGGCTCCACCGGGGTGCGCACGAAACTGCCGCCGCCGCGCCCGCGCCGCGTCTCCAGCAACCCCTGCTCCCGCAGCGACGACAACGCCTCGCGCAGCGTCACCGTGGACACCTTCAGCGAGCAGGCCAGCGCCGACTCGCTGGGCAGCTGCTCGCCGTCGGTGATCAGGCCGAGGCCGATCGCCCGGCTGATCCGCTGCGCCACCACGTCCACCCGGCCGCCCTCGCGCAGCGGCCCGAAGATCGCCTGCCGCGGTGCCCCGGTCAACCCTCCGCTCACCCGCCTGTCTCCTTCCCGGCCGGGCCGAAGGTAACCAGCCGGGCTTAGAAACACCTTGGGCGCGCTCCACCGGCGGCAAAACCCCAGCTCCACGGCTTGTACGCGATTTATGCGCCGGTCGAAGAAGCTGAGCGGGCAGGTAGCCGCCGGAGAAGGGACCCTCGATGAGAGCCAGACGCGTGCTCGCCGCCGGTTTCGGGTTGCTGGCGGGACTGGCGGGCGTGGTCGCCACCGCGTCGCCGGCCGCGGCCGCCGGACCCCAGCCCGGCTTCCAGCTGCCCTTCCCGTGCAACCAGTCCTGGAACGGCGACAACGACAACTCCAGCGCGCACCGCGCCCACGAGATCGACTTCAACCGCGGCAGCACCCCCAACGCCGACCTCGGCGACACCGTCGTGGCCGCCGCCGCGGGCAAGGTGGTCACCTCCGCGCACCAGGGCTCGGCCAACGGCTACGGCAACCTGGTCAAGATCGACCACGGTGGCGGCTGGTCCACCTACTACGCGCACCTGCAGACCCGTTCGGTCAGCGCCGGCGCGCAGGTGGCCCAGGGCCAGAAGATCGGCACCCTCGGCAACACCAGCAAGCCGGGCAACAACATCAGCCCCCACCTGCACTACGAGGTCCGCACCACCGACAGCGCCTACCCGGCCAACATCAAGAAGGCCTACTTCGACGGCGTCGCCTTCGGTTACCCGAACCAGACGCTGACCTCGAAGAACACCTGCAGCGGCGGCGGGAACCCCAACCCGTACGAGCCGGCCGAGGTCTGCGGCAGCGGGTACCGGGTGATCGACCAGGCGGAACTGGGCAGCGCGGGCACCGCCTACCTGCTCTACAACGGCACCTCGAACTGCGTCACCACGATCAAGAAGACCGGCGTCGGCACCGCCGGCGCGACCTCGGCCTTCCTGGAGGTCGAGGGCTCGGCACGCAAGTCCGACAGCGGCGGTTTCGAGTACTACGCCGGACCGGTCACCGCTTCGGCGCCGGGCCAGTGCGTCAAGTGGGGCGGTTCCGCCGGGACCGCGTCCTACGAGAGCCCGTTCGAGCACTGCGGAGCCTGAGCCGCCATGTCCGTGCAGAAGACCCGCTCCGCGTTGCTGACCGAGCTGACGTTGTTGCCGGCGCTCATCATGGGTTCGCTGGTGGCCACCCCGGCGAGCACCGCTTCGGCGGAGGCCCAGGTGGCCAGCACGCCGGTGTACCAGGAGCGGTCCGAGGGCTACGACTGCTTCCGGATCCCGGCGGTGGTGCGGGCGGGCAACGGCGACCTGCTCGCCTTCGCCGAGGGCCGCAACGGCGGCGCGGAGTTCTGCGACGACTCCGGCGACATCGACCTGGTGTACAAGCGCTCGGCCGACGGCGGGAAGACGTGGGGCCCGCTGACCGTGGTGATCGAGGGCCACGGCGACACCAAGGGCAACCCGGTGCCGATCGCCGTTCCCGGCACCGGCCGGATCGTGCTGCTGTCCACCCACGAATGCGTGAAGGCACCCGCCTGCGGCCGCAAACCCCGGGTGTCGATCAGCGACGACAACGGCGTCCACTGGTCAAATCCCCGCGAAATCACCCAGGAACTGGGGTTCAGCGCGCCACCGGCGTGGCTGGCGACCGGACCTTCGCACGGCATCGTGCTCACCCGGGGGGAGCACGAGGGCAGGCTGGTCGCCGGGCTGAACTACTCGATCGGTTCCGCGCATTCGGGCGCCCTGGTCTACAGCGACGACCAGGGCGCCACGTGGCGGCGGGGCGCGGTGGACACCCCGGCCGCTTCGCGGGAGCTGAAACCGCAGGAGATCAGCCCGGTGGAGCTGGCGGACGGCCGCCTCTACGCCGCCGCCCGCAACGACTGGAACAGCGACGGCGACCGGTGCGCCAACCAGGGCAGGGACAACCGGGCGTACGCGATCAGCTCCGACGGCGGCGGCAGCTTCTCGAAGGGGTTCACCTTCGAACCGGACCTGGTCACCCCACCGGTGCAGGGCGCCACGGTGCGCCTGCGTGCGGCCGACCAGGGTTCGCGGTACAACCGCATCCTCTTCGCCGGGCCGTCGACCTGCGACCGCCGCAAGGAACTGCGGGTCCGCACCAGCTACGACGAGGGCGCGAACTGGCAGGCGCCCGGGGTGCTGGTGTGGGGCCAGGACGCGGCGTACACCGACCTGGTGCCGTTGAGCGCGACCAGCACCGGCCTGCTGTTCGAAGCCGGGCCGGAGATGAACGCCAACGCCTCCATCCGCTGGGCCGTGCTGCCGGAGGCTTCGCTCGGCCTGCCGGACGGCGACACCGCCGGCCTCCCGACCACCCCCGACCAGGCCGGGACCAACGACGCCTACCTGCGGGGCGGCGCGGCTCCGGGCCCCGGGCGGTTCGGCAGGGCGCTGACGCTGGACGGCAAGGACGACTACCTGCAACTGCCGTTCGCCGAGGCGCTGGCCACCGGTGCCGGCGACTTCACCTGGTCCGGCTGGTTCAGCTACGGCACTTCGGCGGCGAGCCAATCCCTGTTGTGGGCCTACAACCTCGGTGAGGGCTTCAGCCAGGTGTGGTTGCGGGCCGAACCCGGCAGCAACCGCATCCGCGCGCACCTGGAGAACGGGCCGACCGGGCACGTCAACCTGGACGCACCGGCCGCGCTGAACGACAAGGAGTGGCACCACTTCGCGTTGACGCGCACCGGGGGCACGGCATCGCTGCACCTCGACGGAAAGCTCGTCGCCTCGGCGTCCGGGCTGACCGGTTCGGTGAGCCCCGGCCGCCCGTTCTCGATCCACCTCGGGCAGCGGCTGGACGGCCGGTTCCGGCTGCAGGGCTCGCTCGACGAGATCCGGCTGTACGGCCGCGCGCTGACGACCGCGGAAATCGCTGCGCTGGCAACGGGTTCCGGTCCGGCTTCGGGACTGCGGCTGCATCTGCCGCTCGAGGTGACCGGGCGATAAGCTGCTCCCAGACGTTCACGGCGCTCCCCGGAAAGCGCCGTCTGGGAGGAACTTTGCGTAGTGCAGTCAAAATCGGTGTGCTCGCCGGGGTGCTGGCGCTGCTGCCGATGGCGGGCGTGGCCACCGCGGCACCGCCGGTCGAATGGGAAACCTGCGCCGGTGCGGTCACCGGCGAATGCGCCACGCTGGAAGTGCCGATCGACTGGGCCGACCCCGCGGACGGCACCTTCGGCCTGGCCATCGGCCGGCTGCCCGCGCGGGACCGGGCCAACCGCATCGGCGTGCTGTTCGTCGCCCCCGGCGGCCCCGGTTCCTCCGGCATCGACCGGTACACGCTCAACCCGGGCATCCCGGAGAACAGCGTGCTCCGCGACCGGTTCGACATCGTCACCTTCGACCAGCGCGGGGTCAAGCGCAGCAACGAGATCCGCTGCACGCAGGAGCTGCTCGACCAGCGACCGGCGGAATACCCGGACACCGAAGCCGAATACCAGCAGCTGCTCGACTACAACCGCCGCCTCGGCGAGGACTGCCGCGAGCTGACCGGCGCGGTGTTCGACCACGTGGACACCGAAAGCGTGGTCCGCGACATCGACGCCATCCGCGTCGCGCTCGGGGAGCAGAAGCTCAGCTTCTACGGCGCCTCCTACGGCACGCAGGTCGGCCAGCAGTACGCCGAACTGTTCGGCGAGCACGTCCGCGCGATGACCATCGATTCCAACATGGACCACAGCATCACCTCCGGCGCCCGGTACATCGAAACGGCCAGCGCCGACCTCGAAGGCTCGTTCCTCGCCTTCGCCGACTGGTGCGCCAGGACACCGGACTGCGCGCTGCACGGCCAGAACGTGCGCAAGGTGTGGGACCAGCTGCACACCAGGGCCGAGGCCGGGCAGTTGCCGGTGACCGCGGAGCAGCTGCGCGGTGAGCTGATGGGCAGCATGTACTCACCGGCGGTCCAGTGGTTCCCGCTGGCCACCCGGCTCCGCGAACTGGCCGGGGGCACCGGAGCCGCGGCCGGGCCGGGCGAGCCGAAGGGGGAGACCGGGCAGAACTCCTACCAGGCCATCTGGTGCCAGGACTGGCGGTGGAACGTCAGCGGCGCCGGTGAACTGGCCCGCTACGCCGAGCGCGCGGCCAGGGTCGCACCGCACACCCGCCTCTCCCCGTTCTGGAGCGACGTCACCAACTGCCTCGGCTGGCCGTCGGAGGTGCGCAACCCGCAGCACCGCCTCGAAGTCCGCGACGCACCCCGCATCCTGATCACCAAGGCGAAGTTCGACGTGGCCACGCCCCGCGCGTGGAACTACGAGGTGGCGCGGCAGCTGCGGAACTCCGCGCTGCTGGAGTACGACGGCATCGGGCACGGGCAGTTCGGGCGGAGCACCTGCGTCCGCGAGCACGTGGAGACCTACCTGGTGTCGCTGAGGACCCCGGCCTTCGGCACGCGCTGCGCCGCGGTCTGGCCGAAGACCTCGGAAGCGGCGGAAACCTCGGCCGTGCCGGATCCGCGTCCCACCCACTAGAAAAGTGCGCAGGGCCGCCACCGCGGCGGCCCTGCGCACTTTTCGTCGGCTCAAGCACACTTCGGGGCGACGGGGTTGTCGGACCCGGTGTAGACGTAGGTGTCGGAGAGGTAGTGGCCGGGGCCGATGCGGTTCCAGATGTTGCTGGTGCCGTAGGTCCCGGTGACCGTCTCACCCTCGACGTAGCATTCGATGAGCACCTTGGCGCGGTTCGCCGCGAGCCCCTTGACCGCGGCCGTGGTGCTGCCGCCCGCCCGCACGTTCATCGGGTCACCCGCGGTCTTCACCGTGCCGCTGGGCCCGGACCCGGTCCACAGGTACGAGACGTTGACCCAGGAGTTGTCGGTCAGCTTGAGCCCGTCCCAGAAGGTGCCGTCGGCCAGGTCGATGCCCGCCGGATTGGCCGGCTTGCGGCCGAACTCGTCCTTGCCGCCGTGGTAGCCGTCCTGGTAGGCGGCCTGCGCTTCGGGTTTGCCCTGCGGCAGGTCCTTCCACATCTGCCGCTGCGACGACGGGTTCCAGTAGTCGTCCATGGTGTTCCACGGGCCGACGTCCCACACCGGCGCGTACTCGCAGCGGCTGCCGTCGGTCTTGCACACGCGCACGGTGTAGTCGCCGGCGTTCTCCGGCGCCAGTCCCCGGCGGGACGGCAGCGCGACGAAGTGGTCGCGCGACTTGATCACGTGCCCGTTGGCCGTGGTCCCGCCGACCAGGCCCTCCCGGGTGGCGAACACCCGGTAGGTCCGGGGAGCGGCCAGTTCGGCCCGCACCCGCGGTACCTCGTCCGCGGTCAGCTCGACGCTCGACACCGACGGCGCCGCGGCGGAATCCCTGGTGTAGAGGCCGATCCGGACCTGGACGGTGGTCACCGGCTCGCTCAGCACCGCCGGCTCGGCCGCGGCGGGAGTCCACTCGGTCCAGTCCTCCCCGCCGAGGTGCCCGCGCACGTCCACGTCGACCGCCGCCCCCGCGGGCACGTGCGCCGCCAGCTCGGCGGTGACCCGGTTCGCCGGCTTCGCCAGCACGTGCTCGCCGACGACCAGGTAGCCCTCGCTGATCGGCAGGTCCGGGGTGCGCTTCCAAGCCGGGTCGGCCAGCGCCAGCGCGTCACCGGCGTACCGCACGTTCAGGTCGTTGTCATCCACAGTGGACAGCGGAACGGCCCACCGGCCGGCGGGCGGCTCCGCCGCGTGCAGCGGGGTGGCCGCCAGCACCAGCGCGACCGGAGCGGCCAGCGCCACCGCGATCCGCGTCCCGCGGCCGCCGATTCTCGAGGTCCGGACCATGCCGGCCTCCCTTCCACCAGGTGGTTTCGGTCACCCGGAGTCTGCGGAGGGCTCGTACACGATCGATACAAAGAAATCACGCGGAAGCGATGTGCCTGCGCTTGCGCGCAGCCGGTCCGCCGGGCAGCTCCCGCATCCGCGCGGTCACCGCGGCCGCCTCGGTTCCAGCGGACAACTCGTGCCAGATGAACAGCGAGCGCTCGAAGTAGGCCCTGGCCCGTTCCGGCTGCCCGAGCGAGCGGTGCAGGCGGCCGAGCAGATCGGTGACCTCCGCCTCGGACCGGCGGTCGCCGTTGCGCCGGTGCACGCTCCACGAGTTCACCAGCAGCAGCTGCGCGTAGGCCAGGTCGCCGCTCTGCAGGCACAGTTCGCCGAGGTTCTGGTTCGCGTACCCGACGCAGTGGTCGTCCCCGAGCTCCTCGAAGATCGCGATCGCCCTGGTCACCTGCTCCCGGGCGGCGGAGAGGTCACCGCGCCGCTGGTGCAGCATCGCGATCCGCTTGAGCGCGTGCGCCTCGCGGTGCCGGTCCCCGATGAGCGCCGAGAGCTCGTACGCCTCACCGAACCAGCGCTCGGCTTCGTCGAACGCGTCCACCGCCAGCCAGCAGGCACCGATGGCGATCTTCGCCACCGCCTCGCCGTGCGGATCACCGGCGCGCTGGAACAACCGCAACGCCTCCACGCTGGGGTTCAACGCCTGCTCGCGCTGCCCGCTGATGCGCAGCGCACTGCCCAGCCCGGCCAGCGCGATCGCCGCGCCCCGGTCGTCCGGCACCTGGCGGCAGAGCCGGTAGGACTCCTGGAACCCGGCCACCGCTTCGGCGTAGCTGTCCTGGTACAGGTGGATCTGCCCGAGGTTGCGGTGCACGATGGCCTGCCCGAGCAGGTCACCGGTGCGCCGCGCGGCGGCCAGCGCGATGGCGTGCGTGTGCTGCCAGTCCGCCTGGTGCCCGCGCATGTCGAAGTACGGGGTGAAGGCCGCGGTCAGCCGCCACGCCAGGTCGTCCAGTCCCCACTCCGCGGCCAGCGCCACCGCCGCCACCCCGGTGCGCCGCTCGGCTTCGAACCAGGCGAGCGGTTCCCCGAGCACCGCCCCCGGATCCGGCACGCGCCAGCCATCGGGACCGCTCACCGTGTGCAGGCCGAGGAAGTGCAGCGGCAGCCGCTCGACCGCGCTGGTCGCCAGCGACAGGTAACCCTCCAGCACCCGCCGCACCACGGCCCGCCGATCCGGTTCGCTGTCGTCCACCTCGCCCTGCCTGGCCGCGTACACCCGCAGCAGGTCGTGCAGCCGGTAGTGCGGCTGGCCGTTGGTGTCGGAGCTGACCAGCTCCACCAGGTGCGCGTCGACCAGCACGTCGAGCACCCCGTCGGCCTCCTCGCGGTCGAGCACCGCGGCCACCGCCCAGCCGGGGAACAGCACCGGGCCCAGCAGGCCGAGCCCGCGGAACGCCTGCGCCGCACCCCGCTGCAGCATGTCGTAGCTCAGGGTCACGCTCGCGTGCACGGCGAGATCACCCACCTGCAGTTCGTCCAGCCTGCGCCGTTCGTTGCGCAACCGGTCGGCGAGCATCCGCAGCGTCCACGACGGCCGGTGGGTCAGCTTCGCCCCGACGATCCGGATCGCCAGCGGCAGGTAACCGCAGGCCTTGAGGATCGCCGCCGCGCTGTTCGGCTCGGCCCGCACCCGGTCGCCACCGATGATGCCGGCGAGCAACCGGATCGCGTCCTCCTCGGAGAGCACCTCGACGTCGATCGGCCGCGCCCCGTCCAGGTCCGGCAACCGCACGCGGCTGGTGACCAGCACCGCGCACGCCCCCGCCCCCGGCAGCAGCGGCCGGAGCTGCGCGGCACTGCCGGCGTCGTCGAGCACCAGGCACATCCGCCGCCGCGACAACCGCGAACGCAGCAACGCCGAGCGTTCCGCCAGCGTGCGCGGCATCACCGGATCCGGCACCCCCAGCGCCCGCAGCAACTCCGGCAGCACCTCCATCGGGGTGCGCGGCGACGGCGACGTGCCACCGAGGTCGAGGTGCAACTGCCCGTCGGGGAAGTCACCGCGGACCTCGTGCGCCACCCGCACGGCCATGCTCGACTTGCCCACCCCCGGCGCCCCCGAGAGCACCACCACGGTCGGGTCACCACCGGCCCGCTGGCGCCGCAGCAGGTCGACCAGCTCACCGATCACCTCGTCGCGGCCGGTGAAGTCGGGCAGGTCCAGCGGCAGCTGGCAGATCGGGAACGCACCGGGGGCGGGGGCCGCCGGTCTGGTCCCGGGCCTGGCACCGTGCCGGTTGGCCGCGACCAGCTTGCTGTGCAGGCCCTGCAGCCGCGGCCCCGGCTCGGTGTCGAGTTCGTCCAGCAGCACCTGCTCGACCTGGGCGTAGGCCTGGAACGCCTCGGCGTTGCGGCCGTCGGCGTCCAGCGCGATGATCAACTGCTCCCACAGCTCCTCGCGCAGCGGGTGGTCGGCGAGCAGGCCCCGCAGCTCCACGATCGCCTCGGTGTGCTGCCCCAGCTCGACCCGGGTCTTCAGCCGCTGCTCCTGGGTGGACAACCGCAGTTCGTTGAGCCGCGCCACGGTCGACCCCCAGGTGTGGCTGTGCGGCAGGTCCTCGAGCACCGCACCACGCCAGAGCGAATCGGCCTCGGTCAGCAGCGCCAGCGCCTGCTCGGGAGGCAGCTTCTGGGCACGGGCGGCGAGTTCCTGGAACCGGGTGGCGTCCAGCTCACCCGCGTCGGCGGTGAGGGTGTAGCCCGCCGACCGGCTCTGGATGCGTTCCGCGACATCCGGGGAACCCTCGGCCAGCCGCCGCCGCAACGCGTGCACGTAGGTGCGGATGTTCGCAGCCGCCGACCGCGGCGCCTTCTCCGGCCACAGCACGCCGATCAGCGCGTCCGCGGAAACCGCCACGTTCGGCTGGAGCAGCAGGGTGGCCAGCAGCAGGCGCGGCTTCGGCCCGCCCAGCGGCAGCACCTGCCCGGACACGGCGACCTCGAGCGGCCCCAGTACGCGAAACGAGATCGCAGTCAACAGCACCGCCCGCCTGGAGTAGAACAAACCGGATCGTATGGCGGTCCGTGATCTGTTGACTAGTGCCATTTGCGGGTATTTGCACCGGCGCCCGGAGTAGTGCGCTGCGAGCTTTGTACGGATCGTGTACAACCCGCTCGCTCGCTGAGCCGATGACCCCGTCCTCGATCCGCAGATCGGCGGCCGTGCTCACCGCCGCCACCGCGTTGACGCTGGTCGGTGCGGTCCCGGCGCTGGCGGCGGCACCCGGCACCGTGCAGACCGCGGGCGACCCGCTCAACGTCCGGCGCGCCCCCACCACCGCCGCCACCGTGGTCCGCACCGTGGCCAACGGCACCGCGGTCAGCATCGACTGCCAGACCACCGGCCCCCCGGTCACCGGCCCGCTCGGCACCTCCACCCTGTGGGACTACGTCCCGGCACTCGGCGGCTACCTCTCCGACACCTACGTGAAAACCGGCTCGGACGGGCGCGTCGCCCCCGACTGCGGGGTCGGCAGCGGCAGCGCCGAATGCTCCACCGGCAGCTGCGCCGCCGAAGCCCTCTTCCGCTCGTCGGACGCCCGCTTCTCGGTCTGGGACCGCGACGCCGACGGCAAGTCCGCGGTGGTGGCCTACTGGCTCAAGGGCGGCGCCGGCCCGTTCTACATCTGGAACTCCGGCGGCAACGGCACCCGGGTGGACAAGGTGGTCGGCGTGCCGGACGGCGGCTGGGTCCACTACCAGACCTGCGTCGCGGACCACTCGGCCACCGCCCCCGAGCTGGAGGCCTGCAGCGACGGCCTCACGGACTTCTCCGAACTGGTGACCACCTCGGTGACCAGCAACAGCGTCGGCTCCACCCCGCCGAGTTCGACGTGGCTGTCGCACAACCCGCACGTGAAGTACTGCCTCGGCGAACGCGGCTACGTGCGGGTGAGCACCACCCCGGCGCAACTGCGAGCCGACTTCATGCGGGTGCCCAGCGCACTGGAACTCGACCCGGCGAAGGTGCAGATCACCGCGGACCGCAGTTACGCGGTGCCGGCCGGAAGCCGGGGACTGCAGCGGGTGTGAGCTAGCGTTCCACCCAGTTGTGCGCCTGGGCCAGCTGCACCAGCTTGCGGCGGAGCAGCACGATCTGCGAGCCGGTGAGGGTGGGCGCGGTCTCCAGCATGGCCTCGGTCAGCTCCTGGCGGAACTCGGTCTGCGTGAGCAGGTCGGCCAGCCCGTCTTCGACCACCCGCGGAGCGCGGACGAGCTGGTCACCGTGGCGCGTGACGGCCGCGGCGGCATCGCGGTCGGCGAGGTGCACGTTGGACGCCTTGAGCCCGCGCCCCCCGTCCTCGACTTCGAAGGTGACCGTCATTCCAGGCTGGAACAGATGTTTTTCATCGCGAAGGTCATTCGCATGCATGAATACATCCTCGCCACCGTCATCCGGCGCGATGAAGCCGTAGCCACGCACTTCGTCGAACCGGAGGATCTTCCCTGACGTCACCCAGACCACCTCAACCCCATGCAGCGGTATGCCCTGTTCTCGAGCCGAGAACGCGGGGAAGCATACCGTCGCCGGATCACCGCGGCCATCGGAACGACCCCACCGAGTAAACGTCAGAATTAGTGCCCGGTTATGCAACATGCAATCCGAAATTTCATCGATTCGCCGGTGCCGGAAGGCTGGCGCACCAATAGAACCGCCGATGCCCTCAGTGCCGAACGGCTGCCGCGCTCACTCAACCGCCGAACTCAACCGGCCGCCACAACCGCCACACAACCAACGGCAACGGCCATCCCGCAACGGCTGCCACGCAGTCAACCGGGCCGCCACACGCAAACGGCCGCTGCACACTCAACCGGGTCGCTACACGCAACGGCTGCTACACACACTCAACCCAGCCGTCGCGCTCAACCGGCTGCCACGCCGCAACCGGCCGCCGCGCCGTAACCGGCTGCCACGCCGCAACCGCCCGCCACGCCCACACAGCGATCCCGCAATGGACTGCCGCCCTCAACCGACGAAACGCCCTCCGACCATCGCGCCCAACCACCCGCCGACTCAACCGGCCGCCCCAACCACGCAATCGAGCGCTCGACCGGCCGCCGCCTTCAATCGACTACCGCACGAACCAGCTACCGCATCCACCCGCCGACCGCGCCGAACCAGCTACCGCACCAAATTCGCTACCGCGTCGAACCGGCATCCGCACCCAGCAGGCCACCTCGCCCCGTCCTCAGGGCAGACCAGCACGCTCAATCAGCTGCCGCGCCAACGAAGCCATCAAACCAAGGCGACTCAACCACCCAAACAGCGCCACCGCCCCAATCCAAGCCGCCCAACCCCGACCGCCAACACAGGCGCCCAATCCAAGCCACCCAATTCAAGACGGCCCCCCACCCTCCCTGGGGGCGGCCCCTGCAACCACTCTACCCCGCCCCGTCCCCGGAAACGCAGGTCAAAGGCATTCTGTGGACAACCGATGCACCTGTGGACAACCCCCCGCGATCAAGGTTGCCCGGTGAGGTATCCGCCCATCGTCCGGAAGTAGTCCGTGGCCGCGAGTTCCCGATCGTCTTCGGTGCGCACCCGCTCGACCAGCAGCCCGTGGTTCCGCCCCGTCCGCGCATCCGCCCCGGCGACGATCACCACGCCATCGCCCTCCGGGATGAAGATGCGCCCCGGCGTGCCCCCGTACCGCCCCGCCGAAACCGAAGCCCGCACGATCCGCAGCCGCTCCCCGCGGTGGTAGGTGAACGCGTTCGGGTACGGGTCCGACTGGGCCCGCACCAGGCGCTCGATGTCCGCCGCCGGCCACGTCCAGTCGATCCGGCTGTCCTCGATCGCGCGCTTGTGGAAGAAGCTCGCCTTCGACCGGTCCTGCTTGACCGGCTGCACGGTCCCCGCCTCGATCTGCGCCAGCGCCTCGGTGACGATCGGGCCGATCAGGTCCACCGTGCGGTGGAACAGGTCCGTCGTGGTGTCCTTCGGCCCCACCGGGATCGCCCGCTGCAGCACGATCTCCCCGGCGTCCAGGTCCGCGTCCATCATGTGCGCGGTCACCCCGACCTCCGGCTCACCGTTGATCAACGCCCAGATCAGCGGCGAGAAACCGGCGTACGCGGGCAACAGCGAGTCGTGCACGTTGAGCGTGCCGTGCCGCGGCAGGTCGAAGATCTCCGGCGGCAGCCAGGTGCGCCAGTTGTTCGCCACGATCAGGTCCGGCGCGGCCTCGGTCAGCCTGCGCACGACCTCCTCGTCCGGCCGGTTCCGCAGGATCGTCGGGATGCCGTTCGCCTCGGCGAGATCGGCCACCGAGTCGGACCAGATCTTCTCGTAGGCGTGCTCGCTCTTCGGATGCGTCACCACCAGCACCACCTCGTGCCCGCCGTCGAGCAGGGCTTCGAGGGTGCGATGCCCCCAGGTCTGGTACCCGAACATCGCTACACGCATGAGGCTCCTCAGGGTGGACGGCTGCGCAAACCGGGGCAGTTAAGCAAGCCTTGCCTAAAGCGGGCAAGCTTGTCGAGCGGAGAGGTACATCACCCACGAACGTACTAGTAGAGGGTCGCCTAAGTTAGGTTAGGGTCCCCTGGGTAAGCGCAGGACCACGTCACCAACCCGAGGTCGCGGCCACCCCGCCGCCGGAAGAGGACAGGTATGTCAGAGACGGGAACTACGCAAGCCGAACCGCAGATCCCGGTCTACGACCTCGTCGGGGTCGGCTTCGGCCCGTCGAACCTCGCGCTCGCGATCGCCCTCGCCGAGTACAACGCGGGGCCGGGGGAGCCGGTGACGGCGCAGTTCCTCGAACGCCAGCCCCGCTTCGGCTGGCACCGCGGCATGCTCATCGAGGACGCGACCATGCAGGTCTCCTTCCTCAAGGACCTGGCCACCATGCGCAATCCGACCAGCGAGTTCAGCTTCCTCAACTACCTGCACGCCAAGGGCAGGCTGGTCGACTTCATCAACCACAAGAACCTGTTCCCGCTGCGGATCGAGTTCCACGACTACTTCGAGTGGTGCGCGGCGAAGGTCGACGACCTGGTCGCCTACGACCACGACGTGGTCGCCATCGAACCGGTCACCACCGGCGGCGACATCGACCACTTCGACGTGCGCGTGCACACCCCGTCCGGTGAGGAATCCGTATTCCGCGCCAGGAACCTGGCCATCGGCACCGGCCTGCGGCCCAACCTGCCCGAGGGCGTGGTGCCGAGCGAGCGGATCTGGCACAACCACGAACTGCTGTACCGGGTGGAGAAGCTCGAAGCCGCCGATCCCACGCGGTTCGTCGTGGTCGGCGCCGGGCAGAGCGCCGCCGAAGTGACCGCCTTCCTGCACGAACGCTTCCCGCGCGCCGAGGTGTGCTCGGTGTTCGCGCGCTACGGCTACAGCCCGGCCGACGACAGCTCGTTCGCCAACCGCATCTTCGACCCCGAGGCGGTCGACCACTTCTACGACTCGCCGGAGGCGTTCAAGCAGCGCCTCGTCGGCTACCACGCCAACACCAACTACTCCGCCGTCGACCTGGACCTGATCGACGCGCTGTACCGCCGGGTGTACCGGGAGAAGGTGCTCGGCATCGAGCGCCTGCGCATGTTCAACGTGTCCCGCCCGATCGAGGTGATCGAGACCCCGGACGGCGTGCGCGCCACGATCGCCAACCTGACCACCGGCGAGCAGACCGTGCTCGACGCGGACGCGGTCGTCTACTCCACCGGTTACCAGCCCGCCGACCCGTCGCCGCTGCTCGGGGAACTGGCCGTGTTCTGCCGCCGGGACCAGGAGGGCAGGCTGCTCATCGAGCGCGACTACCGGCTGTGCACCGGCGACGAGGTCCGTGGCGGCATCTACGTGCAGGGCGGCACCGAGCACTCGCACGGCATCACTTCGTCCCTGCTGTCCAACACCGCCATTCGCGTTGGCGAGATCCTGGACTCGCTGCTCGCGCGCCGGACGGCCAAGCCGCAGCCGGCTTACGCGGCGGCCGGGACCAGGTGAACCCCGTCAAGGAGAAACGATGAGCAACCCCTTCGACAACCCCGACGGCACGTTCTCGGTGCTGGTCAACCACGAGCAGCAGCACAGCCTGTGGCCGGAGTTCGCCGAGGTGCCGTCCGGCTGGACCGTCGCGTTTGGACCCGCCTCGCGGCAGGAGTGCCTGGACTACGTCGAGACCAACTGGACCGACCTGCGCCCGGCCTCCCTGCGCTGACCTTCCGGCACGACGAAGCGGGGCACCACACGCGTGGTGCCCCGCTTCACTCTGCCGCGCCCGGGCTCAGGAAGTGACCGGCTTGACCTCGGTGGCCGGGTTGCCGTCCACCGCCGCGGTCAGCTGCGGCACCAGCCGCTCGACCACCCACGGCACCGACAGCGGCGACACGAAGGAGATGCCGGCGCCGTACTCACTGCCCTCGTCGATCAGCACCTCGCGCTTCTCCTGCGCCACCCGCATACCCGAGTAGAGCGTGTCCTTGCTCAAGGTCGCCTGTCCCTCGGCCACCCCGGCGACGATCCACGAAAGCACGTCCACGTTGAGCAGATCGGTGCGCTCCGGGCTGATGTTCGCGCCGAACTTGTCCCCGATGACCTGGTCGAGGTTCGGCGGCAGCACAAAGCCGAGCGAAGTCAGCACCCGCGAACGCGGGTCCTCGCTGCCGTAGATGAAGTAACCCTGGTAGGTGGTCGCCATCAGGGCGCTCTTGCCCGCGAACTCCGGGTGCTCCTGCTTCACCCGGCTGAGCGTCGCCTCGACACTGGAGATGACCTCCTCACCCGCGGGGCCCCGCCCGACGGCCTTGGTGATCCGGCGGGTGCTCTCCTGCCACGGCACGCCGTAGTCCTTGTACTCCTTGGGCTGCGCCACGGTCGGCGCGATCTGCGCCAGCTTGTCGTAGTGCTCCTGGGTCAGTCCGGAGTAGAGACCGAGGATGAGGTCGGGCCGCAGCGAGGCGATCTTCTCGAACTGCGGGTCGGCGGTGCCCTTCATCACCTCGGGCAGCGGCGCGCCGTTCAGCTTCGCCGACGCCCACGGCCCGATCGCACCGGGGAACTCGCCGACGAACTCGCTGGTGGCCACCGGAACCACCCCGACCGCGAGCAGCGCGTCCTGATCGGTGTACCCGACCGTGACGATGCGCTTCGGCTCCGCCTTGATCTCCGTGGACCCGTACTTGTGCTCGATCGTCACCGGGAAGGCGGCGGCTTCGACCGGGGCGGCACCCGGGATGGTGGGCGCCGAGGGGGCTTCCTCGCTGCCGCAACCGGCGAGCGTGGCGGCGGCCACCAGCGCCGTGGTCAGCAACCCGGCGAAGCGCCGGGCCGGGGATCGATCCATCATCAGGTCCTTAGCGGTCGAACGGGCTGAGCAACTCAGGTTTGCCTAACCAAATATGTACGTCAAGCTTCGAGTGGCACCCCTCGCAGCACAGCTTGATCACTGTCGCTGGCCGGACCACGCCGCCCACAGGCGCGCATACCGCCCGCCGGCCGCGACCAGTTCCTCGTGCGTGCCCGACTCGGCGACCCGCCCGTCGTCGAGCACCACGATCCGGTCGGCGGCCGCCGCCTGGCTGAGCCGGTGCGCCACCACCAACCCGGTCCGGTCCCGCAACGCCGCGGCCGCCGACGCCTCCAGCACGCGTGCCCCCGCGCTACCCGCCTCCGCGGTCGCCTCGTCGAGGATGACGATCGGCGGATCGGCGAGGACCAGCCGCGCCAAGGCCAACTGCTGCGCCTGCGTGACGGTGAGCCGGTGCCCGCCGTCGCCGACCACGGTCGCCAACCCGTTCGGCAGCGCCATCGCCCAGTCCAGGGCTCCGACGTCGGTGAGCGCCGCGTGCAGCTCCTCCTCGGTGGCCGACGGTTTCGCCAGGCGCAGGTCGTCGGCCAGTGGGCCGGCGAACACGTGCACTTCCTGGCTGATCAACGCGACCGTGCGCCGCGTCGCGGACGGCCCCAACTCCGCGAGTGGCACGCCGCCCAGCGAAATCGAGCCGCTCGACGGCGGGTGGATCCCGGCGATCAGCTTGGCCAACGTGGTCTTGCCCGCCCCGCTGGCACCGACGAGCGCGACCCGCTCCCCGCTGGCGATCTGCACGCTCACCTCGTGCAGCACGTCGTGCCCGGATACGTAGGCGTGCCCCACCTCGGCGGTCTTCACCGAGGCGTCCACCGGAACCGGGGAGCGCTCGGGCTCCGGAGTGGACGGCAGGTCGGCGACCCCGACCAGGCGGGAGAGGCTCGCGGTCGCGGCCTGGGCGTCGTCGACCAACGCCAGCGCGGTCATGATCGGCCCGAAGAGGTTGTGGAAGTACAGCGCCGCGGCCGTCGCCGTGCCGAGCGTCACGCCACCGCCGCGCACCAGCAGGAACCCGGCGACCAGCACGGTGGCCAGCCCGATGAACTCGGCGTAGTTCAGCCGGGCGAAGAACGTGGTGACCAGCCGGATCCCCCGCAGGGACAGGGTGACCGCCGCATCGGAACGCTCGCGCACCCGCCGGACGTGCTCGTCCGCGAGCCGGAACTCCCGGACCGTGCGCGCGCCGCCGACCGTGTCGAGCAACTGCTGGTGCTGGGCGCCCGCCGCCACGCGCTGCTCCGCGTACAACGGAACGGCGCGGCGCGTGTACCGCCGGACGGCGAACACCTGGATCGGCGCCGCGAGCACCGCCGCGAGCAGGAACCGCCAGTCCAGGAACGCGAGCGCCCCGAAGGTGAGCACGATGGTCAGCGTCGCTCTGGCCAACTCCGGAAGCGCCTCCCGGACGGCTTTCGCGATCACCGACACGTCGCTGGTCACCCGGGAGGTGAGGTCGCCGGAACCCGCGTGCTCCACTTCGGACAACGGCAGGTTCAGCGCTCGCTCGACGAAGCTCTCCCGCAACGACGCGAGCATGGTCTCGCCCAGCTTCGCCACCATGGAGATCCCGAGCGCCATCGCGGCCCCCTGGGCCAGGGCAACGACCACGAGCGCGACCACCGGCACCGTCAACGCGTCGGCGGACTCCTTGTCCACCACGAGGTCGACGATCGTGCCGAGCAGCGGTGCGATCGCCAGCCCGATCGAGGTCGCCGCGAACAGCAGGGCGAACGTGCCCAGCGCCCGCCCACGCTGTGCGCGCAACAACCCGGCGACCACCGCCCAGGTCCGCGAGCCGGAGGCGATCGGCAGCAGCGGTCGATCCGTGCTCACGAAAGCACCGCCGCACGGTAGGCAGCCAGGTCGCGGACCAACTCGGCGTGCTGCCCGGCGGCGCTGACCACGCCGGCCTCGAGCAGCACCACCCGATCCGCCTCGGCGAGCAACGCGGGACTGGTCGTGACCAGCACCGTCGTGCGTCCCCGCCGGAACCGCGCCAGCCCAGCGGCGATCCGCGCTTCGGTGACCGTGTCGACGGCCGTCGTCGGATCGTGGACCACCAGCACCGGAGCCTCCGCCGCGAGCGCACGAGCCAGCGCGACCCGCTGCCGCTGACCTCCGGACAGTGAATGCCCGCGTTCGGTGATGGCGGTGTGCACACCGTCAGGCAGCGCCCTGGCCACCTCGTCCGCGGCAGCCGCGGCCAGCACCTCTTCGGCTCCGACGTTCTCCAGCAAGCTGCCTTCGAACAGATCGGCGTCATGCGCCGCGACCAGGACTGCTCGGCGAACCTCATCCGGTTCCAGCGACGACAACGGCGTCCCGTCCAGGAACACCGCGCCCTCCGCCGGATCCACGTCACGCCCGAGGCACGCCAGCAAACTCGTTGCCGCAGCCGGATCCGCTGTCACCACACCCACCAGTTCCCCGGGCTCGATCTCCAGGTCCACACCGTCGAGCGCGCCATGCCGAACCCCAGCGAGCCGCACCCCGCCGGCCACCTCCTCGAGCCGAACCGCCCCAGCGCCCCCTTCGACCGCCCGCGGTGCAGCCAGCACTTCAGCCACCCGAGCCGCTGATGCCCGCCCCTGCGCCAGCTCCGCGTTCACCCAGCCGAGCACGCTCAACGGTCCGAGCAGGTACTGCGCCAGCCCGACCGCGGCGACCAGGTCGCCCACGCTGATCTCCCCGTTGATCGCCAGATTCCCGCCGACCAGTGCGATCAGGGCGATGAAGATGCCGGTCAGCGTGAGCACCGCACCGCTGTGCCAGGCCTGCGCCCGGGCCGCCCGCAGCGTCGCGCCCAGCGAGTCCTGACTGGTCCGGCGATACCGATCGATCGCCGCGGGCTCGGCGCCGATGCCCTTGAGCACACGCAGCCCAGCCACCAGGTCCGCGGCGATGCCCGACGCATGCGCCGCGCGCTCCTGCTCCACCCCGCTGCGCCGCTCCAGCGGCTTGCCGATCAAGTGCCCCAGCCACAGCAGCGGCGGAATGCCCAGCAGCACCAGCAAGCCGAGCGGCACGCTGACCACCAGCAGGAACACGGCGCTGACCACGATCCCGGCCGCGGATGCGATGCCGAACGGCAGCATCCCGTTCACCGCCCCCACGCGCCGAGCGTCCTCGGTAGCGATGTTGACCAGCGCACCCGGCAGATGCCCCGCTTCCGCGCCACCACGCGGATGCAGGATCCGCTCGCTCAGCTCCAACCGGATCCGGTGCGCGGTGTACTCGGCGGCACGCTCGGCCAGCCGCAACGCGTGCCGATAGCTGTTCGACAGCGCAGCGAACAACGCCAGCAGCACGCCCAGCCAGATCAACAGGCCGCTCGCCGACCCGGGCGCGATCGCCTGGTCGACCACCACCCCGATCAACACCGGCACCAGCGCCTCACAAGCCTGGTGCCCGGCGGCGAGTACGGAAGCCGCGGTGAGGCGCCCCCTGTGCCCGCCGATCGCGCGTCGGAGCACGTCCCGGCCGGTCAACGTCGCCTCCCTGACTCACCTGGGGGATTAGCTAGGTAAGGCTACCCTATAAGCTGCCGACGACATGCTCATCAGAGGCTGGAGGCCGGGTTGGTAGTGGCACCTGCCGAGGAAGCCGGGCAGCTCAAGCCGGCCGGCGCCCGCACGAACCTGCTCCGCCTCGTCGGAATCCTGGCCGTCTTCGGCGTGCTCGGTTTTGTCTTCGTGCTCAGCATCGCGATCGGCACCAAGGACATTCCACTCGCGACCGCGTGGCACGTGCTGTGGCACAACGACGGCTCCAGCGAGGCCGTGATCATCCACGAGCTGCGCATCCCGCGCACCCTGCTCGGCATCGTCATGGGCGCCGCGATCGGCCTGGCCGGCTCGCTCATGCAGGCCCTGACCCGCAACCCGCTCGCCGACCCCGGCCTGTTCGGCGTCAATCTCGGCGCCGCGGCCTCGATCGTCATCGGCATCGCGTTCCTCGGCGTCACCTCGATCTTCGGCTACGTCTGGTTCGCCTTCGCCGGCGCCGCGGTTGCTTCGGTGGTCGTCTACGTGCTCGGCTCGGCCGGCCGCAGTGGCTCCTCGCCCGACCGCTTGGTGCTCGCCGGCGCGGCCGTGACCGCCATCCTGTTCGCGTTCATCAGCGCCGTGGTGCTGCTCAACGTCGAGGTGTTCAACAAGTTCCGCTTCTGGAACGTCGGCTCGCTGGTCGGCCGCGGCACCGACACCCTGCTCCAAGTGCTGCCGTTCATCGTCCTCGGCGTGGTGGTCGCCCTCGTGCTCGCCCGGCCCCTGAACGCGCTGGCCCTCGGCGACCAGGCGGCCAGCGCACTCGGCGCGCACGTCACCGCGACCCGCGTGGCGGGCGCCATCGCGGTCACCCTGCTGTGCGGCGGCGCCACCGCGGCGATCGGCCCGATCGGCTTCGTCGGCCTCGCCGTGCCACACGCCGCCCGCCTGATCGTCGGCCCCGATCACCGCTGGGGCCTGCCGTATTCGATGGTGCTCGCGGCCATCCTCCTCCTCGGTGCCGACGTGCTCGGCCGGACCTTCGACGACACGGAAGAGGTGCAGGTCGGAATCATGACCGCGATCGTGGGCGCACCGGTGTTCATCGCGCTGTGCCGCCGCCGGAAGCCGGCGCGACTGTGAACGCCACCAAGACCACCGGCGCCAGCCGGGTACTGCGCGGCCCCGGGGGCCACATCTCGCTGCGGGTTCCTGCCCGAGCGATCGTCGTCTGCGTTGTACTGACGATTGCCGTCATCGTGGTTTCGGTAGTCAGCCTGACCACCGGCGACTACAAGCTCTCCGTGCCGGAGGTGGTGGCCACCCTCTTCGGCCAAGGTCCCCCCGGCGCCGACTTCATCGTCACCACCCTGCGCCTGCCCCGCCTGCTGGCCGCCCTGCTGGTCGGCGCGGCATTGGCGGTGAGTGGCGCGATCCTGCAAAGCCTCTCCGGCAACGCGCTCGGCAGCCCCGACATCATCGGCTTCACCCACGGCTCCGCTACCGGTGCGCTGATCGTCATCATCACCACCACGGGCGGCATGTTGCAAACCGCCCTGGGGGCCCTGCTCGGCGGCATGATCACCGCGGTCGTGGTCTACCTGCTGGCCCTCAAACGGGGCATGCACGGCCTGCGCATGGTCCTCATCGGCGTCGGTGTGAGCTCGATGCTGCTTTCCGCGAACTCCTACCTGATCACCAGAGCCAGCCTGCAGGACGCTGTTTCCGCACAAGCGTGGCAGGTCGGCGGCCTGAACGGCCGCGGGTGGGAACACGTCCAGCCGGTCGCCATCGCGCTGGCCGTGCTGCTCCCGATCGCCGCCTACTACGGCCGGCGACTCTCCATGCTCGAGATGGGCGACGACGCCGCCAAGGGCCTGGGCGTGCCGGTGGAACGCAGCAGACTGGTCCTGTTCGGCGTCAGCGTGACTCTCTGCGCAGTGGCGACTGCCGCCGCCGGTCCGATCACCTTCCTCGCCTTGGCCGGCCCGCAACTCGCCCGCAAGCTAACCCGAGCCGCAGGCCCCGGCCTGCTGGCTTCGGCCCTGATGGGAGCCTTCCTCCTGGTCACCAGCGACCTCGCCATCCAGCGTCTTTTCCCTTCCCAGCAACTCCCCGTCGGAATCGCCACCGGCATCCTCGGCGGTGGATACTTGGCCTGGTTGCTAGCCGTGCGCTGGCGCTCCCGCAGCTGAACGGTCAACTACCCGCAATTCGCCAACAGTGGCGTGATCACCGTGCAAGTGACCGACGACCTGTCGTTCGCGGCATTGAGATCCTCGGGCACCGCATCGGTCCGATTCGCGGTGAAGCTGAACGGCAGGCCGATGGTCAGCAGACCATAAGGCACCGAGAACGCGGCGGTGCCTTCGGCGCCGTTCGCCAACGCGCCCACAGAACAAGTCACTTCGCCACCCGAAGACGAGCACCCGGCTCCAGGATTCACCTTCAATCCCGTCGGCAGAGTGGTGGTGACCGTCGTACTCGTAGCCGGATCGGGCCCCTTGTTCGTGACACGTACCGTGAAGTCAACCCGTCCGCCCAGCAACCCGGGCTTCGGCGTGCCGGTGAGCTTGATCGTCCGGTCAGCCGTCGCGTCCACGGCGACGACCGGCCCGGCAATCAGCTCACTCCCGTAGTTGCTCCCGAACAGCTGTCCCTGCAGGGTGTGCGTGAAGTCGGGTGCGTCAGCCGCAATCTTCAGGGTGAAGCTGACTTCCGCGGACTCGCCCGCGGACAGGGCCTCAGGCAGAGTGCCCTGGTATCCGATCGGACCACCCGGCCCGTTCACAGTGGAGCAGACAACTCCTGAGCATCCGACCAGCGTCGCGTAGGAAGTGAGAACCACCGGCGTACTGAACAGCCGAGCAGCTGGCTGCAGAACGGTGAAGCCGTTGGTGCTCCTGACCTTCTCCGTGACGACCACCGTACCGCCAGGGTGAACGGTGGCCGCCGAGACGGAGAGCTGAACTTCAGCTGACTCGGCGCTCGCCGGAGTGCCCGCCAAGGCCGCGGCTGCACTCAGGAGCACCACAGCGAGCATTCGTCGGTTTCGGCGCATGGTCGCACCCTCTCGCCAGGGCAAGCCAGGACTGGCCAGCCGCTACCCATGATTCGTACTGCCGACCGAAGCCGTTACACCATCTGCCAGATACTCGGTCCACACTGCCCGGCCACCTGCGGGCATGAGCTTGCCGCGCAGAGGCACCACCGAGGTCGAAGTCGATCTGTTGAGCATCGGCTGCCTGAATAGATCGACACAGCCCGTGGCGTACTTCGACCTTGTCGTCGGCGTGTCGATACAGGCGCCCGCCAGGGTTCGCTCGAGTCGACCTTGTCTGATTCGTTTAGGGTACTTCGGCGACCCGAATTCAACCTGCCTGTACATCGAACGTCGCAACTTGGAGCGCGACCGAAGTGCCAACTACAGCCTAGGCTGATGCGCAGGTCCAACCAATCTACGTGGCGCGCCGAGTGAGGCTGTCCAGGTGACTTTCGCGAGGCGCTGGGCAGAAGCGCATCGACCAACCCTTCATACACGAGGGGCGATCAGCCGTCGAATCTCAACTACGCGAACGGACACTTTCCAGGCTTAAACCGTTGATCTGCTCCGTTCGATCGCCTATTTCGGCCCCGCGGTCGACAGGCGCCAGTCTCGGTGCTTACCGTGAATGCGTGTCCGATCACTCCGGGAAACTCTCCGACCAAGAACTCACGGCGAGCCACCTCGACGCTGTGCGTAGGCTCGACATGGCCTACGCGGAGTTGCTCCGTGGCATCGCTGAGATGCAGAGCCGTGGACTTTGCCACGGCTTCAGCAGCTTCACCCGCTTCCAGACGGAGACCGACCACATCACCAAAGGTGAAGCATTGGCGCGAGAGCGGGCGGCTGAGTTGCTCTACCGGCAACGAGGTTCGGATCCGCCGACATTGGCCGCAGTGGGCGAGGCCTTGGCCAAGGGTGAGATCAACAGAGAACACGTCGCAGAGATCTGCAAGGTTACGAATGTACTGTCGGACAAAGTATCCGCTGATGACATGGCGACGCATCAGCGGACCTTGCTCGCCCTGGCCCAGCAGGCACGGCCGCACGAGGTGCGACGAGTCGGCAGGCGGATCGTGGACTTCGTCGAGCAGAGCGGCAAGGCTCCTGAAGACGACGATCGCGAACAAACTCGTCCTGGCTGTTCACTGCACATGTGGCAGGGGAAGAACGACCGCTGGCAGTTCCGGGGCGTTCTGGACGGGATGACCGCACAGACTCTGCAGGGGCTACTGGGTGTGCTGGCGAAACCGAAGCCCAAGGATCCGGCGACCGGCGCCTTCGATCCGCGCTCTACGGAGGAACGACAGGGCGACGCGCTGGTTGAGATCCTTGAGTTGGCCGCTCGCTGTGACGACCTGCCGGTGCAAGGCGGCGAGTCGGCAACCTTGACGTTGAACGTCAATCTGGACGAGATGACAACGAACCAGCCGGTCCTGGTCAACGACTCGACCTATGTCTCGATGAACACTGCTCGTCGGATCTGCTGCAGTGGCGCAGCTGTCACGCCGGCCATCTTCCAGGGCGACGGTGAGGACCTGGTGCTCGGCAGAACGACTCGCACGGCTACCAGAGCCCAACGGAAGGCACTGGCCGTTCGAGACCACGGCTGCGCCTTCCCGGGCTGCACCCGGTCTCCCAAGTGGACCGAGCCGCACCACGTCGTCTACTGGACGCACAGTGGGAAGACCGACCTGAACAACCTGGTCCTGCTGTGTGCCCACCACCATCGGGTCATCCACCACACGGAGTGGCACATCCGCATGATCGGCGGTCGTCCGGCCTTCTACGCTCCGCGATGGCTCGATCCAGCGCAGACACCGCAGTACAACCTCGCCCACCAAACTCCGACACGGGCTACCGCGTAGATTCTCGGGTGGCTCGATGATCGGCCTGGGAAGGAGACGGCGGAATGGTTTCGACGGAGAAGGTCGCGGTGGTGACCGGTGCGGGTTCCGGCATCGGCAAGGTGGTGGCACAGGCGTTGCTGGAGGACGGGTACCAGGTCGCGCTGGCCGGGCGACGGCCAGGTCCGCTGGCCGAGACCGCTGCCGGGTTCGACGGGGCCGAGGTGATCCCGACCGACGTGGCGTCGGCGGATTCCGTGGCCGCACTGTTCGACGCCGTCCAGAGCAAGTGGGGGCGGGTAGACCTGCTCTTCAACAACGCCGGGACGTCGGGGCCTGCGGGAGATGTCGACGAAATCTCGCCCGAGGACTGGGCGAGCACGGTGGCGATCAACCTGACCGGTTCGTTCCTTTGTGCGCATCACGCTGTGCGCCTGATGAAGGAACAACGGCCACGCGGTGGTCGGATCATCAACAACGGTTCGATCTCGGCGCACTCACCGCGTCCGCAGCGGGCGGCCTACACCGCCACGAAGCATGCGATCACCGGGTTGACCAAGCAGATCTCTCTGGACGGGCGTGCCTACGACATCGCATGCGGGCAGATCGACATCGGCAACGCCGCCACCGACCTTGCTTCGGCGTTCGCGGACGGAGTGCCGCAGGCCAACGGGACGATCATGGCGGAGCCGACTTTCGACCCCGTACACGTGGCGAGTGCCGTGCTCTACATGGCGAACTTGCCGCTCAACACGAATGTCCAGTTCATGACCATCGCCGCGACGAACATGCCGTTCATCGGTCGAGGTTGAGCAGCCCCGGGCGTCCGGGCGACTTTGGGACTAGGTGGAGAAGCGGAGGAGACCCGGCGACGACGCTGGCACCGGGACTCCTCCGCTGGCTCAGGAGATCGGCCGGTCCGTTGGCGCGATCGGGGCTGGGAGGATGGCCCGGCCGGTGAGCTGGGCGTCCACCGCGGCGGCGGCGGAACGGCCCTCGGCGATCGCCCATACGATGAGCGACTGCCCACGACCCATGTCGCCGGCGACGAAGACGTCGTCGAGGCTGGTCCGGAACTGCTTGTTGCGGGCGACGTTGCCACGCTGGTCCAGTTCGACGCCGAGGTTCTCGAGCAGGCCGGTGCGTTCCGGGCCGACGAAGCCCATGGCAAGCAGCACCAATTCGGCGGGGAGTTCCCGCTCGGTGCCTTCCACCGGCACGAACTTACCGCTCTCGGAGCGCACCTCTACCAGGCTCAGCGCGCGGACCCGGCCGGAACCGTCGTCGAGGAACTCCTGCGTGTTGACCGAGTAGAGCCGCTCGCCGCCCTCCTCGTGGGCCGAGGAGACGCGGTAGATCATCGGGTAGGTCGGCCACGGGTGCGCGTCGGAGCGGATCTCCGGTGGGCGGGGCATGATCTCCACCTGGGTCACCGAAGCGGCGCCCTGGCGGTGCGCGGTGCCGACGCAGTCCGCGCCGGTGTCGCCGCCGCCGATCACCACGACGTTCTTGCCCTTGGCGTTGATCGGCGACTCCGTGAGCTGTCCGGCGGCGACTCGGTTCGCCGGGGGCAGGTACTCCATCGCCTGGTGGATACCGTCCAGTTCACGTCCCGGGATGGGGAGGTCGCGCCAGGCCGTCGCGCCGCCTGCGAGTACCACGGCGTCGTGGTTGGCTCGCAGGTCTTCGACCGACAGGTCCTTGCCGACGTTCACGCCGGTGCGGAACTCGGTGCCCTCGGCGCGCATCTGGTCCAGGCGCCGGTCCAGGCGGTGCTTTTCCATCTTGAACTCGGGGATGCCGTAGCGGAGGAGGCCGCCGATGGCGTCGGCGCGTTCGTAGACCACCACGGTGTGGCCGGCGCGGGTGAGTTGTTGTGCCGCGGCGAGGCCGGACGGGCCGGAGCCGACCACGGCGACCTTCTTCCCGGTTCGCTTCTCCGGGGGTCGCGGGGTGACCCAGCCTTCTTCGAAGGCACGGTCGATGATGGAGATTTCCACGCGCTTGATGGTGACCGGGTCGTTGTTGATCCCGAGCACGCAGGCGGTTTCGCACGGCGCCGGGCACAGGGTGCCGGTGAACTCCGGGAAGTTGTTGGTCGCGTGCAGGCGTTCGCTCGCAGCGCGCCAGTCCTCCTTCCACACCAGGGTGTTCCACTCCGGGATGAGGTTTCCGAGTGGGCAGCCCTGGTGGCAGAACGGGATGCCGCAGTCCATACAGCGGCCCGCCTGCTTCTCCAGCTTGGTGGTCGCGAAGTCCTCGTAGACCTCCCGCCAGTCCAGCAGCCGCAGGTCGACCGGACGCCGTTGCGGCAGTTCGCGTTCGGTGGTCAGAAAGCCCTTGGGGTCAGCCATGTGCGGCCTCCATGATCGCCTCGTTCACGTCGCGGCCGTCGCGCTCGGCGGCGGCCTGCGCGAGCAGCACTCGCTTGTAGTCCTTCGGCATCACCTTGCCGAACCTGGTGACCGCGGTGTCCCAGTCGGCGAGCAGCTCGTGCGCGACGGCCGATTCGGTTTCGGCGTAGTGCCGTTCGACCGCGTCGCGGAGCAGTTCGGTGTCCTCGTCGTCGAGCGGTTCCAGCTCCACCATCTCGGTGTTGAGCCGCTTGGTGTTCACGTCGAGCAGGTACGCGATGCCGCCGGACATGCCGGCCGCGAAGTTGCGGCCGACCGTGCCGAGCACGATCACCCGGCCGCCGGTCATGTACTCGCACCCGTGGTCGCCGACGCCCTCCACCACGGCCAGGGCGCCCGAGTTCCGCACGCAGAACCGTTCGCCGACACGCCCGCGGATGAAGATTTCACCGCTGGTCGCGCCGTAGCCGATAACATTGCCGGAGATGATGTGGTCCTCGGCGGCGTACTGAGCCTCGCGCGGCGGGCGGACGACGATCCGGCCACCGGAAAGACCCTTGGCCACGTAGTCGTTGCCGTCGCCGATGAGCCGCAGGGTGATGCCCTTCGGGACGAAGGCGCCGAACGACTGGCCGGCGGTGCCGGTGAAGGTGACGTCGATCGTGCCGTCCGGCAGGCCTTCGCCGCCCCAGCGCTTGGTCAGCTCCGAGCCGAGCATGGTGCCCACGGTCCGGTTGACGTTGCGCACGGGCAGTTCGAGCCGCACCTTGTCGCCCGAGTTCAGGGCGCCTTCGGCCAGCTGGATCAGCGTGTTGTCGAGCGCCTTGTCCAGGCCGTGGTCCTGCGCGACGACCTGGTGCCGGGAAGCCCGCGGCTCCAGATCGGGCACGTGGAAGATCGGCGAGAGGTCGAGGCCGGAGGCCTTCCAGTGCTCCACGGCCTTGCGGGTGTCGAGCAGCTCGGCGTGGCCGACCGCCTCGGCGATGGACCGGAAGCCCAGCTGCGCCAGGTACTCCCGCACCTCCTGCGCGATGAACTCGAAGAAGTTCACCACGTACTCGGCCTTACCGCTGAACTTCTCACGCAGCACCGGGTTCTGCGTGGCGACGCCGACCGGGCAGGTGTCCAGGTGGCACACCCGCATCATGATGCAGCCGGAAACCACCAGCGGCGCGGTGGCGAAGCCGAACTCCTCCGCACCGAGTAGCGCGGCGATGATCACGTCCCGGCCGGACTTGAGCTGACCGTCGGTCTGCACCACGATCCGGTCGCGCAGCCGGTTCGCCAGCAGCGTCTGCTGCGTTTCGGCGAGACCCAGCTCCCACGGGCCGCCGGCGTGCTTGATCGACGACAGCGGCGAGGCGCCGGTGCCGCCGTCGTGCCCGGAGATCAGCACCACATCGGCGTGCGCCTTCGACACACCCGCGGCGACCGTGCCGACGCCGACCTCCGACACCAGCTTCACGTGGATGCGGGCGTTCGGGTTGGCGTTCTTCAGGTCGTGGATCAGCTGCGCCAGGTCCTCGATGGAATAGATGTCGTGGTGCGGTGGCGGTGAAATCAGGCCGACACCCGGCGTGGAGAACCGCGTCTTCGCGATCCACGGGTAGACCTTCGCGCCGGGCAGCTGACCGCCCTCGCCGGGCTTCGCGCCCTGCGCCATCTTGATCTGGATGTCGTCGGCGTTGACCAGGTACTCGCTGGTGACGCCGAACCGCCCGCTCGCGACCTGCTTGACCGCCGAGCGGCGTTCCGGGTCATAGAGCCGGTCGGGGTCCTCGCCGCCCTCACCGGTGTTCGACTTGCCGCCGAGGCGGTTCATCGCGATCGCCAGCGTCTGGTGCATCTCCTTCGAGATCGAGCCGTAGGAGATGGCGCCGGTGGCGAACCGCTTGACGATCTCGGACACCGGCTCGACCTCTTCGATCGGCACCGGCGGCCGGGCGCCCTCCTTGAACCCGAACAGGCCCCGCAACGTCAGCAGGCGCTCGGCCTGGTCGTCGACGTACTTGGTGTACTCCTTGAAGATCTCGTACTTGCCGGACCTCGTGGAGTGCTGGAGCTTGAACACCGTCTGCGGATTGAACAGGTGCGGCTCACCCTCGCGGCGCCACTGGTAGTCGGCGCCGGTCTCGAGTTCGCGGTGGCTCGGCCGCACGCCGTCCACCGGGAAGGCCCGGCGGTGCCGCTGCGCGACCTCCTCGGCGATGGTCTCGAAACCGATGCCGCCGAGTCGCGAGGTGGTACCGGTGAAGCAGGTGCTGATCACCTCTTCGCCGAGGCCGATCGCCTCGAAGATCTGCGCGCCGGTGTAGGAGGCCACCGTGGACACACCCATCTTCGACATCGTCTTGCGCACGCCCTTGCCCAGCGCCTTGATCAGGTTCCGGGTGGCCTGCTTCGCGTCGGTGCCCCTGATGTGCCCGCCGGAGGCCAGTTCCTCCACGGTCGCCATCGCGAGGTACGGGTTCACCGCCGCCGCGCCGTAGCCGATGAGCAGCGCGATGTGGTGCACCTCGCGGGCGTCGCCGGCTTCCACCAGCAGGCCGACCTGCGTCCTGGTCTTCTCGCGGACCAGGTGGTGGTGCACCGCGCCGGTGAGCAGCAGCGACGGGATCGGCGCGTGCTTCTCGTCGACACCGCGGTCGGACAGCACGATCAGCCGCGCGCCGTCGGCGATGGCCTGCGACACCTCGGCCCGGATCTCGTCCAGCCGCCGGGTGAGCGCGTCGGCCCCACCGTCCACTTCGTACTTGCCGTACACGGTGACCGCGCTGAACTCCGGCAGGTTGCCGTCGTCGTTGATGTGCACCAGCTTGGCCAGCTCGTCGTTGTCGACCACCGGGAACGGCAGCACGATGCGGCGGCAGGAAGCGGCGTCGGCGGTGAGCAGGTTCGGCTCGGCGCCGAGTTGCGTGCCCAGCGCGGTGACCAGCTCCTCGCGGATCGCGTCCAGCGGCGGATTGGTGACCTGCGCGAACAGCTGGGTGAAGTAGTCGAACAGCTGCCGCGAACCGCTCGAAAGCGGGGCCAGCGGCGAGTCGTTGCCCATCGACCCGATCGGCTCCGCGCCGGTGCGGGCCATCGGCTCGAGCAGGACCTCGAGTTCCTCCTCGGTGTACCCGAACGCCTGCTGGCGGCGAACCAGCGCGGCGTGCGGCGGCACTTCGCGCTCGCGCTCCGGCAGGTCCTCCAGCTGCAGCAGACCCCGCTCGAGCCACTCCTGGTACGGGTGCTCGGCGGCGAGCCCGCCCTTGATCTCGTCGTCGTCGATGATGCGGCCTTCGGCGGTGTCCACCAGGAACATCCGGCCCGGCTCCAGCCGTCCCTTGCGAATGATCGTGGCCTGGTCGATGTCCAGCACGCCGACCTCGCTGGCCAGCACGACCAGCCCGTCCTCGGTGACCCAGTAGCGGGCGGGCCGCAGGCCGTTGCGGTCGAGCACGGCACCGATCTGGGTGCCGTCGGTGAACGCGACCAGCGCGGGTCCGTCCCACGGCTCCATCAGCGTGGAGTGGAACTCGTAGAAGGCCCGGCGGGCCGGGTCCATCTCCTCGTGGTTCTCCCACGCTTCCGGGATCATCATCAGCACCGCGTGCGGCAGCGGCCGGCCGCCGAGGTGGAGCAGCTCCAGCACCTCGTCGAAGGAGGCCGAGTCGCTCGCGTCCCTGGTGATCACCGGGTAGAGGCGCTCCAGGTCACCGGGGATCAGCTCGCTGGCGAGCATCGACTCCCTGGCGTCCATCCAGTTGCGGTTGCCGCGGAGCGTGTTGATCTCACCGTTGTGCGCCACGTACCGGTACGGGTGGGCCAGCGGCCACGACGGGAAGGTGTTGGTGGAGAAGCGCGAGTGCACCAGGCCGATGGCACTGGTGACGCGCTCGTCCGAGAGGTCCGGGAAGAAGCTCTCCACCTGAGCCTCGGTGAGCATTCCCTTGTAGACGATGGTGCGCGTGGACAGGCTGGGGAAGTAGACCTCGTCCGCGGCCAGTTCGTGCTCGGCGCGCTTGCGCACGCAGAACGCGGCCCGTTCCAGCGCGAGCCCGGTCAGATCCGGGGAGCGCGGGCCGAGGAAGAGCTGGCTGAAGTGCGGCATCGTGGCGGCCGCGGTCGGTCCGGTGTGCTCGGTGCGCACGGGCAGTTCGCGCCAGCCGAGCACCTGGGTGCCCTCTTCGGCGGCGATCCGCTCGATGGCGCTCATCGCGCGGCCGCGGGCGGTTTCGTCGACCGGCAGGAACGCGGTGCCCACGGCGTATTCGCCGGGATCGGGCAGGTCGAACCCGGTCACCGCGCGGAAGAACTCGTCCGGCACCTGGATCAGCAGGCCCGCGCCGTCCCCGGTCTCGGGTTCGGCGCCGCGGGCACCGCGGTGCTCCAGGTTCCGCAGTGCGACCAGTGCCTGGCGAACGATCCGGTGGTCTCGTCTCCCGGTGAGATCCGCGACAAAGGCGACCCCGCAGGCGTCGTGCTCGAACTGCGGGTCGTACAGGCCGCCTGGCCTGCGGTCGTGCTGATCATGGCGGGTCACGGCTGGCCGCCTCCTCGGGCGTAGGCAGGACCGGGCGTCACCCGATCAGGGCCGGTCTGGCGGACTCGGCTAACGGGTGGACTCCGGACTGCGATGGTCAGTCGAGAGCGAAGACGCGTAAGCCCGGAGATCTCGGGCACGCTGATCGACATGAGCCACACGGCACTGGGTGGCCTCGTGCACCGCACTGTGCACGACGTCGGTGTGCGCTGGGCACACGTGGGTAAGCGCGGTGGCCGAGATCCGCGTGGTGGTGGTCTGCTCGGCGTGCGCTACCTACTCCCGGGTTCGCCGGGTCTTATGACAGTAGTGTGAAATTTCCATTATCGGGACACGTCGCGGTCACGGCGTGGGAAATGCCACGCCACGGTTGACGGGCAGGTAACAACGGCGTTAAACGCGATCGGAGGCTCAGGCGGGGCCCTGACCTGCGTGAATAGGGTGCGCTGGGGCTACTTGATCGGTCCGGTGCTCCACATGGTGCGGTCGGGCGCCGGAGCGGGCGCCCCGGGAATCACCCGCGAAGCCGAGTGCCCGGCGCGATCGCGAAGGCAGTCCGAAGGGGTCAACCGGGGTCACCGCGGCTCGGGCAAACGGTGGTTGTGGGCCATATCGGGCACTGGTTCGCTGGCCCGGTCGGAGTTCCCTATTGCGCACGCGTCGGGTGAAGATCCCCGGCGCGGACGCGGGCCGGCCGAGTGGTCCTGTTCGCCGGTGCCCTCGCCCGATCCAGCCTCGCTGATCCCGAACCCGCTGCGGGGGAGAACGGCTGGCTCGGGGCGGACTGGGACCTGCCGGTCCCGTCGATCGTGGTGGACCCCGCTGGAGGATGCGGCGGTACGATCCCGCGCTGGAGACCGAGTCCTACCGGATGGGCAGCGAGCAGCTGGCACGTGTGGCGCACCGGGGGACACCGGTACCGAGGTCAGCCGGGAAGGCGTTCCACCCACGCGCCGGAAGCGGACATTTCGCGCAAATCGCCCGCCATGGTGAATCGCCAACTAACTACAGCTGGAGATCGTGGACAGGAGCGGCACGCGCTCGAGCTACGGCGGCACCGCCGAGTCCACTTTGACCGATCCGGCGGGCAACTTCTTCCAGTTGCTGAAGAACCAGGGTCGCGACGCCGCTCGATCTTGTCTTCAATGGGTCCCCATGGAGGAGATGCGGGCGGCGTTGCGGCGGGAACTGGGCGCGAGGGTGGCCGTGGACCCGGCCACCCTCGCGCTGTACGGCACGGACGCGTCGAACTACCGGCACGAACCGGTCGGCGTGGTGTGGCCGCGCACGGCCGAGGAGACCGAGGAGGTGGTCGCGGCCTGCCGGGTGGCCGGGGCGCCGATCGTCGCCCGCGGTGGGGGTACGAGTGTGGCGGGCAACGCGTGCGGGCCCGGGGTGGTGCTGGACTTCTCCCGGCACCTGAACCGCTTCGGCGAAGTCGATCCGGTGAACCGGACGGTGTGGACGGAACCGGGCGTGGTGCTGGACCGGTTGCAGGCGGCGGCCGCCCCGCACGGCCTGCGGATCGGGCCCGACCCGTCCACGCACAGCCGGTGCACGCTCGGCGGCATGATCGGCAACAACGCCTGCGGCTCGCATTCGGTGGCCTGGGGCCGGACCGCGGACGCCGTGCGCAGCTTGGACGTGCTGCGTTACGACGGCACGAGGACGACGGTCGGCCGTGACGTCGGGGTGCCCGACGAGGTGCGCAAGCTGGTCCTCGACCACCTTTCCCTGCTGCGCACCGAGCTTTCGCCGTGGTCCCGCCGGGTTTCCGGCTACGGGCTGGAGCACCTGCTGCCGGAGAACGGGTTCGACCTGGCCAAAGCGCTCGTCGGCAGCGAGGGCACCTGCGTGACGGTGCTCGGGGCCGAACTGGCGCTGGCGGAGTTGCCCAGGGCGCGGGTGCTGGCGGTGCTCGGCTTCGATTCCGACATCGCGGCGGCCGACGCGGTGCCGTCGATCCTGCCGTGGTCGCCGTTGACGGTCGAAGGCGTGGACGCGGAACTGGTGTCCCTCTTGGACTCCTCGCGCAGCACCGGACTGCCGCGTGGCCGGGCGTGGCTGTTCGTCGAAATGGCCGGGGACACCGAGGCCGAGGCGGTGAGCCGGGCGCGGGCGCTGACCCGCGACCTCGCCGGGCACCTCACCGGTGAGGTGGTGCTCACCGATCCCAAGGCCCAGCGGGAACTGTGGCGCATCCGGGAGGAGGGCGCCGGCCTGGCGACGCGGCTCGCGGACGGTTCGGAGGCGTGGCCCGGCTGGGAGGACGCGGCGGTCCCGCCCGACCGGCTCGGCGCCTACCTGCGCGAGTTCAAGCAGCTGATGGCCGAGCACGGCAGGCAGAGCGTGGTCTACGGCCACTACGGCGAAGGCTGCCTGCACCTGCGGCTCGACTTCGACCTGCTGTCCACGCCGGGACGGGCCGGCTTCCGGAAGTTCCTCGAAGAGGCGGCGGACCTGGTTGCCGCGCACGGTGGCTCGCTCTCCGGTGAGCACGGGGACGGCCAGGCGCGCTCGGAGCTGCTGCCGCGGATGTACAGCCCGCAGGTGCTGGCGCTGTTCCGGCGGTTCAAGGGCATCTTCGATCCGGACGGCATGATGAACCCGGGTGTGCTGGTCGAGCCGCGGGCGCTCGACGCCGACCTCCGGGTGCGGACCGCGCCCGCGTCGATCGACTCGGTGACCTTCCTCGGTTACCCGGAGGACCGCGGCAGCTTCGGGCAGGCGGTGCGGCGTTGCGTCGGAGTCGCGAAGTGCCGTAACACCCGGAGCGGCGGCGTGATGTGCCCGAGCTATCGCGTCACGCTCGACGAGAAGCATTCGACCCGCGGCCGGGCGCGGCTGCTCGCCGAGATGATCAACGGCGAGGTGATCCGCGACGGCTGGCGGTCCGAGGAGGTCCGCGAGGCGCTGGACCTGTGCCTGTCCTGCAAGGGCTGCCTGTCGGACTGCCCGGTGGAGGTGGACATGGCTACCTACAAGGCCGAGTTCTACCACCAGCACTACCGCGGCCGGGTGCGCCCGGCGGCGCACTACTCGATGGGCTGGCTGCCGTTGTGGCTGCGCCTGGCGGGACGCGTGCCCCGGCTGGCGAACACGCTGCTCGAACGACCGCGGCTGGCGCGCCTGCTCAAGCGGCTGGGTGGCATCGCGCCGGAACGGGACCTGCCGGCGTTCGCCCGGCCGTTCACCTCGCGGAAGCTCGACTCCGGTGGCGGGCGCGATGTGGTGTTGTGGCCGGATTCCTTCAACAACTACTTCACCCCGGACGTGCTCGCCGCGGCGGCCGAGGTGCTCACCGCGGCCGGGTACCACGTCGTGCTGCCGGACAAGGGTGTCTGCTGTGGACTGACCTGGGTGTCGACCGGGCAGCTGGGGGTGGCTCGAAAAGTGTTGCAGCGCACACTTTCGGTGCTCAAGCCCTACCTCGACGCCGGATATCTGGTGGCAGGCGTGGAACCGAGCTGCACGGCGTTGTTCCGTGGCGACCTCAAGGCGTTGCTGCCGGACGAGCCGGTCGCCGCGGTGCTCGCGGAACGCACGCGCACCTTCGCCGAACTGGTCGCCGACTCACCGCTGGAGTTCCGGGCGCTGGACGAGGAGGCGGTCAGCCAGGTGCACTGCCACCAGCACGCCGTGCTCGGCTTCGAGGCCGACGAGCGGGTGCTCGCCGGCGCCGGGGTGCGCAATTCCACGCTTGACTCCGGTTGCTGCGGACTGGCTGGGAACTTCGGTTTCGAGCGCGGGCACTACGAGGTGTCGGTCGCCTGCGCCGAGGACGGGCTGCTGCCCGCGCTCCGTGCCACCGATCCGGGCACACTGGTTATTTCGGACGGGTTCAGCTGCCGCACGCAGATCGCGCAGGAGTCGGACCGGACGGCGGTGCACCTCGCCGAAGTGCTGCGGCGAGCCCTGCCCTAAGCGCCGAACCAGCGCTGGGCCAGCGAATCGAGGGTCGGCTGCTCGGGTTCCGGCATTACCTTCAGGTACCAGGGCAGGTTGCTGTAGACGTGCAGCAGCGTGTACGCCAGGCAACGGCGGGCGAAGTCGGCGTCCAGTTGCTCCGGGGTGTAGCCGTAGGCGAGCAGCAGGTGCCGGAACAGCGCCAGGTCCCCACCCGCGACGAACACCCCGGCGCCGACCAGTTCGTACTCCGGGGCACCCCGCATCGCAGGCTCGAAGTCGAACAGCCCGGTCAGCGCCCAGCCGCCGGCCTCCCGCCGCACCAGCAGGTGGTCGCGCATGAACTCGGTGTGCAGCAACACCGGCTCCGGCGTGCCGAGGTCGACGCGGGCCAGGAAGCCGGGGATCTGCGCGAGCCACTCGTCGGCGAGCCCGGCCCGTCGCTGCTGCTGGACGGCGTTCGCGCGCTGGGTCGCGATGAACTCGGACCAGTCGGGCGGACCCAGGTCCGGGGCGGGGGTGCGGTGCAGCACGGCCAGCGCCTCACCGAGCCGCTGCGCCAGTGACACCTTGTCCTCGCCGGTGAGCCGCGGCCAGGCACCGCTGAGCAACTCACCCGGGAGGCGGGTCATCAGCACGTAACCCCAGCCGTCGAACTCGCCGGTCGCTTCGAGACGCGGGGTCGGGATCGGGAGCTCGCCGTGGAGCTGGCGCAGCACTGCGGCCTCGGTGCCGGTTTCGTCCCGGTGGACCGGGGGAAACAGCTTGAGCACCAGGTCGCCGCCCACCGCGTAGACCGGCAGCGAGCCGCCTTCGAAGCGCTCGACCGCCTGATCGGCCAGGCCGAGTTCGGTCAGCAGGGCGGAGACCCCGGGTTCCTCGGGTTCCTCGGGGGAGAACGGCATGCGCGGAAGGTAGAGCAGCGCGGGCGCTGATCGCGACGGATTTATGGTGGCCGGGTGACCCTGCAGCGTGCGCGTGCCCTCGACCGGACCGATCCGCTCTCCGCCTTCCGCGACCGGTTCCTGCCCGCCGACGAGAAGGTGGTGGCCTACCTCGACGGCAATTCGCTCGGCCGCCCACCCCGCTCGGCGCTCGACCGGCTCGAGGCACTGGTGCGGGAGCACTGGGGGGAACGGCTGATCCGGGGCTGGGCCGACGGCTGGACCGAACTGCCGACCCGGCTCGGCGATCGGCTGGGCGAGGTGGTGCTGGGCGCCGCACCCGGTCAGGTGGTGCTGGGCGAGTCGACCTCGGTCTGGTTGTACAAGCTGCTGCGGGCCGCGCTGGCGTTGCGGCCGGGGCGCCGCGAGATCGTCACCGACCGGCACAACTTCCCGACCGACCGGTACCTGGTCGAGGGCATCGCCGGGGAGCTCGGCTGCCGGATCCGCTGGGTGGAAGCCGAACTCGGGAGCGGGCCGTCGGCCGGGCAGGTGGCCGCGTTGCTCGGGCCGGAGACCGCGGTCGTGACCCTGAGCCACATCGACTACTGGTCGGCTCAGGTGGCCGACCTGCCCGCGATCACCCGCCTCGCGCACGAGGCCGGGGCGCTGGTCGTTTGGGACCTTTGTCACAGCGTGGGTTCACTGCCGCTGTCGCTCGACGCCGACGAGGTGGACTTCGCGGTCGGCTGCACCTACAAGTTCCTGTGCGGCGGACCCGGTTCGCCCGCCTTCGCCTACGTGCGCCGGGACCTGGCCGACGAGGTGCGCCAGCCGATCTGGGGCTGGTTCGGCCGCCGCGACCTGTTCGAGATGGGGCCGGGGTACGAACCGGCGGACGGGGTGCGCCGGTTGCTGTCCGGCACGCCGCCGGTGGTCGGCCTGGCCGGGGTGGAGGCCGGGGTCGAGCTGATCGCCGAGGCGGGCATGCCGCGCATCCGGGAGAAGGCGGTGGCGCTCACCGAGTTCGCCGTCGAGCGGTTCGACGAGGTGCTGGCGCCGCTCGGCTTCGACCTCGGCTCACCCCGCAACCCGGCGTCGCGCGGGGCTCACGTGACGATCCGACGTGCCGACGCCAGGGAGCTCTCGGCCGCGCTGATCGACGCCGGCGTGCTGATCGACTTCCGCGCACCCGACGGCATCCGCCTCGGGCTCTCACCGCTGACCACGGGGTTCGAAGAACTGCACCGGGCGGTGGAGGTCATCCGGGACCTCGCTCGGTGACCACCGCGGTGATCAGCTCCGCCGGGGTCACGTCGAAGGCCGGGTTGAACACCGGGGCACCGGCCGGCGCGGTCGGCACGCCACCCCAGCCGGTCACCTCGCCGGCACCGCGTTCCTCGATCTCGATCAGGTCGCCGCTGGGGGTCTGTTCGTCCAGTGTGGACGACGGGGCCACCACCACGAACGGGATCCGGTGGCGGGCGGCGGCCAGCGCGAGCCCGTAGGTGCCGACTTTGTTGGCGACGTCACCGTTGGCCGCGACGCGGTCCGCGCCGACCACCACGCAGTCCACCAGACCGCGGGCGATCGCCGAAGCCGCCGCCACGTCGGGCAGCACCCGGTACGGCACACCGGCGTCGGCCAGCTCCCACGCGGTCAGCCGGGCACCCTGCAGCAACGGCCGGGTCTCGTCGACCAGCACGTACTCCACCCGGCCCTCGGCGTGGAGGTGCCAGACGACGCCGAGCGCGGTGCCCCAGCTGACCGTCGCGAGGCGACCGGCGTTGCAGTGGGTGAGCAGGCGCAGGGGGCGCCGCGGGCACAACCGGCGGATCAGTTCGGCGGCCTCACCCGACGCCGCGCGGCACAGCTGCTCGTCTTCGTCGAGCACCGCCAACGCCTCGGCGAGCACCGCGTCCGGTCCTTCGGGCAGCTTCGCCAGCGCTCGGCGGACACCCCAGGCCAGGTTGACCGCGGTCGGCCGGGCCTGCTCCAGCCGCCGGGCCTCACCCTCGACGTCCACCCCGCGCCGCGCGGCGAGCGCGACCCCGAGCGCACCGGCCGCCCCCAGCGCCGGGGCACCGCGGATCGCGAGCCGCTGAATTGCGCCGATCAAATCGGAGACTGTCTCCAGTTGCAGCAACTGGAATCGGGCGGGCAGGGCGCACTGGTCGACGATCACCACCGCGCCGTCGTTCCAGTCGATGGTGCGTTGGTCGACGGACCCCATGGTCCGAGCTTAGTTCAGCCGAGGCCCACCAAAGCCACCGTCAGCGGCAGCACCGCGACGATGAGGAGCGCCCCGCAGACGTCGAAGCTGATGCCGGAGCGGATCATCCGCGTGATCGGCACCGTGCCCGAGCCGTAGACGATCGCGTTCTGCGGCGTGGCCACCGGCAGCATGAAGCCGAAGGAAGCGGCGAAGGTGGCGGCCAGCGCCGGCATCAGCGGATCGACCCCGGCGGCCACCGCGATCGGGATGACGATCGGCACCACCACCGACGCGGCGGCGGTGTTGCTGGTCGTCTCCGACACCAGGATCGCCAGCGGCACCCCGAACAGCGTGATCGGCAGTGAACTGGCCAGGCCCAGCGCCCCGGAGGTGGACTCGCCGATCGTCTTCGCCAAGCCCGACGAGGCGAGCAGCGAGCCGAAGATGATGCCCGCGCCGAACAGCATGATCGTGCCCCAGTCGATGCGCGCGGCGTCCGGCCAGGACAGCGTGAACGCCCGGCGCTGCCACGCCACCGGCAGCAGGAACAGCAGCGACGCGCCCAGCACCGCGACGATGCCCTCGTCGAGGCGGTCGCTGACGGTCTTGTACACCGCCGAGTCGTTGCCCGCGACCAGGCCGACGATGGCGGGCACGATCCACAGCGTCACGGTGAAGCCGAACGCGACCAGCGTGTTCTTCTCCGCCCGCGAAAGTGAACCGAGCTCTGGGACGACGTGTTCCGCCGGGTCGCCGCCGACTACCCGCAGGTCGAAAGCGACAGCTGCCTGGTCGACGCCATGGCCGCGCGGTTCGTGCTGCGGCCGGAGGACCTGTCCGTCGTGGTCGCCTCCAACCTCCACGCGGACACCCTGTCCGACCTCGGCAGCGCGCTGGTGGGCAGCCTCGGCGTGGCGGCCAGCGCGAACCTCAACCCGGAACGCCGCTTCCCGAGCATGTTCGAGCCGGTGCACGGGTCCACGCCGGACATCGCCGGGCAGGGGGTGGCGAACCCGATCGGCGCCATCGGCAGCGCGGCGCTGATGCTCGACCACCTCGGCCTGCCCGCTGAAGCCGCGCGGCTGGACCGGGCCGTCGAAGCCACCACGGCCGCTGGGGTGCTGCCGCGCGACCTCGGCGGCACGGCGAGCACGAAGGAAATCGCGTTGTCAGTGCTCGACCACCTGGGATAGGAACGAATGGTGATCATTCGGACGAATCCCCCCACCCTGCACGTGCCGCCCGGCTACCACCACGTCACCGTCACCGAACCCGCCCGCCTGGTGTTCCTCGCCGGGCAGTGCCCACTGGACGCCGAGGGGGCCACGGTGGCGGGTGGCCTGCTCGCGCAGGTGGACCAAGTGGTGGCGAACACGCTGACCGCACTGGAGTCCGCCGGTGCCGGGCCCGCCGACGTGGTGCGCACGGTGATCTACGTGGCCACCACCTCGGCCGACGAGCTGTCCGCGGTCTGGGACCGGCTCAACGCCTCCGCCCTGGCCGAGGCGTTCACCAGCGCCAGCACCCTCACCGGGGTCACCGTGCTCGGTTACCCGGGCCAGCTGGTCGAACTGGACGTCACCGCCGCTTTGGGAACAGCCCCCGGGCGATGATTTCGCGCTGCACCTCGGAGGCGCCTTCGTAGATCCGGGGTGCGCGCACTTCGCGGTAGAGGTGTTCCAGCAGGTGCCCGCGCTCCAGGGCGCGGGCACCGTGGACCTGGATCGCGGCGTCCACCGCGTGCTGTGCGGTCTCGGTGGCGAACAACTTCGCCATGGCCGCCGCCGACGCGACTCCGGAGCGCCCTTCGTCATAGGCGGCGGCCGCGTCGTGCACCAGCAGCCTGGCCGCCTGCACCCGCGTGGCCACCTCGGCCAGCGTGTGCGACACCGCCTGGAAATCGTTCAGGTGCTTGCCGAACGCCTCGCGCGCACCGGCGTAGGCCACGGCGGCGTCGAGCGCGGCCTGGCCCATGCCCACCGCGAAGGCGCCGACGCTCGGCCGGAACAGGTTCAGCGTGCCCATGGCCACGCGCATGCCCCCGCCGACCTCCCCGAGCACGTGGCTGCCCGGCACGTAGACCTGGTCGAAGACCAGCCGTCCGATCGGGTGCGGCGACAGCAGCGGGATCGGCTCCCCGGACAGCCCCGGCGACTTCCCCGGCACGCAGAACGCGGTGATACCCCGTGAACCCGGCTCGCCGGTGCGGGCGAACACCGAATAGACGTCGGCCTCCGGTGCGTTGGAAATGTAAACCTTCTCACCTGTGAGCCGGTAGCCGCTGCCATCGGGGGTAGCGCACAAGGAGAGCGAAGCCACGTCGGAACCCGCCCCGGGCTCGGTCAACGCGAACGCGGCCACGGCCTCGCCGGCGGCCACCCGCGGGATCCACTCGTCGACCACGTCCGCCCGGCCCGCCGAGAGAATGGGGTAGGAACCGAGCCCCTGCACCGCGAACGCGGTTTCCGCCTCGGTGCAGTGCCGGGCCAGGCCCTCGCGCAGCAGGCACAGCGTCATCGCGGTCACCGGCCGGTAGCCGGCGCCGTCCCGCACGAACACCTGGTCCAGCAGGCCGTGCTCGGCCAGCGCCCGCACCAGCGGCCGGTTGACCCGGCCGTCCTCCCGAGCCAGCGTCCGCAGTTCCTCGCCGATCTGCTCGGCCTTCGCCAGCAGGTCACCCATCCGCGATCACCGCCGTGCCGACCAGCTCCAGCTTCGCCGCGGGGTCGAACAGCTCGGCCACGCCGAGCAGCGCGATCGCGGGGTAGTGCCGTCCGAAGTGCTTGCGGTAGAGGGGCGCCAGTTCCTTGAGCGCCGCGCGGTAGGCGGGCACGTCGGTCACGTAGAACAGCAGCGACACCAGGTCGCTCGGCTGCCCGCCGGCTGCCCGCAGCGCGGCGACCACGTTGCCGGCGGCCACGTCGAACTGCTCGGCGATCGTCTCGCCGACGATCTCGCCGTCGCGTCCCTGCGCGGTCTGCCCGCCGAGGTAGACCGCGCGGCCGGGTGCGGCCACCACGGCGTGCGCGAAGCCGACCGGCTCGGCCAGCTCCGGTGCCACCACGATCCGGTGCGCGCTCACCGCCCCGTCCACCGCGGACTCCTCCCCGCCGTCCACGCGCGGTAGAACTCGCCGTGGTCGGCGCTGGTCATCAGCAACGCCTGGGTCATCGCCTCCAGCTCGATGGAGCTGCCGAGGTCCATGTCGAGTTCCCTGGTCAGCAGCACCTTCGTGGTCGAATACGCCAGCGCGGGACCGTCGGCCAGCCGCCGGGCCAGCGCGGTGGCCGCCGACGGCAGCTCCTCGTCGTCGACCACCTGCGAGGCCAGGCCGATCTGCTCGGCCTTCTCCGCGCGGATCTTGTCCCCCAGCATCAGCAGCTCGGTCGCGCGGCCGAGGCCGACCACCCGCGGCAGCAGGTACGCCGAGCCCATGTCCGCACCGGCCAGCCCCACCTTGGTGAACAGGAAGGCGAACGCGGCCGAGCGCGCCATCAGCCGGAAGTCGCTGGCCAGTGCGATCACCGAACCGGCACCGGCGGCGATCCCGTTGATCGCGGCGATCACCGGCAGCGGGCACTCGCGCAGCGCCTTGACCACGGCGCCGGTCATCCGGGTGAACTCCAGCAACCGCGCCGTTTCGAACTTCTGCAGCTCGCCGATGATCTCCTCGACGTCACCGCCCGAGCAGAAGCCGCGGCCCTGACCGGCGATCACCAGCACCTTCGCGTCACCGCGGTGCGGCAGTTCGGCCAGCAGGTCGCGCAGGTCGGCGTAGACGTCGAAGGTGAGCGCGTTCAGCTTTTCCGGCCGGTTCAGCGTGACGGTGGCCACGCCGTCGGCCACCTCGAAGTCGAAGTGCGCCCACTTCCCGGTGAAACCGGGTGACGCGCGGAACGGGCTCATGACTGGATGCCACCTCCATCGAGAACGATCGTCTGCCCGTTGACCGCGGCGGCCTCCGGAGCGGCGAGGAAGGCGACCGCGAAGGCCACCTCCTCGGGCTCGAGCAACCGCCCGAGCGGGGACGCGGCGGCCAGCGCCGCTTCGGCTTCGGCCTCGTCACGCCCGGTCGAGCCGCTGATGCGCGCGATCGAGGTGCGGGTCATGCCGGTGCGCACGAACGCCGGGCAGACCGCGTTCGCGGTGACCCCGGTGCCGGCGACCTCGGCGGCGACCGCCCTGGTCAGCCCCAGCGCGGCGTGCTTCGAGGCGGTGTACCCGGCGGTGTAGCGGTAACCGGCGTGCGCGGCGGTCGAGGCCACGGTGACGATCCGACCGGAGTTCCGTTCACGCATGCCCGGCAGCACGGCCCGCGTGCACAGGAACGCACCGGTCGCGTTGACCTCGTGCTGCGCCTGCCAGTCCGCCAGCGAGGTGCGGGCCAGCGGCGCGCTCGTCGAGATGCCCGCGTTGTTCACCAGCACGTCGACCGGGCCCAGGTCGGCGAAGAAGGTGGTCACCGCCTTTTCGTTGGTCACGTCACAGTCGGCGCGACCCGGTGCGACGACGCGGTCCCCGGCGTCGGTGAACCGCGCGGCGATGGCGGCCCCGATGCCGCGGGTGCCGCCGGTGACCACCACGAGCCTGTTCATCGGGCCTCCGTTCGCAGTGCACGGCGGTCGAGTTTTCCGTTGGCTGTTCGCGGAAGTGTGTCGACGAACACGATTTCTCGGGGGTACTTGTGTCCCGCCAGTCGTGCTCGTCCGTATTCGCGCAGTTCGTCCTCGCCGACCGTGCCGTTCCGCACCACGAACGCGCGGATGCGGGTGAGTCCGTCCTGTTCGTACCCGAGCGCCGCGCATTCGACCACTTCGGGATGACCGAGCAGGCAGTTCTCGATTTCGCTGGGCGCCACGAAGATGCCGCCGACCTTGAGCAGGTCGTCGGCCCGGCCGTGGTGGGTGAAGTACCCGTCGGCGTCGCGGCTGAAGAGGTCACCGGAACGCAGGGTGTCGCCGTCGAAGGTGCTGGCCGACTTCTCGGGGTCACCCCAGTACTCCCCGGCGATGGTGGGGCCGGTCACCTCCAGCGTGCCGATTTCACCGTCCGGCAGCGCGGTTCCGGTTTCGTCGATCACCCGTGCTGAATACCCCGGCACTTCGCGGCCGAGGCTGCCGCGTTTCGCCGCACCCGGTCTGTTCGACAAAAAGATGTGGTACGCCTCCGAAGAACCGATTCCGTCGACCACCTCGACGCCGAAGGTCTCGTCCCATTTCCGGTGCACTTCGGCGGGCAGCGCCTCACCGGCCGAGGTGCACAACCGCAGGCAACTGAGGTCCTGCTCGGCGGCAGCCGGATGGGCCAGCATCGCGCTCATCATCGTCGGCACGTTCACCAGGATCGTCGGCCGTTGCTCGGCGATCAGCTGGAAGAGCAGGTTCGGCGTGGTGCGCTCGGGAAAGACGATTCCGGCGCCGCCGACCCCGAACGGGAACATCGCGACCAGGTCGCGGGCATAACCGAAGAACAACTTCGGCACGCCGAGCACCCTGTCCTCGGCGTTGATACCGAGAATCTCTTTCGCATACAGCTCGAAACTGCGGATCGGACTGCGGCGGGTGTGCGTGCACGCCTTCGGCGCGCCGGTGCTGCCGGTGGTGAACTTCCAGATGGCGACCTCGTCATCCGGGACCTCCACCGGGTCGAGCTGGTCGGAAGCCTGCGCCAGGAGCGTGCTCAGCGAATGCTCGCCGGCCCGCAGTTCACCCTCGTCCACACCCGCGACCACCAGGTTGCGCGCCCCGGCCTCACGCAGCGGACCCAGGGTGGTGGCGTCGGCGACCACCACGGCCGCTTCGGTGTAGCCGAGGAAATACGCGTAGTCCTTCGGCTGCAGGAAGGTGTACACCTCGGCGGTGACCGCGCCGATTTTCTGTGCGCCGTACCACGCTGCGACGAACTCGACGCCGTCGTTCAACGCCAGCAGCACGCGCTGCCCGGTGCCGACGTGCAGGGCGCGCAGCATGTTCCCGGCGCGATTGCTCAACGCGCTGAGTTCGCCGTAGGTGACCGCCCGGTCCGGGGTGAACAATGCCGTTCGCGAAGGTTCGTTGCGGTCCAGGAAGTACGAGGTGATGTTCGAGTACATCACGCCTCCTTCGCGGTCGCGCGAATGGTTTCGACGAGCATTTCCGCCAGCGTGCCGAAGGTTTCTTCGCCTTCTTCGGCGGTGGCTTCGGCGGGGGCACCGCAGTAGGCCGCGGTCATGCCCATCTCCCGGAAGTCCGACTGACCGGCCCGCATCGCCGACGGCAGGTCGACCGGCACGGCGGGCAACTCCAGCATGGCCGCGGTGTCGACCAGGTCCGGGCGGTCGGCCAGCACCAGCGAGGTCTCGTACCGGCCGGCGTGGCACGAACCGCTGCGGAACTCGTCGGTGAGCCGTTCGGCGTTGCGCCGCCGCACCAGGTCGAGATAACCCGCGCCCGCCGACTCGGCCGCACGGCGCAGCGTGGTCACGTGCTCGGGTTCGAAGTGGTTGTTCACGATCACCACCCGGGGCAGCCCCTGCTCCGCCAGCGCCCGGCACACCTCGGTGACCAGCGCGAACAGGGTGTCCGCCGCGATGTGCACGCCACCGGCGAAGCCGCGTGCGAACCGGGTGACGCCGTAGGGGAGCGCGGGCAGGATCAGCACGCGCACCTCCGGGTCGTGCGCCAGCGACCGTGCCGCGCGTTCGCACATGCCCTGCGAAATCAGGGGATCGGTGCCCAGCGGTGCGTGCGGACCGTGTGGTTCCACGGCACCGACCGGCAGCAGCAGCACCGGGGTGCGCGGACCGGACCGCAGCGCGTCGACTTCCGGGGAGGTCAGGTCGGCGAAGTACATCTCACGCCTCCAGATCGAGCAGGCACAGATCAGCCCGCCCGGCCGCGAGCACGGTGTTGACCTCGTCGGTGGTGGTCAGATGTCCGCCAACAAGCGTTGGCACACCGGCCTCAGCACGCACGCGGTCGCTGATCGTGGTGAGGAAACCCCGCCGGTAGACCGGTTTGCCCTCGGCCACGGTTTGCCCGGCTTCGACGTGGATCATCGAGGCGCCGGCTTCCGCGAAGGCCCGTGCGTACGCCACCCCGTCGTCGATCGTGGCTCCTCGCGAAGCCCAGTCGGTGACGGTCAGCCGGACCACGAGCGGCCGTTCCGCCGGCCACGCTTCCCGGCAGGCGGTCAGCACTTCGAGCGGGAACCGCAGCCGGTCGTCGGCGGGATTGGTCAACGGTGAGAGGAAGCTCGCGAGCAACCTGCCCTGCGCGAAGTCCAGCTCCAGCAGGTCGAACCCGGCACCCGCCGCTTCCGCCGCCGCCGACGCGAACTGGTCGCGAACGCGCGCCAAGTCCTGCTCGCCGGCGGCTTTCGGCACCTGGCTCAACGGTCCATACGGCACCGCCGACGCCGACAACAACGGCCACGCTTCGCCCGGCGGCAACGGCACATCGACGCCGTACCGCGCGGGCCGCGTCGCACCCCGGCGACCGGCGTGCGTGAGGCACGCCATCGCCAGCGCCCCGGCCTCGTGCACCGCGGCCACCGGCCAGGAAGCCGGGCCGACCGGGGTTTCCGGCGTGATCCGCCCGTCGTCGGACACCGCGATCGGTGCGGTGCGCACCAGTCCGGCACCTCGCGGCTCGCCGGTCACCACCAGCCGGTTGGGGATGAGCGCCTTCCCCAGCGGCAACGGCGTGAGGAACGGTGGCGGGGCGAACAGCCGCTCCGGCTCGCCGGCGAAGTCGAGGTCGGCCCGCCGCACGAACTCCGGGTCCCGCAGCGCCAGGTTCGCGTGGCTGATGCGCCCGCTGCGGGTGAGCAGGTTGACCGCGAACTGCCGCGGTGGCAGCCCGGTGTGGTGCCGGACGCGTTCGAAGTACCCGGCGCTGTCGGCGGCGGCCTGCTGGAAGCGGTCCACCACCGGGCGGCGCTCCAGTTCGTAGTCCACCAGGGCGGCCCGGACCGCCGCCCGGTCGTGGTGCCCGCGCCGGACGAACGCGTTGGCCAGCGCGACGGCGTCCTCCATGGCGAGCTTCGTGCCCGAGCCGATGGAGAAGTGCGCGGTGTGCGCGGAATCGCCGAGCAGCACCACGTTGCCGTCGCTCCAGCGCCGGTTGCGGATGCGCGGGAAGCTGAGCCACGCCGACTTGTTCGACAGCAGGTGGTGCCCGTCGAGGTCGTGCGCGAAAAGGTTTTCGCAAAACGCGATGCTTTCCTCTTCGCTCATCCGGTCCAGCCCCGCCGCCCGCCAGGTCGGCTCCGGGCACTCCACGATCACCGTGCTGGTGTGCTCGTCGAACGGGTAGGAGTGCGTCTGGACCAGGCCGTGCTCGGTTTCGGCGAAGCTGAACCGGAACGCGTCGAGCACCAGGTCCGTGCCGTACCAGATGTACTTGCAGCCCTGCGGGGTCGAGCGCGTGCCGAAATCACGGGAGCGCCGCAGCACGCTGTTGACCCCGTCCGCGGCGACCACCAGATCGGCGTCGGGCAGCTGTGCCGGATCGTCGACGGGGGTTTCGAAGTGCAGCACCACGCCGAGTTCGCGGCAGCGTTCCTGCAGGATGGCGAGCAGCTTCTTGCGGGCGATCGCGGAGAAACCGTGTCCGCGCGAGCGCAGTTTCTCACCGCGGTAGTGGATGTCGATGGCGTCCCAGCGCGCGAAGGTGTCGGTGATCCGCAGGAAGGTGGCGTAGTCGGCGTCGCGCAGTTCGCCGAGCGTCTCTTCGGAGAACACCACGCCCCAGCCGAAGGTCGCGCCCGGTGCGTTGCGTTCGAAGATCTCGATCTCGTGCGCCGGATCGGCCCGCTTGAGCAGGATCGACAGGTACAGCCCGGCCGGCCCGGCACCCAGCACGCTGACCTTCATGCCAGCACCTCGGCGAGCCGGTCGAGTTCGTCCAGGTCCGAGACGGTCGGGTGCAGGATCAGCTCGTCGCAGCCCTCAGCCGCGTATCCGCGCACGAAGTCCTTGACGGCGCGGGCGCTGGTCAGGTTGGCGGCGGCGATGGTCTCGGCGAACGGCCCGGTGAAGGCGTAGTAGTCGCGCAGGTAGGCGGAGCCGCGGTCGGGGTCGCCGAGGGCGAAGTAACCCTGGCCCCACAGCTTCGGCCTGCCGGGACGGCCGAGGTCGTGCCAGGCGGCGCGGGCCCTGGTCGCCGCGGAGGCGAAGGCGCGGGGCGGGCCGCCGCCGTGGGCGAAGCCGTCGGCGTAACGCGCCATCCTGGCGAACGCCGCGCCGCTGCTGCCGCCGACCAGCAGCTCGATGCCGGTGTTCTCGGCCCGAAGGTGCGCGAGCTGAGTGGAAAGTCTTTCACCTCTGGTGCGGTGGTCGGCTTCGGCGGCGGTGTAGTCGTCGCGGCGGGCGCCGACGCCCAGGCCGAGGGTGAACCGGCCGTCGCTCAGCCGCGCCACCGAGTCCGCCTGCTTGGCCAGCATCGCGGCGCTGCGCAGCGGCCCGATGGCGATGTTGGTGGCCAGCCGCACCCGTTCGGTGACCGCGGCCGCCGCGGCCAGCGCGGTGAATGGCTCGACGCTGTCGTAGACCAGCCGGTCCAGCACCGCGACGGTGGAGAACGGGCCCGCGTCGGCCCGCCGCGCCCACTCGGCCAGCAGCCGCCCGGTCGCGCCCGGCGTGGTGTTCGGCAGCCCGATTCCGACCTTCATCCAAATCAACCTACATCTGAGCCGGGTGAGGTGTATAGAGTCAGCGGGGTGACCACCCCGTTCGAACCGGCTCCCCAGGAACTGGTGCTGACCCTGCTCGGCGGCTACGCCGAACCCCGGCGCACCCGCCGGGTCTGGTCCGGCGGGCTGGTCGCGCTGCTGGCCGAGCTCGGTTTCTCCGAAGGCGCGGCCCGGATCGCGCTGACCCGTGTGGTCCGCCGCGACCTGCTCGAGCGGCACCGCGACGGCAGGCTCGTCTACTACCGGCTGACCCGGCGCACGCTGTCCGTGCTGGAGGACGGCGACCGGCGGATCTTCTCCCTCGGCCGCACCCCGGTGCTCGACGGCGACTGGACCGTGCTGTGGCACCAGATCCCCGACGACCGCCGTGTCGCCAGGGAGCGGCTGGTGCGGCGGCTGCGGTTCCTCGGCTTCGGCTCGGTCCAGGACGGCACGTGGCTCGCGCCGCACGACCGTGAGCAGGAGGTGCTGGACCTGCTGCGGGAGCTGGACGTGGCGGCGCACGCCGGGCTCATGCTCGGCAGGCCGTCGAAGGAACTGGACATCGGCGGGTTCGCCGCCCGTGCCTGGGACCTCGACGACCTGGCCACCCGTTACCGCGCCTTCGTCGCCGAGTTCGAGCCCTACGCCGACGAGACCGCCCGCGCGGTGCTCGACGACGCGGCCGCGTTCGCCCTGCGCACGCGGCTGCTCCACCTCTTCCGGGAGTTCCCGGCCAGGGACCCGGAGCTGCCCGGGGAGATCGTGCCGGCACCCGCCGCGCGCGACCGGGCGGTGGCGTTGTTCCACGACCTGCAGGCGGCACTGGCGCCGGCCGCGCAACGACACTTCGACGAGGTGACCACCCCATGACCGAAACCGGCACCACCGCCAACGCGGCGCTGACCTACACCTCCTACCTGGCACTGGACGAGGTGCTGGGCGCGCAGCGCCCGCGTTCGGAGGAACACGACGAACTGCTGTTCATCGTCATCCACCAGGTCTACGAGCTGTGGTTCAAGCAGATCCTGCACGAGCTGGCCGAGCTGCAGCGGCAGCTGGAGGCGGGCGCGACCGCGCACGCGGTGCGTTCGCTGCGCCGGGTGCTCACCATCTTCAAGGTGATCGTCGCGCAGATCGACGTGCTGGAGACGATGACGCCGAGCCAGTTCACCGGGTTCCGGGAACGGCTGGACGCTTCCAGCGGGTTCCAGTCGGCGCAGTTCCGCGAGCTGGAGTCGGTGCTCGGCCGCCGTGACGAGCGCGTGGTCCGGCACCACCCGGAGGGGCGGGCGCGGGACCGGGTCACCGACGCCATGACGCGGCCGTCGGTCTTCGACTCCTTCGTCACCTACCTGGCCAAGTGCGGGTACGACGTGCCGTCGGGGCGGGACGTCACCCGGCCGCTGGAGCCGTCGCCGGAACTGCAGGACGTGCTGCTGAAGGTGTACCAGGACGACGCCGGGCCATCGACCATCGCCGAGCACCTGGTCGACCTGGACGAAGGGGTGCAGGAGTGGCGGTACCGGCACGTGAAGATGGTCGAGCGGACCATCGGCGACAAAACCGGCACGGGGGGTTCCTCGGGGGCGCACTACCTGCGGAAGACGCTGTTCCAGCCGATGTTCCCGGACCTGTGGGCCGTGCGGAGCCGGCTGTGAACTCGGGGAACCCGCTGGCGGCGCACTACCGGCGCTTCCGGGTCGCCGAGCGGCCGCTGCTCTCCGCGCATTCGCACCAGGCTTGGCCGGACGTGGCGCTGGAGGGGCAGGTCGAGGCGTTCGAGGACGCCGCGCTGGAGGCCGACGCGAAGTGGGACCGCGCGTTCGCGAAGGCGAACGAGGTGCGGGCCGCGTTCCGTGGCTGGCTGGGCGATCCGGCCGCCGAACTCGCGCTCGGGGCGAACACGCACGAGCTGGTGATTCGCCTGCTGTCCGCCCTCGACCTGCGGGCACGGCCGCGGCTGGTGACCACCGACGGCGAGTTCCACACGTTGCGCCGACAGCTCGCGAGGCTGGAGGAGGCGGGCATCGAGGTGGTGCGCGTGCCGGTTGCGCCGGTGGACTCGCTTGCCGAGCGCCTTGCCGCTGAAGTCGACGACCGGACGTGCGCGGTGTTCGTCTCGAAGGTGCTCTTCGAGACATCGCTCATCGTATACGATACACAACCGCTCGCCGAGCGATGCGCCGCTCGAGGTGCCGAGTTGGTGGTCGACGCCTACCACGCACTGGGCGCGGTGCCGTTTTCGATGGACGGCCTGGAAGAGGCGTGGATCGTCGGCGGCGGGTACAAGTACCTCCAGTTCGGCGAAGGCAACTGCTTCCTGCGCGTACCGCCGCACGCCGCCGAGTTGCGGCCCGTGGTGACGGGGTGGTTCGCCGAGTTCGGGGCCATCGCGGATGCCCGTCGCCCTGGCGGGGTGACCTACGCCCCGGGCGGCGACCGGTTCGCCGGTGCCACCTACGACCCGACCAGCCACTACCGGGCGGCCCGCGTCGCCGCCTTCTTCGCCGAGCAGGGTCTGACCGCGGCGCGGTTGCGGGAGATTTCGCTCCGGCAAAACACCCGATTGGCCGAGCGGTTCGACGCACTCGACCTGCCGCCGTCGCTGATCAGCCGTGAGCAACTGCCCAGGGAGGCGTTCGGCGGCTTCCTCGCGCTGCGCAGCCCGCGTGCCGGGGAGTTCTGCGCCGAACTGGAGAAACGCGGGGTCCGGACGGACAGCCGCGGCGAGTACCTGCGCTTCGGTCCCGCGCCCTACCTGGCCGACGCCCAGTTGGACGCCGCCATGGCCGCGCTCGGCGAGGTGTGCGCGGTGGTCAGGTGACCGGCGGCAGGGAGATCCGGTCGCGCCCGCTGCGCTTGGCGACCTGCAGCGCCAGGCTCGCCTCGCCGACCAGTTCCCGCAGTCCGGTGCCCAGTTCGGGGTGGTGCACGCCGACGCCGATCGAGCTGGTCAGCTCCTCGATGACCACCGTGTGGCCGATCGCGGATCGCACGGTGACCACGATGGTCCTTATCCTGGTGCGTATGTCCCGCGCGATCGAGAGCCCCTGCTCGAGGCGGGTGGCTGGCAGCAGCACGAGGAACTCGTCCCCGTCGTGCCCGCCGAACCGGCCGAGGATGTCGCCGTCGCGCACGGTGTTCCGCAGAGCCAGGGCCACCGACGTCAGCACCGTGTCGCCGGCGAGCTGACCGTGGGCGTCGTTGATGGCCTGGAAGCGGTCCAGGTCGACCAGCAGCATCACCCCGGGCCGGTGGGCCAGCTGCTGCAGGGCGTGCCCGGCCTGGTGGTCCCACTCCCAGCGGCCCGGCAGGCCGGTGAGCCGGTCCATCGCGCGGTAACCCAGCGGTTCACCGCACAGTTCGCAGCACAGACCCCGGTCGGCGGTGTGCACGGCGCCGGGCACGGTGGCAGCGGAACGATCTCGCCCGCTTGTACTCACATACAGTGTCCGGCTGCTACCCTCTTTCGCATCAGTCAATCCGGTCACGCTTCGGAGACTAATGGGCGCGGACCGTGGTTTCAACTGAAGCGAAGAAAACCGACAGGATCGACATCTTCTTCAGTGGAAATTCGGAGAGGTGGACACGGTGGATCGGGGTAGCCGGAGCCTGGCGGACAAGCTCAACCACTTGTTCGCCAACCAGACACCGCGTGACGGGCAGGAATACAGCAACGAGCACGTCGCGGCGACCATCTGCGCCGAGGGCGAGGTCAAGATCTCGCAGAGCTACATCTGGCAGCTGCGCAAGGGCAAGAAGGACAACCCGACCTTCAAGCACCTGCAGGCGCTGGCCGGATTCTTCGGGGTGCCCGCCAGCTACTTCTTCGACGACGCGGTCACCGATAGGGTCGACAGGCAACTGGCGGAACTGAAGTCCGAGCAGGCGCGGCTCAACGAAATCGCGGGCAGCAGCGACGCGCAGCTCATGGCCATGCGGGCGGGTGAACTGTCGCCGGAACGCCGCCGGCTGGTGATGGAGCTGCTCAACGTCGTCTACCGCGAGGAGCAGGCCGCCCGGGCCGACACGGAGGAGTGATCCGGTGCGCGAGCGAGCGTTACGCCGGCAGTGCAGGCAACTGCTGAACGAGCTGGACATCCGCCCGCCGCTCGACGTGACCGAGCTGTGCCGGAAGGTCGGCGAGCGCCGCGGCAAACCGATCCGGCTGATCGCGCACGCCATCCCGGTGCCCGGTCCGTTCGGCGTCTGGATCACCACCAGGACCGCCGACTACATCCTCTACCAGCAGGAAACCAGCAAGGCCCACCAGGGCCACATCATCCTGCACGAACTCGGCCACATCCTGGCCGGGCACCACAGCGACGAAGGTGACGACGCGCTGCTCGCCGAGCTCTACCCGGACGTCGAGCCGAACGCGCTGCGCGAGCGCTACCCCGACCTGGAGTCCGACGCGGTGCGCCGCGCGCTGCGCCGCACCTCCTACGACACCGAGCACGAGCGCGAGGCGGAAACCGTCGCCACGATCATCCTGGAATGGGCTTCGGTGCTCGACCGGGTCGCGCCCGGGGCGCACGCGCCGTCCACCCGCCGGATGGAGGCCGCCCTGTCCGACCGGCTGGGGTGGTTGTGAGCGCCGGACTGCTCGCCTACGGCGTCGTCGCGGTCGCCGCGCTGACCTGGCTGCTGATCCGGCTGGTCCGCTCGCCGCGCTCGGCCCCGCTGTGGTGCGTCACGATCGCCGTCGGCTGCCTGGCCATCGCCTACCCGTTCGGCTTGATCGCCGGTGAGAACCAGGTGTTCCTCGGCCTGCCGCCGATGGTGTCGCGGCTGATCCAGCACGGCATCCTGCTGGTCGCGGTCAACTGCCTGATCTCGTTCTTCCTGTTCTCCGCGCTCGACCAGCGCCAGGCGCTGCGCAAGACCACGCGGTACCTGATCCCGCTGGCCGTGGCCGAGGTGGTGCTGGTCGTGGCCGCGGTGATCACCCCGGCCGGGGTCGCCACGAACGACCACTCGGTGACCGGTGTGGCGTTGTTCTTCGTCACCGCCGACGCCTACATGGGGCTGGGCTTCGGGCTGGCCGCGCGCTGGGCGTTCAAGTCCGCGAAGGGCACCGAGCGCAACGTCCGGCGCGGCCTGCGGATGGCCGGGGTGGGCATGTCGATGATCGTGGTGGCGGACTGCCTGTTCATCCCGGCGGTGGTGCTGCGCTGGCTGGGCATGGCCGCCGCGCCGGGAGCCGACGGCACCGCCCAGACCACGATCGGCTCGATCGGCGCCATCTTCTTCCTGCTGCCCGGCATCGTGATCTTCCTGATCGGCTTCACCTACCCGGCGGCCGCGCGCCGGTTCGCCGCGGCCGGGGTGTGGCTGCACCACCGCCGGATGTACCGGCGGCTCGGCCCGCTGTGGACCGTGCTGCACCGCGAGTTCCCCGAGGACGCGCTCAGCCGGGTGCCGGCCAGCCGCTGGCGCGACCTGCTCAGCGTCACCGGTGTGCACCGGCGCTACTACCGGCGCGTGATCGAGTGCCGGGACGGGCTGGTGCGGATCAGCCCGTACCTGGCGGACGTGCGGGAGCAGCCGGTGACCCACGAGAACCTGGCGGACAAGTTGAAGGAAGCGCTGCGCGCCCGCTCCACCGGCGACGAAGTGCCGAAGCAGGCGGTGCCGGTGGCCGTGCCGGCGGGTGAGGGGCTGGACGCGGACGTCCGCGAGCTGGTGGCCCTGTCCAGGGCGCTGCAGGCGAGCCGATGACCCACGCGCTGATCATCGGTGGCGGCATCGCCGGTCCGGTGGCCGCGATCGCCCTGCGGAAGGCGGGCATCGGCTCGGTGGTCTACGAGGCCCACCCGACCGGGGCCGACGACGTCGGCGCGTTCCTCACGCTGATGAGCAACGGCCAGGACGCCCTGCGGGCGATCGGCGTGCACGAGCGGGTCGCCGACGAATCGTTCGCCGCGTCGAAGGTGGAGTTCCTCAGCGGGGCCGGGAAGTTCCTCGGTGAGGTGCCGCTGCGCCGCGAGGGTGTGCTCGGCCCGCGCACGCTCAAGCGCGCCACGCTGTACCGGGTGCTGCAGGACGAACTGGCCGAGCGCGGCATCCGGATCGAGCACGGCAAGCGGCTGACCGGCGCGCGCAACACCTCCGACGGCGGGGTGGTGGCCACCTTCGCCGACGGTGACCAGGCCAAGGGCGACCTGCTGATCGGCGCCGACGGCATCCACTCGGCCACGCGCGCGATCATCGACGAGACCGCGCCGCGGCCGGAGCACACCGGCCACACCACCATCTGCGGTTACGCGCCGGACGCGCCGTCGCCCGCGCCGCCCGGCGCCTACCGGATGGTCTACGGCAAGCGCGCCTTCTTCGGTTACGTCACCGCACCGGACGGCGAGACCTGGTGGTTCACCAACGCGCCGGGGGTGGAGCGGAGCAAGGCGGAACTCGCGGCCATCGGCGCCGGTGAGTGGAAGGACCGGGTGCTGGAGCTGTTCGCCAGGGACCACACGCCCGCCGCCGACATCGTGCGGGCCACCGGTGACGAGGTGGTGGCGAGCAACTCGTACCACATCCCGTCCGCCCCGGTCTGGCACGCGGGCTCGATGGTGATCGTCGGGGACGCCGCGCACGTGGCCGCGCCGAACGCCGGGCAGGGCGCCTCACTGGCCGTCGAGGACGGGGTGACGCTGGCGCGCTGCCTGCGGGACGTGGCGGACATCGGCAACGCCTTCCGCGCCTATGAAGGGCTCCGGCGCGAGCGGGTGGAACGCGTGGGGGCGACCAGCGCGCGGATGGGCAGCACCGCGGTGCCGGGTCCGCTCAAGCGCATGGTGCGCGACGCGATGCTGCCGTACCTGCTGAAGAAGGGGCCGCGCAACAACGCCGACTGGCTCACCAAGCACCACATCGACTGGGAAGCCCGGGTCTCCCTCGACGACGCCCTCGCCACGAACTAACGCAGCAGCGCGAGCACCGCCTCGGGGTTCTCGACGTGGGCGTTGTGGCCGAGGCCCGGCAGCACGACCGGGTCCGGCACCAGTTCACGCAGGTGGTCGGCGGGGCACATCGGGTCGTGTTCACCCGCCGCCAGCACCACCGCACCGCGGGCGGCGGCGAGCAGGCCCGGCAGGTCGGGGGCACCGACGCCGAACGCACGCTGGTCCAGTGCCACCCGCCAGCCGTCGCCGTCCTGGACCACGCCCGCGCTCACCGCCTCCAGCGGTACGAGGCCCACCAGGCCGGACACCTTGAGCCAGCGGTCCGCGGCCTCCTCCCGGGTGGCGAACACCCGGGCGGGCTTCGCCGCCACCGCCGCGGCCTTCTCCAGTTCTTCCGCGGTCCAGCGCACCTTGATGCCGAGCCCGCACGCCGCGCGGACCGGCACGCCGAACCAGCCGCTGGCCAGCGTCAGCGCCAGGACGCCGCCGAGCGAATGCCCCAGCACGGTCACCTCGCCGCTGACCGACTCCGCGACCCCCGCGGTCAGCCCGCCGAACGAGTAGGCGGGTGCGGCGGGGGAGCGGCCGTGCCCCGGCAGGTCCGGCACCACCCAGTTCCACTCGCCGGAAAGCCGGTCGGTCAGCCCCTGCCACACCTCGCCGGTCGCGCCGAGCCCGTGCAGCAGCAGGAGCGTCCGGTCCCCGGAACCACCACGACGAACGAACAAGTCACCGGTCATGTCCGGAATCCTGCCATCAACGATCCGCCAGGCCGGCCAGTCGCTTGGTCAGCACCACCCGGAAAGCGGGCACCTTCGCCAGTGCCGAGAGCGCCGTGTTGCGCACCGGGCGCGCCAGCGGGCTCGCGGTGGCCAGCCGGGTCAGCCGCCCGGCGAACTTCACCACCTCCTGCGCCTTCGGCCGCTGGGCCGCTGCGTACTCGTCGAGCAGGGTGTCCGGGCCGCCCCTGACCACCGCGCCCAGTGCCTCACCCAGCGCGATCGCGTCCCGCAGGCCCAGGTTCATGCCCTGGCCACCGGCCGGGCTGTGCACGTGGGCGGCGTCGCCGGCCAGCAGGGCACGCCCCTCGCGGAAGCGGTCGGCGACCCGGTGGTGCACGCGGAACCGCGAACCCCAGACCACCTCGCTGATCCGCGCGACCCCGGCGGCGGGGCCTCGGCGGTCCAGCAGGTCCTGCACGAACGCCAGGCCGGGGTGCTCCGGCGGGTCCCCGACCTCGGCCACGATGCGGAACGAGCCATCGGGCAGCGGTGCCGACACGACCATGCCGCCGGTCGAGAAGAACAGCACGACCTCGTCCCGGGGCAGGCCGCCGTCGCGCAACCGCACGTCGGCGAGCGTGAACGTCTCGCCCGCGCTGTCCCGCCCGAAGCCGATCCCGGTCATCGTGCGCACCGCGCTCTTCATGCCGTCGGCACCGACCACGTAGCGCGCGCGGATCTTGTGCTCATCATCGACCGTAGCGGTCACGCCGTCCTCGTCCTGGTGGAGCGCGGTGAGCCGGTGCGGGCGCAGGACCCCGCCACCGAGTTCGACGAGCCGGTCGAGCAGCACCTGTTCGGTGGTCGGCTGCGGAACCATGAACAGCGTCCGGTACGGACTGGGCACCTGCCCGAACTCCAGCGGCACCAGCACCCGATCGCTGTCGCGGATGGTGAACCGGCGGGCTGGCAGCGACAGCTCGGCGAGCCGGTCCGCCACGCCGATCCGCTCCAGCGCCTCCATGGTGCGCGGGTGCACCACGGCGGCCCGTGAGGTGTTCGCGCCTTCCGCCTGCTGGTCGAGCACGGTCACCTCGACACCCTGCTGGGCCAGGCTCGCCGCCGCGGCCAGGCCCACCGGGCCCGCGCCGACCACCAGCACCTCGGTCTGCTCGGGAATCATTCGCGCCACCTTTCGAGGAAGTCAACAACTGTTGGCCAACACTTGTTGGCAAAGTAGGCCGGATCGCATTGGCTTGTCAACAGGTGTTGGCCTACGGTTGTTGGCATGAGCGAGACGGCACGCCGGTCCGACCGGACGCGGCAGGCGATCCTGGTGGCGGCGCGGGAACGGTTCGCCAAGGACGGTTACGAACGCGCCACCATCCGGGCCATCGCCGCGGAAGCGAACATCGATCCGTCGATGGTGATGCGCTACTACGGCAACAAGGAGGGCCTGTTCGCCGCGGCCGCCGAGATCGACCTGCGCCTGCCGGACCTCACCGGGGTGCGGCGCGAACGGGTGGGAGAAGCGCTGGTCGCGCACTTCCTCGACCGCTGGGAAGCCGACGACACGCTCCAGCTGCTGCTGCGGACCAGCGCCACCAACGCGGCCGCCGCCGAGCGCATGCAGCAGATCTTCGCCGCCCAGCTGGTGCCGGTGATCGAGGCGCTCGACCCGCCGGACGCCGACTTCGCCACCAGGGCCGGCCTCTGCGCCAGCCAGGTGCTCGGCCTCGCGCTGTGCCGGTACGTGCTCGCGCTGCCGCCCGTGGTGGCGATGGACCGGGACGCGGTGGTCGCCTGGGTGGGGCCGGGGCTGCGCCGGTACCTGGTCGAGCGCGCACCTTGAACTCTGGTGAAACACCCCCTTGGCGGGAGGATCTTCCCCCTCTACGGTTCTCGGTGGGACCCTCCGGCCGCGGGAACGACCTTCCCGTCGGGCGCGATCCCGGTTGCAACCCCGATTCCGCGCGTGCCACGAGCCACGCGCCGGTGCCCGACAAAGGAGTCACTACCGTGACGGACGGTGTATTCGGCCGCGATACCGGCCACGAACAGGTTGTTTTCTGCCACGACAAGGCCAGCGGCCTCAAGGCCATCATCGGCATCTACTCCACCGCACTGGGCCCCGGCCTCGGCGGCACCCGCTTCTACCCGTACGAATCCGAGGCCGACGCGCTCGACGACGTGCTCGCGCTGTCGAAGGGCATGGCCTACAAGAACGCGCTGGCCGGGCTGGACCTCGGCGGCGGCAAAGCGGTGATCATCGGCGACCCCGCCACGACGAAGTCCGAGGCCCTGCTGCGGGCCTACGGCCGGTTCGTGCAGTCGCTCAACGGCCGCTACATCACCGCCTGCGACGTGGGCACCTACGTGCAGGACATGGACATCGTCGCCCGCGAGAGCCGGTTCGTCACCGGCCGCTCGCCCGAGGACGGCGGGGCGGGTGACTCCTCGGTGCTCACCGCCTTCGGTGTCTTCCAGGGCATGCGCGCCTCCGCCGAGCACCTGTGGGGCAGCCCCGACCTGGCCGGGCGCCGGGTCGGCGTGGCCGGGGTCGGCAAGGTCGGGCACATCCTGGTCGGGCACCTGATGGACGCCGGTGCGCGCGTGGTGGTCAGCGACGTCTCGGCCGCCGCGATCGAGCGAACCGTGGCCAAGTACCCCCAGATCGAGGTGCTCGACAGCGCCGACGAGCTGATCCGCGCCGAGCTCGACGTGTTCGCGCCGTGTGCGCTCGGTGGGACGCTGAACGACGACACGGTGCCGGTGCTGCGGGCCAAGATCGTCTGCGGCGCGGCGAACAACCAGCTCGCCCACCCCGGCATCGACAAGCTGCTCGACGACCGCGGCATCCTGTTCGCCCCCGACTACCTGGTCAACGCCGGTGGCGTGATCCAGGTCAGCGACGAACTGCACGGTTTCGACTTCGCCAGGGCCAAGCGCAAGACCGCGCAGATCTTCGACACCACGAAGTCGGTGTTCAAGCTGGCCGAGGCCGAAGGCGTGCCCGCGGCCACCGCCGCCGACCGGCTGGCCGAGCGCCGGATGTCCGAGATCGGCTCGCTGAAGGCCATCCACCTGGGGTGATCGAAAAACTCTTCACGACGGCGGGTGTGCACGGGTGGCTGCACGCCCGCCGTCTCGGTACCGAGGCCGAGGTCGGCTTCCGCGCCGACGAACCGGTGGTGCTGGCTTCGGTGGTGAAGGTGCCGCTGGTGCTGGAGTTCGCCCGCCAGGTGGTGGCCGGGCAGCTCGACCCGCGTGACCGCGTGCGCATCGGCGCCGCCGACCGACTGGGCGGGTCCGGCACCGCGGGCTGCGCGGACGACGTCGAGCTGAGCCTGCGGGACGCGGCCTACTTCGCGATGTCGGTCAGCGACAACACCGCGGCCGACGTGCTGTGCGACCGCGTCGGCCTGGACAACGTGCGGTCGCTGCTGCGTGAGCTGGGGCTGACGCGCACCCGGATCGCCGGTGCGCCGCGGGACATCGTGGCGTCGATGGTCGAGGACGCCGGAGGGGCCGAGCGGTTCGCCGGGTTGTTCCGCACCTTCTCGGCGGACCGGGTCCTGGCCATGCGGGCGCTGGACCCCGGCTGGACGAACGCGAGCACCCCGCGTGAGATGACCCGGCTGCTCGACCGGCTCTGGGCCGATCCCGGGGAAGCCGCGCGGCAGGTGCGGCAGTGGATGGGGCAGCAGGTGTTCTGGTCCCGGCTCGGGGGTGCCTTCCCGCCGGAGGCGCGGGTCTCGGGCAAGACCGGCACGCTGCCGTGCATCCGCAACGAGATCGGCGTCGTCGAATATCCGGACGGCACGCGGTTCGCGGTCGCCGTGTTCACCCGTTCGGATTCGCTGGTCCAGCGGCAACCCGCGGTCGAGCAGGCGATCGGCGCCGCGGCGGCCGCGGCGGTGGCGCAGTTGCGCGGTCAGCCGTCGCCGTAGACCACGTTCCACGGGCGCAACCCGGCTGCCGCGGGCGCGGCGGAATGCGAAACGGTTTCCTGAAGGTTCGCGAAGGCCGCCTCGGCGAAGGCCTGGGCGTCCGGATTGCCGGGTGGCCAGGCGAAGCGCAGCCGCCGGGTCAGGGCGCCCGGGGTGAGCGGTCGCCACACCACCCGCGGTTCCTTCTGCGCGACCGTGCCTTCGGCCACCGCCACGCCGTGCCCGGCCAGCACCATGCCCAGCACGAACTCCGGGTTCCGCGCGTGGTGCACGGCCGCCGGGTGGAAGCCGTGTGCCCGGCACGCCCGCAGCAGGGCGTCGTAGTACCCGGGGGCCGAAGCACGCGGGAAGAGCACGAGACCCTGCCCGGTCAACGCCGCCGGATCGAGCTCCGCCCGCGCGGCCAGCGGTGAGTCACGCGGCAGCACGACACCCAGTGGGGTTTCGAGCACCGGCCCCAGCTCCAGACCGGCGGCCTCCACCGGCTGGTGCAGCAGGCCGACGTCGAGCCGGCCATCGGCGAGCAGGCGAAGTTGCTCGGTGGTGCTCAGCTCTTCCAGGTCGACGCGGGCGCCGGGCCGGTGCCGGGTGAACGCGGTCAGCAGTCCGGCGAGCACCCGGCCGGGCATCTCCGGCGGCACCCCGGCCCGCAACGCGGTGGCCGCACCGCGACCGGCCTCGCCGACCAGGGCGGCCATCCGGTCCCAGCGGGCGATCAGGTCACGGGCTTCGGCGAGCAGCACCTGCCCGGCGTCGGTCAGTTCCACGTGACGGCTGTCGCGGTCGAACAGCTTCGCGCCGAGGTCGCGTTCCAGCCGCTGGATGCGCTGGCTCAGCGGCGGCTGCGCGATGCCGAGCCGGTCGGCGGCCCGGCCGAAGTGAAGTTCGTCGGCGACCACGAGGAAGTAGCGCAGTGCACGCAGGGGGTCCACGCTGCGACGATATCGTTTCGCATATCGCCGTCAGCGGGTGCTGATCTTGGACAGCGCCCCGGCCGCCGTGCTCGGCTGTCGATCATGAGCGATGGAAAGAGCAGATTCGGCAGGCGCGGTTTCCTCGGGGCTTCGGCGGCACTGGCGGCGAGCCTGCCGGGCATCCCGGCCGCCGCGACACCCCCGCGGCCACGGGCCGACCTGGCGTTGCGCTGGTGGGGCAACAACAGCTGGGAGATCCGCCTGCCGAACGGCAAGGTCGTGCTGATCGACCCGTGGCTGACCCGGTTCAAGACCGGCACCTACACCAAGGCCGGTGCCGACCCGAACACCCGCATCGAAGTGAACCACCGGCTGATCGACGCCCTGGTGGGCTCCGGTGAACTGCGGGCCGACCACATCCTGGTCACCCACGGCCACTACGACCACATCACCGACGTGCCGTACCTCGCGCAGAAGACCGGGGCGACGGTGATCGGCACCGAGACCCACCTCAGCCTGCTGCTCGCGCTCGGTGCGCCCGAGGACCAGCTCGCGATCGCGACCGGCGGTGAGTTCCACGCCTTCGACGGTTATTCGATCCGCGTGCTGCGGTCACTGCACTCGGCGAGCGGGGACCGCGCCAAGGTCGCCTTCGCCGGTACCCGGCCGCTGTCCCGGCGTGACCAGCCGCGGGTGATCAGCGAGCTGCTGGAGGGCGGCACGCTGGCCTACCAGGTGGAAAGTCCTTCGGGTTTCGCCGTGCTGAACTTCGGCGGTTCCAACTACGTGGAGTCCGAGCTGGCGGCGCTGCGCCCGGACGTCGTGCTGCTGCCCCCGGGCGGGGACAAGGTGGCCGATTACGTGCCGCGGCTGCTGCGCACGCTCGGCTTCCCTCGCTACGTGGTGCCGACCCATTGGGACGACTTCGACTACCCGCTGGACGAGCCCGCCAAGGACTGGGGCGGGCTCGCCAAGCTGCGCGCCGCGGTGGCGTCGGCCAGTCCGGGCAGTGCCTTCCGGGTGGTCGACCACCGCGAGGTGTTCCGGCCGTAAGGGCGCCTCAGCCGCTCTTGCGGCGGAACTCGCGCTTGCCACCGGCCGGGCCGTGGGCGTTGTGCACCTTGGACCCGCGGTCCTCGTGCGCGGAACGGGCCTTCGTCTGGGCCTGCTTGCGCTCGAGGGCTTCGCGGAACTTGCGCTTGACGTCGTCCTCCGCGCCGTTTTCCGGCGTGGGTTGCGTGTCAGACATGAGGGACCTCCGAACAACGTCTGATATCTCCGGCCAGCCTGTCAGTCGCCGGTGCCCTTGGCGAGCGCATTCCTCGGATTGCCCCGTGCCGCCTTCATGGGTAGTGTCAGTACATGTAGCTACACTACCTATCAAAGAGCCAGGAGGGATCATGGGCAAGGCGCGTTCCGGCTGGGTGGCGGCCGCGGTGGGGGTGCTGTTGATCACGGCGGTGCCCGCCACCGCGGTCGAGGACCACCACCCCGGCGACCAGGCGGCGTTCGACCGGCTGCACGACCGGCAGGCGAAGGCGTGGGCGGAGGAGGACGGCGCGGCGTTCGCGGCCACCTACACCGAGGACGGCGACGTGGTCACCTTCAACGGCGAGCACCTGCACAGCCGCGAGGGCATCGCGCGCGGCATGCAGTACTACTTCGACAACCACATCGACGGCAGCCGGATCAAGCGGCTCAGCGAGAAGGTCCGCTACCTCGACCGCAACACCGTGGTGATCGTCCGCTCGTCCTGCCTGACCCAGGGCGACGCGCCGGACTGCCGCCCGGACTCGCTCTCGACCAACACGAACCTGCTGGTCCGGCGGCACGGGCAGTGGTTGCAGGAGTCCTTCCAGAACACCCGTTACTTCGAAATCCCCTGATCGGGCGCCCAGACGGGCCGGATCGGCAACCGCAACGCGGCCGGCGCGCTCGGGGGGACCACGGGGTGCGCCGGCGGCACCGGCGCCAGCCGCCGGTACGCCGAGCCGAGCGGCGGGCGCGGGTCCGGTTCGCCCTTGTTCGGCCAGAAGGACATCGCGCGCTCGGACTGCGCGGTGATGGTCAGCGACGGGTTGACGCCGAGGTTCGCCGAGATCGTCGAGCCGTCCACCACGTGCAGGCCGGGGTAACCGTGGACCCGCTGGTACGGGTCCACCACCCCGGTCTCGGCGGACTCGCCGATCGTGCAGCCGCCGATGAAGTGCCCGGTGATCGGGATGTTCGCCAGTTCGGTCACCGAGCCCTGCGGCAGCCCGCCGATCTTCTCGGCCACCCGCCGGGTGACCTCGTTGCCCACCGGGATCCACTCCGGACTGGGCTCGCCGTCGCCCTGCCGGGTGGTCATCCGCCTGCCCAGCAGTCCGCGCCTGGTGTAGGTGGTCACCGAGTTGTCCAGGTTCTGCATCACCAGCAGGCCGATCATCTTCTCCGACCACCGGCGCGGGTTGTGCAGCTTGAGCAGGTACCGCCGCTGCCGGACCAGCTCACGCAGGCCCAGCACCCAGCGCCGCCTGCCCGGCTCGGCGTCCACCAGCACGGTGGCGAGCAGGCCCATGGCGTTGCTGCCCTTGCCGTAGCGGACCGGTTCGACGTGGGTGTCCCCGTCCGGGTGAATCGACGAGGTGATCGCCACACCTCGCGTGAAGTCCGCATCAGTCCGCAGTGACCGGGCGGCGAGCACCGCTTCGGAGTTGGTGCGGGCGAGGTAGCCCAGTCGCGGGGAGAGGCCCGGCAGGGAACCGCGGTCGCGGAGCCGGTGCAGCAGCCGCTGGGTGCCGAGCGCGGCGGCGGCGAAGATCACCTGGTCGGCGTGGAAGGTCCGCCGCCGGAACTTCCCGGTGCGCACGGTCGTCACCGCGTACCCGCCATCGGGCAGCGGGCGCACGTCGACCACGGTGCTCAGCTCGTGCACCTTCGCCCCGGCCCGTTCCGCCAGGTACAGGTAGTTCTTGACCAGGGTGTTCTTCGCGCCGTGGCGGCAGCCGGTCATGCACTCGCCGCAGTGGCTGCACCCGCGCCGCGACGGCCCGGCCCCGCCGAAGAACGGGTCCGGCACCTCCTCGCCGGCGCGTTCCCCGAAGAAGACCCCGACCGGGGTGCGCCGGTAGGTGTGCGCGATGCCCATGTCCTCGGCGACCTCGCGCAGCACGCGGTCCGACGCCGTGGTCGCCGGGTTCTCGGTCACCCCGAGCATGCGCTTGGCCTGGTCGTAGTGCGGCGCCAGCTCGGCCTTCCAGTCGGTGATGTGCGCCCACTGCGGATCGGCGTAGAAGGTGTCCGGCGGCTCGTAGAGGGTGTTCGCGTAGACCAGCGAACCGCCGCCGACCCCGGTGCCGCTCATCACGAAGGTGTTCTTCAGCAGCGTGAGCCGCTGGATGCCGTAGCAGCCGAGCCGCGGGGCCCACAGGTACTTCCGCAGCCGCCACGAGGTCTTCGCGAACTCGTCGTCGGCGAACCGCCGCCCGGCTTCGAGCACGCCGACCCGGTAGCCCTTCTCGGTCAGCCGCAGCGCGGACACGCTCCCGCCGAACCCGGAGCCGATCACCAGCACGTCGTACCGTTCCATCACGAACCCACCGCCCTGAACTCCGACAGGCGCAGCCGCCGCGTCCGGAGGTGGTACTCCGAGACCAGGCCGGGCCAGTTGGTCGAGACCCGGCCGTCGTCCTGGCGGTACCAGCTGGTGCAGCCGGTCCACACGCTGCCGGCCAGCCGCGACTGGATCTCCTCGTCGTACGCGCGTTCCACCTCCGGCCGGACGTCCAGGTAGGACACCGACGGCCGCGAGAGGTGCTCGACGGCCTGGCGGATGTAGCGCGCCTGCCGTTCCAGCATGTAGATGATCGAACCGGCGCCGAGATTGGTGTTCGGGCCGTACATCCAGAACAGGTTCGGGAAGCCGGGCACGGTCATGCCGAGGTGCGCGCGGGCGCCCCGGGCCCAGACCTCGCCGAGGTCCTTCCCGCCCAGTCCCCGCACCTTCAGCGAGCCGAGGAAGTCCAGCGCGGCGAACCCGGTGCCGTAGACCAGCACGTCGGCCTCGTGCTCCACGCCGTCCTGGGTGAGCACGCCGCGCGGGGTGATCTCGGTGATCGGCGTGGTCTCCACCTCGACGTCGGGCGAGGCCAGCGCGGGCAGGTAGTCGTTGGTGAACAGGATGCGCTTGCACCCCATCGGGTAGTCCGGGGTGATGCGCTCCAGCAACTCGGGGTCGGTGATGTGGCGCCGCCGCAGCTGCGCGGTCCGCAGTTCGAACGGCTTGGCCAGCACGGTGTGCTTGGTCATCGCGTAGGTGGCGTACTCGGCGAGCAGCCAGATCCGCAGCCTGCCGAGCAGCTGGGTGACCGGCAGCTTCCGGAACAGCAGGCGGTGCCAGGCGCGGTAGACCGTGTCGTTCTTGGCCATGATGTACGGCGGGGTCCGCTGGAACACGGTGACCCGCCCGGCGACCTTCCTGATCTCCGGCACGAACTGGATGGCGCTGGCCCCGGTGCCGATCACCGCCACCCGCTTGCCGGTCAGGTCCACGTCGTGGTTCCAGCGGGCGGAGTGGAAGGCGGGTCCGGCGAAGGTGTCCTGGCCGGGGAGGTCGGGCTGGGCCGGGCGGGAGAGCTGGCCGGTGGCGGGCACGAAGACCTTCGCCTCGAAGGTCTCGCCGGTGCTCGTCTCCACCGTCCAGCGGCCGCGCCGCTCGTCGAAGCCGGCGCTGGTCACCTCGGTGCCGAAGCGGATGTGGCGGTCCACCCCGTACTTCGCGGCCACGCGCTTGAGGTAGGCGTGGATCTCCGCCTGGCCGGGATAGCGCCTCGACCAGTCGGGATTGGGCTCGAAGGAGAACGAGTAGAGCGGCGACGGGATGTCGCAGGCGGCACCGGGGTAGGTGTTCTCGCGCCACACGCCGCCGATCTCGTCCGCGCGTTCCAGCACGGTGAACTCGGGCAACCCGGCTCGCTTCAGCTCGATGGCCAGTGCGATGCCGCCGAAGCCGCTGCCGGCGATGAGAACGGACGCTGTGCTCATGCCCAGCGAAGTTACTGGCCGGTCGCCAATTGCAGAAGGCTCCGAACGGTCAATCGATTGAGACTTCCGGCCACACCCTGGGTGGCGACCGTTCGCGACCGGGATCGATAATTCCGGCCATGGTGGAGTTCGCGGCCCCGGCCGTGCGCGATTGGGACTTCCCGCGGAGCACGGCGAGCGTGCTGCTGATGTCCGCGTTCGCGGCCGAGCACGGGAACCCCGGGGTGCTCGCCGGCACCTCCCTGACCCCGGCGCGGGTCCGCGACCCCGAGGTGCAGATCGACGCCGGGCAGGAGCTGGCCGTGGTGCGCAACCTGCTCTCCGGGCTGCCGCCGGAGCAGGACCCGGACGCCGCGGCGCTCGCGCTGGGCCGCCGCTACCACGTGACCACCTTCGGCATCTTCGGCTTCGCCTGCATCAGCAGCCCGACGCTGGCCGACACGATGGCCTTCGCGCTGCGGTACCTCGACCTGAGCTTCACCTTCTCCATCCCGCACGTGGCCGTGGCCGGCGGGGAGATCCGCCTGGTGCTGCACGACGAACTCGTGCCCGGCGACGTCTCCCGGTTCCTGGTGCTGCGCGACCTGTCCGCCATCTACACCGTGATGTGCGAGCTGCTCTCGTCCATTTCACTGCGGCGGCTGCAGTTCCGCTTCGGCGAGCCGTCCACTGTGGATTCCTATGTGGCGGCGTTCGGCGTGCGGCCGTCCTTCGGCGGCCCGGTCAACCTGGTCGCCCTCGACGCGGCGCACCTGGACCGGCCGCTGCCGCAGGCGAACGTGCAGACCGTGGCCATCTGCGAGGCGCAGTGCCGGGACCTGGTCACCCGCCGCCGGGCCCGCACCGGGATCTCGCACCAGGTCCGCGACCGGCTGATCCGGCTCGGCGGGGCGGACACCGGCATGGACGCCATCGCCAGGGAGCTGATGATGAGCCCGCGCACGCTGCGGCGCCGGCTCACCGAGGCGGGCACCAGCTACCGCGCCCTGGTCGACGAGGTCCGCGAGGCGCTGGCCGAGGAACTGCTGGCCACCGGCGTGCTCTCGGTGGAGGAGGTGGCGGTGCGGCTGGGTTACGCCGAGGCGTCCAGCTTCATCTACGCCTTCAAGCGCTGGAAGGGCGTCACCCCGGCGGCCTACGCCCGTTCACTCGGCCGGACCGGCTGAGCGGGTGGTCGGGCCGCCGCGGAAACCGTAGGGTTGGAGTTCGCCGTCCAGCCGGGGAGGCCGCCTTGACCAGCAGCCACGACCAGCCGGTGCTCGTGGCCGGTACCGAAGAGCCCAACCCCTACCTGCTCGGCGTCTACGCGCCGGTGACCACCGAGATCGACAGCGCCGACCTGCGCGTGATCGGCCGCATCCCGCGTGACCTCAACGGGGTCTACCTGCGAAACGGCCCGAATCCGCGGTACCGCCCGGACGGCCGTTACCACTGGTTCGACGGCGACGGCATGGTGCACGCGGTGCACCTGGAGAACGGCCGCGCCCGCTACCGCAACCGCTGGATCCGCACCAAGGCGTTCGAAGCCGAGTCCGAGGCGGGCCGCGCGCTGTGGACCGGGGTGATGGAGAGCCCGAAGGGCAATCCGTTCGGCAACCACCACGGCCTCGGCCTCAAGGACGCGGCCAACACTGACCTGGTCTTCCACCGCGGCAAGGTGCTGGCCACCTGGTACCTGTGCGGCAGCCCGTACGCGCTCGACCCGCTGTCACTGGAGACCATCGGCGCCGAGGACTTCCTCGGCACGCTGGTGGGCGACGTGATGGCGCACCCGAAGGTGGACGAGCGCACCGGCGAGCTGTTCTGGTTCGACTACGGCCCACGGCCGCCGTACCTGCGTTACGGCGTGGTCGGCGCGGACGGCCGGGTGGTGCACACCACCGGCGTCGAGCTGCCGGGCCCGCGCCTGCCGCACGACATGGCGATCACCGAGCACCACGCGGTGCTGATGGACCTGCCGCTGCTGCCGGACGCCGAGGCCGCGCGCCACGGCAGGCACAAGATCGTCTTCGACCGCTCGCTGCCCGCGCGGTTCGGGGTGCTGCCGCGGCACGGCACCGGCGATCAGGTGCGGTGGTTCGAGGCTTCGCCCTGTTACATCTACCACGTGGTGAACTCGTGGGAGGCGGGCGAGGAGATCGTGCTCGACGTCTGCCGCGTGAGCCGTCCGCAGCCGCGGGCCGACGCGCGCACCCCGCTGGCGAAGATGCTGTCCTACCTCCGGCTCGACGCGCAGTTGTACCGCTACCGCTTCAACCTGCGCACCGGCGCGACCAGCGAGTCGTCGATGGACGACGCGAACACCGAGTTCCCCAGCGTGGACGCGCGCAAGGTCGGCAGGCTCAGCCGGTACGGCTACCACGTGAAGATCTCGCCGGAGTCGACGCTGCTGTTCGACGGGCTGGTCTGCTACGACAACGCGACCGGCGTGAAGGCGGAGCACGACTTCGGCCCGGGGCGCTGGGGCAGCGAGGCGCCGTTCGCCCCGCGTGACGGCGCCACCGTGGAGGGCGACGGCTACCTGGTCACCTTCGTGCAGGACGAACGTGAAGGACGGTCCGAACTGGACATCTTCGACGCGGGCGACCTGGCGGCCGGTCCGGTGGCGCGGGTGCTGCTGCCCCAGCGGGTTCCGCTGGGTTTCCACGCCACCTGGGTGCGTGCTGATCAACTCGGTCGCCACTGACGGGAACCGGTCCGGGCGGAGCGGCGTCGATACTGGTGCACCTCGCTCAGGCGGTGTGCGACCGGTCGGCGACGCGGCGTCCGCGATCCGGCACGCTCTTGCCCGGGGGGAGAGCGTATCGGAGGGCGCCGCGCCGTCGCGGGCTGTGAGTGCGCAACCGCAGAACGAAAGAGCTTGTTGATGCTCCCCCAATCCGGCATGATCCACTCGACGATTACCGGGCGATCGTGATTGGACGGGCATCGCAAGATGATCACCAAATGTCTCGTTGAACAGGCAGAACAACAACATTTGGCAACCTGTCAAGCATGGTCATCCGATGAGCATTAAGCTTCCCGGAATGGCTGGAGCCCCAGAGAGTCCCTCGCCGCTGCCGGGCCAGCAGCGGCCACGGTCGAGGTTCGCGGCGGGCCTGCCTGCGGTGACCGCGGAGCGGATCGTCGACGCGGCGCTGCGGCTGACCGTCGAACGCGGCCTCGACAGCTGGACGCTGCGCCAGCTCGCCTCCGCGGTGGAGGCCTACCCCGCGGTCATCTACCACCACGTCGGTGACCGGGAGTCGGTGGTGCGCGCGGTGATCGAACGGGTCGGCGAGGAGATCCCGCTGCCCGACGCCGGTCTGCACTGGCGTGACTTCTACTGGCAGCTGCTCGCCGACCTGCGGGTGGTGCTGCGCCGGTACCCGGGGGTGGCCAGGCGGTTCTCGCTGTACGGCCCGCTGATCCCGTCGATCAAGCCGCTGATCGACCGCGGGGTGCGGGTGCTGCAGCGCGACGGCTTCGGCGAGGAGAGCGTGACCGCCTACAACCTGCTGCTGGGCACGGCCGCCGCGCTGGTGTCCAAGGAGGACGACCACCTGGCGCAGCCGCTGATCAAACCGGACAGTCCCGAGACCTACGCCGAAGCGCGGGACAGCGAGGACCAGCCGGGGCTGGCGGCGCTGGGGCGGAACGTCTACGAACGGGTGAAGGACCCGGAGCGGCTGGCGGCGCACTTCACCGAGTTCTACGAGTACTCGGTGCAGATCGCCATCGACGGCTTGGAGCGCAGGCTCACCCGGATTCACCCGTAGCGCCGCCGGGGCGCTCGCCGCGTTCCTGGCGGGGGAAGTAACCGTCGGGCGGGATGGCGTGCCTGCGGGGGCCTTCGCCTGCGCCGAACCGGTCTCCGTCGAACTGGCGGGCGATGCCCGGCCTGCCGTCGCGGGGGCCGTCGTTGTCGTTGAGCGCCGAGACCAGCCCGACGACCCCGCCGCCGACGAGCAGCCCGGCGAGCCCGGCGGCGACCAGTCCGGTGGCCCGGTGGCGCACGAAACGGCCGAAGCCGGTGGGGGCCTTCTTGGGTGGGGTGGGGTAGCGCGGGGGCGGGCCGCTCTGCTGGTGCGCTGCTGTTTGGGTGGGTGGTGGCTGGGACGCGCCCGGTTGCTGGTGGGCGGCGGTGGGCTGATCCGCTCCGCCTTGCTGGTGGGCGGCGGTCTGCTCGGTGGGCTGGCCCGCGCCTTGCTGGTGAGCTGGGGTTTGCTCGGTGGGCTGGCCTGCGCCTTGCTGGTGGGCGGCGGTCTGCTCGGTGGGCTGGCCTGCGCCTTGCTGGTGGGCGGCGATTTGTTCGATGGCTGGCTGGCCCGCGGCGGTCTGCTGACTCGCTCCGGCTTGCTGGTGAGCAGTGGTTTGCTCAGCGGCGGGCTGGCCCGCGCCCTGCTGGTGGGCCGCAGTCTGCTCGGCCGTGGGCTGCGGCCCGACGGTTGGCTGGGCTGCGGTCTGCTGCGCCGTGGGTTGCTGGATCGTGGGTGGTGCGCCGGCGCCTGGCTGCGCTGCAGTCTGCGGTGTCGTGGGTGAGCTGGCGGTCGGCTGTGCCGCGGGCTCGGCCGCAGGCTGCGAGCCGGCGCCTGGCTGCGCTGCGGTCTGCTCCGCTGCGGACTGGGTGGTCGGCGGTGTGCTGGCGGGCTGTTCGACGGTGGGCTGCTCGCCGGGGCCCGGGGTCTGGTTGTCCTTCTCGGTCATCTCGCGCTCCCCTGGTGACGCGGGTCCTCCCGCTGCTCCGAGCATGACCGGGGTTCCTGAGGCAGGCCTGATCCGGACCTGTTCATCCGCTGTGTGCGGATACTTGCAGTGGACTGTCCCATAATTGCGACCATGAAACGTCGGATCGCGGAAGTCGCGAAGCAGGTGGGGGTCAGCGAAGCCACGGTGAGCCGGGTGCTCAACGGCAGGCCGGGGGTCGCCGAGAGCACGCGGACCGCCGTGCTCACCGCGCTCGACGTGCTCGGGTACGAACGGCCGACCCAGTTGCGCGGGGAGCGCGCCCGGCTGGTCGGGCTGGTGCTGCCCGAACTCCAGAACCCGATCTTCCCCGCCCTCGCCGAGGTCATGGGCAACGCGCTGGCCCAGCAGGGCTTCACCCCGGTGCTGTGCACCCGCACCGCCGGCGGGGTGTCCGAAGCGGACTACGTCGACCTCCTGCTCCAGCAGCAGGTCTCCGGCGTCGCCTTCGCCGGGGGGCAGTACGCCCAGGCCGACGCCGTGCACACGCACTACCACCGGCTCGTCGACCGCGGCCTGCCGGCCGTGCTGCTCAACGCCGCCGTCGGCGAACTCGGCATGCCCCAGGTCTCCTGCGACGACGCGATGGCCGTGGAGCAGGCGATCGGTCACCTGCTCTCCCTCGGCCACGAGCGCATCGGCCTGCTGCTCGGTCCCGCCGACCACGTGCCCTCCCGCCGCAAGCACGAGGCGTTCCGCAGCTGCCTGGCCGAGGCCGGGCTGCCGGACGACCCGGAGGCCGTCGCGCACGGCATGTTCTCCCTGGAAGGCGGGCACGCGGGTGCGGCGAGGCTGCTCAAGCGCGGGGTCACCGCGATCCTCTGCGCCAGCGACCCGCTCGCGCTCGGGGCCATCCGCGCGGCCCGGCGGCACGGGTTGTCCGTGCCCGAGGACATCTCGGTGGTCGGCTACGACGACTCCGCGCTGATGCAGTGCGTGGACCCGCCGCTGACCACCATCCGCCAGCCGATCGAGGCGATGGGCCGCGCGGTGGTGGAACTGCTGGTCAAGAAGATCAACGGCGGCCAGGTGCCCGCCGAGGAACTGCTGTTCGCGCCCGAACTGGTGGTGCGCGGCTCGACCGGGAAGGTCCGCATGCGCTAGTAATTGTCGAGTATTTACAAGTAGCTGTTCGGATATTGCATCGACCGGCCTCGCACTTTAGAGTGACTGCCGTCACAGGAGGCCGGTCGAGAAGAGGCGCCCGCATGAACAGTCCGCGCAGAGTCCTGGTTGCCCTGGCCGCGATCGGCCTGCTGGCCGTGCCCGCCTGTTCCGGCGGCTCGGAGGAGCGCTCGGCCGACGGCCGGATCAAGGTCTCGATCAACGGCCAGCCGCCGCCGACCCAGGCGTTCGAGCGGATGGTCTTCGACCAGGACGTGGCCGAGTTCGAGGCCGGTCACCCGGACATCGACCTCGAACCGCACGAGGGCTTCATGGAGGTCGAGTCCTTCTCCGCGAAGCTGGCGGGCGGGCAGCTGGAAGACGTGTTCTACGTCTACTTCACCGACCCCGCGCAGATCATCGCCCGCCGCCAGGCCGCCGACATCACCGACGCGGTCAAGGAACTGCCGCACGTCGACCAGCTCCAGCCGCAGCTGCTGGACGTCTTCCGCGACCGCGGCGGCAAGCTCTACGGCCTGCCCACCGCCAACTACTCGATGGGCCTGGTCTACAGCCGCCCGCTGTTCACCAGGGCCGGGCTCGATCCGGACCACCCGCCGCGGACCTGGGCCGAGGTCCGCGCCGCCGCCGGCAAGATCGCCGCGCTCGGTGACGGGGTGGTCGGCTACGCGGACTTCAGCAAGGGCAACCAGGGCGGCTGGCACCTGACCGCCTGGCTCAACTCGCTCGGCGGCCAGATCGCCCGCAAGGACGGTGACACCTGGAAGGCCGACTTCAACAACGACCTCGGCCGCACCGCGCTGGCGCACCTCAAGCAGATGCGCTGGACCGACGATTCGATGGGCAGCAAGCAGTTGCTGACCGATGCCGACGTGCAGCGGATGATGGGCTCCGGCCAGCTCGGCATGTACCTCGCCGCCCCGGACAACATCCCCGTGCTGGTCAAGCAGTTCAACGGCAAGTACGAGGACTACGGCCTGGCGCCGGTGCCCGAGGGCAAGGGCACGCTGATCGGTGGCGAGGGTTACATGGTCAACCCGAAGGCGTCGCCGGAGAAGATCAAGGCCGGGCTCACCTGGATCCAGTGGAAGTACCTCAACCCGGACCGCTTCGACTCCTTCACCAAGCGCTACGCCGACGGCGGGCAGCCGGTCGGGCTGCCCGCGCTGCCCAACCCCGACATCTGGACCGGCGCCCTGCGTGCGCAGCAGGAAGCCGTCAAGGCGAAGTACGCCAACGTGCCCGCGCAGAACTACGCCGCCTACCTCGACGCCGGGACCACCATCAAGGGCCACCTCGAACCCCCGAACGCGCAGCAGGTCTACGCCACGCTCGACACCGTGATGCAGGCGGTGCTGACCGATCCGTCGGCCGATCCCGCCGCGTTGCTGGCCACCGCGGAGCAGAAGGTCAACGCCACCCTGGCCCAGCTCAGGTGAGGACCGCGACCAGGCGGCGCCGAAGGCTCGCCGAGAACGTCACGGCCTACGGCCTGCTCAGCGCCGCACTGGTCGTCTTCGCGGTGTTCTCCTGGTTCCCGATCGTGCGCGGGTTGGTGCTCAGCTTCCAGCAGGTGAACTTCGTCGACGACCCGGAGTGGGTCGGGTTCGACAACTTCGAGCTGCTCTTCGACGACCCGCTGTTCGGCGTGGCCTGGCGCAACACCCTGCTGTTCACCGGCCTGGCGCTGGTCTTCGGCTTCGCCATCCCGTTCGTCACCGCGGTGCTGCTCAACGAACTGCGGCACGCGCGGGCGTACTTCCGGCTGGTGGTCTACCTGCCGGTGATGCTGCCGCCGGTGGTCACCGCGCTGCTGTGGAAGTGGTTCTACGACCCGGGGCCGGGCCTGTTCAACGAGGGCCTGCGGGCGGTCGGGCTGCCCGGTTCGGCCTGGCTCGACTCCGGCGACACCGCGATGCTCTCGCTGGTTCTGGTCTCCACCTGGGCGAACATGGGCAGCACCACGCTGATCTACCTGGCCGCGCTGCAGACCATCCCCGGTGACCTGTACGAGGCCGCCGAACTCGACGGCGCCGGGATCTGGCGCCGGCTCTGGCACGTCACCGTGCCGCAGACCCGGTTCGTGCTGCTGGTGCTGTTGCTGTTGCAGGTGGTGGCCACCATGCAGGTGTTCACCGAGCCGTTCGTGATGACCGGCGGCGGCCCGGACGACTCCACCGTCACCGTGCTCCTGCTGCTCTACCGCTACGCCTTCGTCTACAACGACTTCGGTTCGGCCAGCGCGCTGAGCCTGCTGCTGTTCATCGCGCTCGGGGTGTTCTCGGCCGCGTACGTCCGGCTCACGGGAAGGAGTGCGGTATGAGGGGCGCCCCCGGACCGCGCACGCTGGTCTCGCCGTCGCAGCTGCGCAGTACCCGCGGCAAGGTCGTCTACTGGGTGGTCTTCTCGCTGGTGCTGGTGGCGTTCACCCTGGCCTTCCTGTTCCCGCTGTACTGGGCGGTGACCGGGGCGATGAAGCCACCGGACGAGCTGGCGCGCACCCCGCCGGCGCTGGTGCCGCAGCAGTGGCAGCCGGAGACCTTCGCGCAGGCGTGGTCCGAACTGGACCTGGGCCGGTACTTCCTGAACACGGTCGTGGTGGCCGGTGGGGCGTGGCTGCTGCAACTCGCCGTCGCGGTGCCCGCCGCGTTCGCGTTGTCGAAGCTGCGGCCGGTGCTCGGCGGCGCGGTGCTCGGGCTGATGCTGGCCACGCTGATGCTGCCCGCCTCGGCGCTGCTGGTGCCGACCTACCTGACCGTGGCCGACGTGCCGCTGCTCGGGGTGAACCTGCTCAGCACCCCGGCCGCGATCTGGCTGCCCGCCGCCGCCAGCGCGTTCAACATCTACCTGCTCAAGCGGTTCTTCGACCAGATCCCGGACGAACTGGTCGAGGCGGCCACCATCGACGGCGCCGGCCCGGTGCGCGTCCTGCTCCGGATCGTGCTGCCGATCTCGCGGCCGGTGCTCGCGGTGGTCTCCATCTTCGCCGTGGTGGCCGCGTGGAAGGACTTCATCTGGCCGCTGCTGGTGCTGCAGGACCCCGGCACGCAAACGCTTTCGGTGCTGCTGCAGCGGGTGGCGCCGGACCTGCGGCTGGATCTGCTGGTCGCCGGGCTGGTGCTGGCCAGCCTGCCGATGGTGGGGCTGTTCCTGGTGTTCCAGAAGCAGATCCTCGCCGGACTGACCGCGGGCAGCCTCAAGGGCTGATCCGCACGACCCCAGGAAGGTGCTGCAGTGAGCGAATCCCCACCGGGTGCACAGGGTTCGGATTGGTGGCGGCAGGCGGCGATCTACCAGGTCTACCTGCGCAGCTTCGCCGACGGGGACGGGGACGGCATCGGTGACCTCGCCGGTGTCCGGTCCCGGCTGGCCCACCTCGCGGACCTGGGCGTGGACGCCATCTGGTTCACCCCGTGGTATCCCTCCCCGATGGACGACGGCGGTTACGACGTCGCCGACTTCCGCGACATCGAGCCGACCTTCGGCACGCTCGACGACGCCGGGCGCGTGCTCGACGAGGCGCACGAACTCGGCCTCAAGGTGATCATCGACATCGTGCCGAACCACTGCTCGGACACGCACCGGTGGTTCACCGCGGCGCTCGAAGCCGGGCCGGGCTCCCCGGAACGCGAACGGTTCTGGTTCCGCGACGGCCGCGGCCCCGGCGGTGCCGAACCGCCGAACAACTGGCGCTCGCGCTTCGGCGGTTCCGCCTGGACCCGCGTGGTGGAGCCGGACGGCACACCCGGCCAGTGGTACCTGCACCTGTACAGCTCGCGGCAGCCGGACCTGAACTGGGAGAGCGCGGAGGTGCGGGCCGAGTTCGAGGACGTCCTGCGGTTCTGGTTCGACCGCGGGGTGGACGGTTTCCGCATCGACGTGGCCGACGGCATGGTCAAGGACCCCGAGCTGCCGGACGTCGAGCCGGGCGACGAAACCCCGTTCTCCGACCGCGAAGGCGTGCACGAGATCTACCGGGCGTGGCGGCGGATCGCCCGGAGCTACCCGGACGAACGCCTGCTGGTGGGGGAGATGTGGCTGCCGGACCTGCGGCGGTCGGCGCGGTACCTGCGGCCGGACGAGATGCACGCGGCGTTCAACTTCGACTTCCTGGTCTGCCCCTGGGATGCGGCCCGGTTCCGCGAGGTGATCGACCGGACGCTGGACTCGCACGACGAGGTGGGCGCACCGGCGTCGTGGGTGCTGTCCAACCACGACGTGACGCGCCCGGTCACCCGGTACGGCCGGGCCGGGAACACCGGGTTCAGCTTCGCCGACCGGTTGCACGGCACGCCGGTGGACCGCGCGCTCGGCACCCGGCGCGCCAGGGCGGCCGCGTTGCTGGCCATGTCCCTGCCCGGCGGGGTCTACCTGTACCAGGGTGAGGAACTGGGGTTGTGGGAGGTCGAGGACATCCCCGGTGAGCTGCGCCAGGACCCGGTGTGGGAACGCAGCGACCACGCCGACCCGGGCCGGGACGGGTGCCGGGTGCCGATGCCGTGGTCCGGTGCCTCTTCGCCGTTCGGGTTCAGCCCGGACGACGCGGAGAAGGAACCGTGGCTGCCGCAGCCCGCGGAATGGGCCGCCTGCACGGCTTCCGCCCAGGCCGGTGACCCGGATTCCGTGCTTTCCCTCTACCGCGCGGGTTTGCGGCTGCGCGAGCACGCGCGGGGCGGGTTCGCCTGGCTGGACCAGCCGCCCGGAGTGCTCGCCTTCCGGCGCGGGGATTCGTTCGCCTGCCTGCTCAACTTCGGCGCGGAAGCGGTGCCGCTGCCCCCGCACCGGGAGCTCATGTTGTCAAGCGCGCCCCTGGACGACGGGAAGCTGCCTGGCGATACCGCTGCCTGGTTGCGCCTGCCCGAAGGAGAGCGATGAGAATCCTCCTCGCGGTCGCCCTGGTGCTGGCCGCCCTCACCACCCCCACCGCGGCAGCGGCGCCGTGGTCGGCGAAAACGCACATCTTCTACTACCCGTGGTACGGGAATCCCGAGGTCCACGGCTCGTACCGGCACTGGCCCCAGGGTGGGCACCAGCCACCGCAGGACGTCGGTGCGGACTTCTACCCGGCGCTCGGGCCGTACGACTCCGGCGACTTCACCGGTGCGGTCGACCAGCACATGGCGTGGATCCGGCGCGCGGGCGTCGGCACACTGGTGTACAGCTGGTGGGGTCGCGGGTCCTACGAGGACGGCTTGGTGCCGGGAGTGCTGGCGGCGGCGGCGAAGCACGGGCTGAAGGTGGCGTGGCACCTGGAGCCGTACGGTGGCCGGACCGCACAGTCCACTGTGGACGACATTGCGTACCTCAACGAGCGCTACGGTGGCAGCCCGGCGTTCTACCGGGACGCCGCCCACGGCAACCGGCCCGCGTTCTACGTGTTCGACAGCCTGTCCGTCGCGGACTGGGCACCGATCGCGCCGTTGCGGGCGAACAACATCGTGCTCGCGCAGACCACCGACCTGAGCCGGGTCACGCACTTCGGCGGCATCTACACCTACGACGTGCTGGCCACGATGAACCCGGTCGGCTGGAAGGGCATCGCCGACCACGCCAGGGCGAACGGGCTGATCTGGGCGCCTTCGCTGGGTCCCGGTTACCTCGACGACCGGGCGGTTCCGGGCAACAGCACCCCGACGCTGCCCCGGGACGACGGGCGGACCTACGACACGCAGTGGGCGAACGTGCTGAACCCGGCGAACGGCGGGGCGCCGGACTGGGTGTCGATCACTTCGTTCAACGAATGGCACGAGGGGTCGACCGTCGAACCGGCGAGCTCGGCGCCCCCGGCGGGCCGCGGTTACCAGACCTACGACGGTGCCTACGGCCACACCGGCGCCGCCGCGGAAACCGCCTACCTGGACCGGACCGCCCACTGGACGGCTCAGTTCTGAGGTACCACGCCGAAGGGCCCTGTTCACCAGCGGTGAACAGGGCCCTTCGGCGCCGGAAGGTCAGCCGCCGGGGCAGACGATCTTCGGCTGCGGGTTGTACCGGACGTTCCGCGGCTCCCGCTTGACCTCACGGCCGGTGGCCGCGTCACGCAGGATGCGGGTGTCGCTGACGGTGAAGCCCTGCGCACCGGCGCTGGGCTGGCAGTTCTCCGCCGGCCCCTGCTTCTCCTGGGGCTCGGTGAAGTTGTGCCGCTCACCCGGCACCGACTCCACGTTGTACCGCTTCGTGCCCCACAGCTTCACCGTGATCGTCGACGGCGTCCAGATCGTCTGGATGGCCACCCCGGTCTGGCTGTCGTTGGTGAACTTCAGGTCGATCACGCTGCCACCGCTGTGGTTCTGGAACACGGTCGCCTCACGCGCCGGTGGGTACCGGCTGATGTAGTAGCTGTGCTCCTTGTGCCCCGCGTCCTTCATGCCCGCGAAGTAGTACGCGTTGTACAGCGTGGTGGCGAACTGCGAGATGCCACCGCCGACCTCGCGGCCGGGGGCGCCGTCGGAGATCACGCCCGCTTCGACGTAACCCTGGGCCTTGGTCCGCGGCCCGGTGAACCCGTTGAGGCTGAACGTGTCGCCCGGCTTGACGATGGCGCCGTTGACCTTTTCGGCGACCACGCGGATGTTCACGCCGGAATCCTGCGCGAAGCCCTTCGTGGTGAACTCGCCGATGACCTCGTTGATGCCGAGCTTGTTCGCTTCCTCGGTGGTCACCTTGGCGGGCTTGTTCTCGTAGACCGCCTTCACCTCGCGGCCGTCGGCGAGCTTGAGCACCTCCGGCAGCGGCACCAGGGTCGGGTCCCAGTTGATCTTCTTGCCGTCCTCGGACGGGTGCACGGCCGGCTTCCCGCCCTCGAAGACGATCTCCGCGTCGCGCCCCTCCTTCTCGGTGGAGGCGAGCTGCGGACCGGCGGCTTCGGCGATCTTCGCGTTGTCGATCTTGGGCACCAGCACGCCGCCGTCGACCACCTCGAAGGTCAGCGCCTCGGCGATCGCCTCCGGCGCCAGCTTCGCGTCCTTGCCCTCGCCCTTGACCACCACCGGTGCCGACACCGCGGGCTTGGCGAACTGCTCCAGCGCCGCGCGCACGCTCTCCGGGGTGGACCGCACCGGGGTCAGCGTCACCGGCAGCTCCAGCACCTCACCGGAGGCCCACTGCGACAGCAGCAGCTGGGACGCGCCGGGCACGTCCAGCGCCTGCCCCTGCTTCGGGTCCACCGGGACCGGCGTGGCGCCGTCGAAGGTGATGGTGCCCTCGGCCGGGGCGCGGTCGACCTCACCACGCAGCGCGTCCATCGCGGTGGCCAGCGTGGCCTGCTCGGCGTTGGTGGCCACCCCGGTCTCCCGGCTGGTGAAGAACGAGGCGATCCTGGCGAACGGGTTCAGCGGCTGCTCGCCCGCGCGGTCCAGGGTGGCTGGCCAGTCCAGGACCAGCCCGGTCTCACGGGGGTCGAGGGTCTGCTCGACGTCCCCGGCGCGCACCCGCACCGGCTGGTTCAGCCGCGGCTCGAGCTGCTGGCGCAGCTCCTGCTCGGCGCTCTCCCGGCTCATGCCGCCGACGTCCACGCCGGCCACGGTCACCCCGCGCGGCACGTCCCCGGAGTTGATCAGCAGGTCGGCGCCGTAGAGCACGACGAACGCGCCCAGCACCGCACCGGCGATCAGCCCGGCGCGCTTGACCTTGCGCTTGCGGTCGTCCGCGCCGGGTTCGTCCGGTTCGATCGGGTGGATGAAGGCAGTGCCGATCGCGTCGGTCTGCTCGGGGTCGACGAGCTTGCCGGAGACCGCGGGGAACACGTCGGTTTCCTCGGACCGGGAACCGGGCCACTGGCTGTCTGGCGGCAAGACTTCGCTCCTGTTCGGGGCTCGGGCGTCCTGACCAAGATACGGGGGGCCAATATCACGGCTTCGCCTCACCCTGGTGTGGGATGTGGGATCCGGCAGAATCAGCGGCATGGAACCGGCCAGCGCACTGCGTGACATCGCCTACGAACTGGAGAAGCGCGGTGAACCCACCTACCGGGTCCGCGCCTTCCGCAACGCGGCCGCGGTGGTGGACAAGCTCACCCCCGAGCGCCTCGCCGAGCTGGTGCGCACCGGCAGGCTGACCGGGCTCAAGGGCATCGGCAAGGCGACCGCGTCGGTGATCGAGGACGTGCTGGCCGGGAACGTGCCGGAGTACCTGCGCAAGGTCGAGGCCGAGGAGGCGCCGGAACTGCCGGACGGCGGGGAACTGCTGACCGCCCTGCGTGGTGACTGCCACACCCATTCGGACTGGTCGGACGGCGGCAGCCCGATCGAGGAGATGGCGCGGGCGGCGGCCGGGCTCGGGCACGAGTGGATGGTGCTCACCGACCACTCGCCCCGGCTGACCGTGGCGAACGGGCTGTCCGCGGAACGGCTGCGGCAGCAGCTGGTGGTGGTCGCCGAGCTGAACGAACGGCTGGCGCCGTTCCGGGTGCTGACCGGCATCGAGGTGGACATCCTGCTCGACGGCGCGCTCGACCAGGACGAAGACCTGCTGTGGGAGCTGGACTTCGTGGTCGCCAGCGTGCACTCGGAACTGCGGATGCCGCGCAAGGAGATGACCGCGCGGATGCTGGCGGCGGTGTCGAACCCGCGGGTCAACGTGCTCGGGCACTGCACCGGCCGCCGGGTCGCCGGGCGGCACCGGCCGGAGTCGGAGTTCGACGCGGAGAAGGTGTTCGAAGCCTGCCGGGAGCACGGGGTCGCGGTCGAGATCAACTCGCGCGTCGACCGGCTGGACCCGCCGAAACGCCTGCTCAAGCAGGCCGTCGAACTGGGCTGCGAGTTCGCCATCGACAGCGACGCGCACGCGCCGGGGCAACTGGCGTGGAAGGCGCACGGCTGCGCACGGGCACTGGAGTGCGGTGTCGGCGTCGACCAGGTCATCAACACCCGCACCGCAGATGACTTGCTCGCCTGGCGGAGCCCGCGGGGCTGACCACCTCGCTCAGAGGTCGCGCCGATCGCTGGACTGAGGTGCGCCAGGCCGCTCAGCGGTCTGGCGTGCCGAGGGAAGCGATCGGATCCGAGCGACCTCTGCGCCGTGCCGGAGGCGCGGCAGAATCACCGCCCGGCGAACAGGCGCATCACATCGGTGAGCACGCCGACCGGGATGCTCGGGTCGATGGCGCGCTGCACCCCGAGGCCGATGCCCAGGCTGAGCAGCGCGGTCGCGCAGTCCTCGGCCGGCATCGGCAGTTCGATGCCGTACTCGTCGGTGTGCGTCTTCAGCACACCGGTGATGGTGTCGCGGATGGCCTTGTCGCGGATCGCCAGTTCGTCACGCAGCCGCGGGTCCCGGCGCACGTTGGTGGCGAACTCCACCTCCAGCGCGGTCCACGCCTGGTCACCGATGCTGCGTTCCGCCCAGCCCTGGAACGCCTCGAACACCGCGTCCAGTTCGGTCACGCCCGCCAGCGAGGCCGACAGCTGCTCGGCCTGCTCGGCGTGGATCGCGTCCAGCACGGCCAGGCACAGCTCGTCCTTGTTGCGGAAGTTCGAGTAGACCGCGCCCTTGGAGTACCCGGCTTCGTCGGCCACCTTCTCCAGTGAGGTCGCCGTGTACCCCTCGCGCAGGAACAGGTCCTTCGCGCCGGCGATGAGCTGTTCACGGGTGCGGGCCTGGCTTTCCGCGCGGGTGAGTCGGGGCATGGGGTCAGCCTAAGCGGTCACCCCGGCTCACCGGCTCAACTCCGCACCACCCGGAACACGATCCCGGCGTCCACCAGCCGCTTCACCAGTGCGTCGCCCATCGCCACGGCGGTGGTGACCTGACCGGCGACCGGGGGCAGGTCGTCCAGCGCCAGGCACATCGCGGACTCGCCGAGCATCTTGGCGGTCTCGTCGTAACCGGGGTCACCACCGGCCACCTCGGTGACCACCCGGCGCCCGCCGCCGCTGCCGTGGAAGCGGACCTTGAACCACGACCGCGCCCGCTTCTCCTCGTCCGGCCCGCCACCCGGGTTCACCAGCCCGATCAGCGCCTTCCTGGCCGGCGGCAGCTGGGCCAGCGCGAACAGCACCCCCAGCCCCGCCGCCCCGGCCACCACCGTGGGCAGCCGTTTCACCGACATGAACTGGCGGTAGGTGAAGTCCGGGCCGTACTCGTCGAGCTCGGCCGCCGACCGGGCCACGATCTGCGGGTCGATGGTGGTCATCGGCACCGCCCAGCGCCCGCTCTCGGCGTCGCGGTGCGGAGTGCCGACCACGGTGCGCGCCCGCCGGTGGGAAGGCTGCTCCGCGGCCGCCCGCTGCTTCGCGATCTGCGCCATCTCGAACAACCGCGAGAACACCGTGATCGCCGAGGCGAAGGTGCCGCCGGAGAACGCCGCGCCCGCGCGGACGTACCCGCTGAGCTCGATCGGCGAATCCCGCGGCAGCTTCTGCACCGTGTAGAGCGCGCCGAGGTCGTAGGGGATCGAGTCGAACCCGCACGAGTGCACCAGCCGCGCCCCGGTTTCGCGGGCACGGCGGTCGTAGCGCAGGTACATGCGGTCGACGAACTCCGGCTCCCCGGTCAGGTCGGCGTACGCGGTGCCGTGCTCGGCACAGGCCGCGACCAGCGGTTCACCGTGGGTCAGGTACGGGCCGACGGTGGTGGCGACCACACGGCTGGCGGCGGCGACCGAGGCCAGCGACGCCGCGTCACCGATTTCGGCGTGCAGCAGCGGGAGATCGGCCCAGCGGGCGTCGATGGCGGCGAGCCGGTCGCGGATCGACTCCAGTTTCGCGCGGTTGCGCCCGGCGAGCGCGAGCCGGAACCCGGCCGGGGCGTGGCGCGCCAGGTATTCGGCGGTGAGCGCACCGGTGAAGCCGGTGGCGCCGAACAGGGTCACGTCGTGCTCGCGGTCCATCCGATCCCCTTCAGTCGTGGTCCGACAACAGCCGCAGGGTGCGCTCGCTGACCACCACCGGGCGGTCGGGGTCGAGCACGATGCCCTGGGTGCGCAGCGCGCCGTCGACCGCGCTCCACAGCAGCACGGTGAGGTACTCGGTCAGGCTCTCGCGGCTCATCGTGCGGCGGTCCAGCCACCAGTCGGTGGCCGCTTCGACCGCGCCGACGATGCCGTGCGCCCACACCTCGGCGCCACCGCTGTCCGCGTGACGGGCGCGCAGTTCGTCGGTGAAGATCGTGGCGATCACCGCCGCGAGCACCTTCTTGTCCTCGGCCACCGGGTCCGCGCCCTCGCCGAGGTCGAGGCGGCGGCGGGCGCCGAGGAAGCGGAAGACCTGCGGGTGCTCGTCGACCAGGCCGAGGTAGGCCGCCAGCGCCTGCCGGACGCGCCGGTGCGCGGGGGCGGGTGTGGTCAGCGCGGGCTCCAGGCGTTCCCAGAGCAGCCGCGAGGTGCGGTCCGCGATCGCGCCGAACAACTCGGCCTTGTCGGCGAAGTGCCGGTACAGCCGCGGTTTCGACACCCCGGCGGCCGCGGCGATCTCGGCCATGCCGACCCCGGGCCCGTGCTCGGCGAGCGCGGCGAAGGCGGCGTCGACGAATTGGGCGCGGCGGGCCACCCGGTGCGCCCGCCAGCGCTCCGATCGGCCGTCGACCCGGTTGACACCCTCCGGCATGACTTGGATAGTACTTCAGGTAACAGGTACCGGCAGTCCCACTAAAAAAGGGGGCCCCATGCGGCAGTTCGCCGGCAAGGTCGCGGTGCTCACCGGGGCCGGTTCCGGCATCGGCCGCGCGTTGGCGCTGAACCTGGCCGCCCGCGGCGCCCGGCTCGCCCTGTCCGATGTGGACACCGCGCGGGTGGCGGACACGGCGGCGTGGTGCGAGAAGGCCGGTGCCGAAGCCCGGTCCTACGAGCTCGACGTGGCCGACCGGGCGGCGGTGCTGGCGCACGCGGACGCGGTGCGAGCCGACTTCGGCCGGGTCAACCTGGTGGTGAACAATGCGGGCGTGGCGCTGATGTCCGACTTCGCCTCGATGCGCTGGGAGGACCTCGACTGGATCGTCGGGGTCAACTTCTGGGGCGTGGTGCACGGCAGCAAGGCGTTCCTGCCGCACCTGATCGACTCCGGCGACGGCTACCTGGTCAACATCTCCAGCGTGTTCGGCCTGATCGCGGTGCCGACGCAGTCGGCGTACAACGCGACGAAGTTCGCCGTGCGCGGGGTGACCGAGGCCCTGCGCCAGGAACTGCGCCTGGCCGGGCACCCGGTCGGGGTGAGCTGCGTGCACCCCGGTGGCATCAGGACGAACATCGCCCGTGATGCGCGCGGCATTCCGGACGGCGAGGTGGAACGCACCTCGAGGAACTTCGACCGCATCGCGGGCACCACCCCGGAAGCGGCCGCGCGCACCATCATCCGCGGCGTGGAACGCGAGCGGGCGAAGATCCTCGTGGGCGCGGACGCCCACGTGATCGACGCCCTGCCGCGGGTGCTGGGCTCCGCCTACCAGCGCATCGTCAGCGCGGTGGTCAAGCGGGCCGGCTGAGCGGTCAGCGCGGCTGGTTCACCCACAGCTCCCAGCGCGGCGGGTTGCCGATCGCGAAGCAGCGGAAGGTCAGCCCCGGCTTGCTCCACTGCAGTTGCTGCCCGGCCAGTTGGCAGGTGAACTCGTTGGGATAGGTGGAATCCCAGTTCGACGGGCTCATCGGCGCGAGCACCGGTGGTGTCTGCCCGGCCGAGGCCACCGGTGCGGTGGCGAACAGCCCGGCCACGGCCAGTGCGACGGCGCCTGCTCTCAGCATTCGGTTCATTTCGGTTTACCCCCAGTTGGTTGACCGGGCCGAAACTAGCGGTTGACGTGCCGGTCGGCCACCGGTTTGGCGTAATGCGGGCTTGTCCGGGCTCCCCTCCGCGTGCTGGAGTTGAGATGCTGATCTCGGACCCCGGCCACTGATCGGATCAATCTCCCAGCTCCACCCCTTCTTCTGCTGGATGTAGGCACTGTGATCCGGTATACATCGGATGTCTGCTCGAGGAAGGAAGACCAGTGCAGTTGCTGCGCCTCGGTGACCCCGGAGCCGAACGGCCCTGTGCCCGTTCGGCCGACGGCGGGCTCCACGACCTGAGCCCGCTGACCGCCGACATCGACGGCGCCTTCCTGGCAGCCGACGGCCCGGCCAGGGCCCGCGCCGCGCTCGACGCCGGCGAGCTGCCACCTGCCAGTGCGGCCGGGTTGCGCGTCGGCCCGCCCATCGCGCGGCCGGGCAAGGTGGTCTGCGTCGGGCTGAACTACCGCCGCCACGCCGAGGAGACCGGCGCGCCGATCCCCGGGGAACCGGTGCTGTTCATGAAGGCACCGGACGTGGTGGTGGGCCCCGGCGACCCGATCCTGATCCCGCGCGGGTCCACGGCCACCGACTGGGAGGTCGAACTGGGCGTGGTGATCGGCCGCACCGCGCGTTACCTGGACAGCCCGGCCGACGCCCTGGCGCACGTCGCGGGTTACACCATCTCCCACGACGTGACCGAGCGCGCCTACCAGTTCGAGCGCGGCGGCACCTGGGACAAGGGCAAGTCGTGCGAGAACTTCAACCCGCTCGGCCCGTGGCTGGTGCCCGCCGAGGAGGTGCCGGACCCGCAGGACCTCGAACTCTCGCTGTCGGTCAACGGGGTGGTGCACCAGCGGTCCACCACCGGGGACATGATCTTCACCGTCGCCGAGGTGGTGCACTACATCAGCCAGTTCATGGTGCTGCGGCCCGGCGACCTGATCAACACCGGCACCCCCGAGGGGGTGGCCATGGGGCAGCCGGACCCCAAGCCGTACCTGCGTCCGGGTGACGTGGTCGAGCTGGAGATCACCGGGCTGGGCAGGCAGTTGCAGCGCGTGGAGCCCGCCTGATGACCCGGATCACCGGGATGGAGGTGCTCGACGTCCGGTTCCCCACCTCGCGGGAACTGGACGGGTCGGACGCGATGAACCCGGACCCGGACTACTCGGCGGCCTACGTGGTGCTGCACACCGACGGCGGTCCCGACGGCTACGGCCTGACCTTCACCATCGGCCGCGGCAACGACGTGCAGGCGGCGGCGATCCAGGCACTGGAAGGCCACGTCGTCGGCCGGGCGGTGCCCGAGACCGCGAGCGAGCTGGCCGCGTTGTCCGCCACCCTGGTCGGGGATTCGCAGCTGCGCTGGCTGGGCCCGGAGAAGGGGGTGGCGCACATGGCCGTCGGCGCGGTGGTCAACGCCGCGTGGGACCTCGCCGCCCGCCGCGCCGGGCGGCCGCTGTGGAGGTTCCTGGCGGAACTGGCGCCCGAGGAGATCGCCGGGCTGGTCGACTACCGCTACCTCACCGACGCGCTGACCGAGCAGGAGGCGCTGGACCTGCTGCGGGCCGCCGAACCGGGCCGGGCCCAGCGCACCGAGCACCTGCTGGCCAACGGGTACCGCGCCTACACCACGTCACCGGGCTGGCTCGGTTACGCCGACGCGAAGCTCGTCCGGCTGGCCAGGCAGGCGGTGGCCGACGGCTTCGAGATGATCAAGCTGAAGGTCGGCGGGGACCTCGAGGACGACATCCGCCGGATGAAGCTGGCCAGGGCGGCCGTCGGGGACGAGGTCCGCATCGCCGTCGACGCGAACCAGCGGTGGGACGTCGGCACCGCCGTGCGGTGGATGGCCGCGCTGGCCCCGTTCGACCCGTACTGGATCGAGGAACCCACCTCCCCGGACGACGTGCTGGGGCACCGGGCCATCGCCGAGGCCATCGCGCCGATCCGGGTGGCCACCGGCGAGCACGTGCAGAACCGCGTGGTGTTCAAGCAACTGCTGCAGGCGGGGGCGATCTCGGTGCTGCAACTGGACGCGTGCCGGGTCGGCGGGGTCAACGAGAACGTGGCGATCCTGCTGCTGGCGGCCAAGTTCGGCATCCCGGTCTGCCCGCACGCCGGTGGGGTCGGGCTGTGCGAACTGGTCCGGCACCTGTCCATGTTCGACTACGTGGCGGTTTCCGGCACCGACGCCGACCGGTCCATCGAATGGGTGGACCACCTGCACGAGCACTTCACCGATCCGGCGACCGTGCACGCGGGGCGCTACCCGGCCCCGCGGGAACCGGGCTTTTCGGCGCGGATGCACGACGCCACGCTGCGGCGGTTCCGGTTCCCGGACGGTCCTGAGTGGACGGAGGGCGGATGAGCGAGTTCGACGGGCTGGTCGCGGTGGTCACCGGCGGTGCGTCCGGCATCGGCGCGGCGACCGCCACCACGCTGGCCGCACGCGGGGCGAAGGTGGCCGTGCTGGACCTGAACCCCGGACCGGACGGTTACCGGTGCGACGTCCGCGACGACGCGCAGGTGCGTGACGCGATCGAAGCGGTCGCCGAGCGGTACGGCGGCATCGACGTGCTGGTGAACAACGCCGGCATCGGCGCGCAGGGCGACGTCGCGGCCAACGACGACGAGGAATGGCACCGGGTGCTCGACGTCAACGTGGTCGGCATGGCGAGGGTGAGCCGGGCCGCGTTGCCCCACCTGCGCCGATCGGCCGCCGCGGCGATCGTCAACACCTGCTCGATCGCGGCCTGGCAGGGCCTGCCCGGGCGTGCGCTGTACTCGGCCAGCAAGGGCGCGGTGCTGGCGCTGACCCTGGCGATGGCCACCGACCACCTGCCCGATCGCATCCGGGTGAACTGCGTCTGCCCGGGTACCGCCGACACCCCGTGGGTGGGCAGGCTGCTCGACGCGGCAGCCGATCCGGCGGCCGAACGCGCCGCGCTCGAAGCCCGGCAGCCGACGGGCAGGCTGGTCACCGCCGACGAGGTCGCGCACGCCATCGCGCACCTGGCCAGTCCGGCGGCGGCCTCGACCACCGGCACGGCACTGGCCGTCGACGGTGGCATGCACGGCCTCCGGCCGAGGGGGCCGGTCCGGAATCCCTAGCCCTGCCGGCAGCAAGGAGGAGAAGCGGTGCGGAACAAGGTGTGCAAGGCCGCCGCGGCGGCCGCGGTGCTCACGCTGGCCCTCAGCGCCTGCGGTTCCACCAGGGACTCGGCCGCCCCGGCCCCGGGCGGCGGTTCGCCCGGCGGGCCGGTCGGCGCGACCGTGCCGCTGCTGACCTCGCCGTTCTGGCAGGCCTACAACAACTACGTGCCGCAGATGGCGAGCACCGAGGGCGTCGAAGCACTGCCGACGGTCAACGCCAACAGCGATCCGGCCAAGCTGATCACCGACCTGAACAACCTGCTCAACCAGGGGGTCAAGGGGCTGGTGGTGACCCCGCTGGACTCGGCGGCCGTGGTCGCCGGGCTGGAGCAGGCCGAACGCCGGGGCGTGCCGGTGGTCGCGGTGGACGTGGCGCCCGAAGGCGGCAAGGTGGCCATCGTGGTCCGCGCGGACAACAGGGCGTACGGCGTCAAGGCGTGCGAGCACATCGGCGGCAAGGTCAAGGAGGGCAAGGTCGTCCAGATCATGGGGGACCTCGCGTCGGTGAACGGGCGGGAACGCTCGGAGGCCTTCCGCGACTGCGTGAAGAGCAGGTTCCCGGCGTTGCAGGTGCTGGAGGTCCCGGCGGAGTGGAAGGCCGACAAGGCCGCGTCCGGACTGGAGGGCGTGCTCACCTCGAACCCCGACGTCAAGGCGGTGTACATGCAGGCGGGCGGGGTCTACCTGGCGCCGACCGTGCAGGCGTTGCAGCGCAAGAACCTCTTCTTCCCGGTCGGCGACCCGAAGCACGTGGTGCTGGTCAGCAACGACGGCATTCCCCAGGAGCTGGAGGCGATCCGCCGGGGTGAGCTGGACGCCACCGTCTCCCAGCCCGCCGACGACTACGCCAAGTACGGCCTGCACTACGTCAGACGGGCGATGGCCGGTGAGGTGTTCCAGCCGGGGCCGACCGACCACGGCAGCACCGTGGTGGAAACCCGGCCCGGCATGCTCGAGGACCAGCTGCCCGCCCCCGTGGTGACCGGGGACAACGTCGACGACCCCGGGCTCTGGGGCAACCAGCTGTGAGCGCCCCGGTGGCCGGCGCGCTGGGCGTCGGCAAGCGCTACGGGCCGACGACCGCGCTGCACGAGGTCAGCCTGACCGTCCGGCCGGGGGAGTCCCACGCGCTGGTCGGGCGCAACGGCGCCGGCAAGTCGACGCTGGTCTCGCTGCTCACCGGACTGTCCAAACCGGACACCGGCCGGGTGGAGTTCGGCGGCCGCCCGGCTCCGCCGCTGGCCGACCGCGAGGCGTGGCGGGCCCGGGTGGCGTGCGTCTACCAGCACTCCACGGTCATCCCGCAGCTGAGCGTGGCGGAGAACCTGTTCCTCAACCGGCAGCCGGCCGGGCGGTTCGGCATCAGCTGGCCGAAGCTGCGCCGGCAGGCCGCCGAACTGCTGGAGTCGTGGCGGGTGTCGGTGGACCCCGACCTGACCGCGGGCGAACTGTCCGTGGAGGACCGGCAGCTGGTGGAGATCGCCCGCGCGTTGTCCTACGGCGCCCGGTTCATCGTGCTCGACGAACCCACCGCGCAGCTGGACAGCCAGGCGATCGACCGGTTGTTCACCCGGATGCGCGAACTGCAGGACGGCGGGGTGACCTTCCTGTTCATCTCGCACCACCTGCCGGAGGTGCACGAGGTCTGCCAGGCGGTGACCGTGCTGCGTGACGCCCGGCACGTGCTGACCGCACCGGTCGACCAGCTCAGCCGCGCCGACCTGGTCGACGCGATGACCGGCGAGGAGGGCGGCCTGTCGGTGGCCGACGCTGCCGCACGCGATCCGCTGCCCGAAGGCACCGAAGCGGTGCTGGAGGTCGACGGCCTCTCCGGTGATTCCTTCGAAGACGTGTCGTTCGGCGTGCGCCGCGGGGAAGTGGTCGGCCTGGCCGGCAGCAACGCCAGCGGCAAGCACCAGGTCGCCGAGACCATCTACGGCCTGCGCGTGCCCACCGCCGGTTCGGTGCGGGTGGCCGGGCGGCCGCTGCCCGCCGGGGACGTCGCCGCCGCGCTGGCCGCCGGGATCGGCTGCGTGCCGAGGGACCGGCACCACCAGGGCCTGGTGCTCGGGCTGTCCGTTTCGGACAACGCGACGATGACCGTGCTGGACCGCCTCGGCCGCGCGGGCACCGCCCCGCCGGACGCGCGCCGGGCGGTGACCGAACGGGCCGTCGCCGAATTCGGCGTGGTGGCCGCCGGCCCGGACCAGCCGGTGGCCGACCTGTCCGGCGGCAACCAGCAGAAGGTGGTGCTGGCCAGGGCGATGGCCACCGATCCGGACCTGCTGGTGCTGATCGACCCGACCGCCGGGGTGGACGTGAAGTCGAAGGAGGCCCTGCTCGCCGTGGTCGACCGGGTGCGGGCGGCGGGCAAGGCGGTGCTGGTGGTCAGCGACGAACTGGACGACCTGCGGCCCGCCGACCGGGTGCTGGTCGTCCGGGCCGGGCGGCTGGTGGCCGAGCACCGGGCGGGCTGGTCGGACGGTGAGCTGGTGGCCGAGATCGAGGGGGTGCGATGACCGGCACGGCGACCGGGCGGGCGGGCACCGCGGTGACCGCGCCGCGGCGACGGCAGCTGCCGCGACTGCGTGAACTGGCCCTGCTGCCCGCGCTCGCCGCGCTGCTGGTGGTCGGCGGCCTGGTCAACGACCGCTTCCTCACCGCGGACAACCTGATCAGCATCCTCGGCGCGTCGGCCGCGCTGGCACTGGTGGTGCTCGGCGAATCGCTGGTGCTGATCTCCGGCAAGTTCGACCTGTCGCTGGAATCGACCGTCGGCATCGCGCCGGTGCTCGGCGCCATGCTGGTGCTCCCGGCGGTGTCCGCCGGCTTCGGCACCGAACTGCCGACGGCGCCGGGCTTGCTGGTGATCGTGCTGGTCGGCGCGGCCATCGGGGCGGTCAACGGCTTCCTGATCGTGAAACTGCAGCTCAACGCGTTCATCGTGACGCTGGCGATGCTGATCGTGCTGCGTGGCCTGCTGGTCGGGCTGACCGAGGGCAAGACGCTCTTCGAGATGCCGGACGCCTTCTTCGCGCTGGCCACCGAGACCTTCCTCGGCCTGCCCGCGTCGGTGTGGCTGGCGGCCGCCGCGTACGCGATCAGCGGTTTTGTCCTGCGCTACCACCGCGTCGGCCGGTCGCTGTACGCGATCGGGGGCAACCGCGAGGCCGCACGGGCCGCGGGCATCCGGGTCGAGCGGATCTCCTGGCTGGTCTTCGTGGTGGCCGGGGTGCTGGCCTCCCTAGGCGGCCTGGTGATGACGGGTTACGTCGGCGCGATCAACGCCAACCAGGGCGACGGCATGATCTTCACCGTGTTCGCCGCCGCGGTGATCGGCGGCATCTCGCTCGACGGCGGGCGCGGCACCATGTTCGGCGCGCTCACCGGCGTGCTGCTGCTCGCGGTGGTGGAGAACCTGCTGACGCTGGCCCAGGTGCCCTCGTTCTGGATCCAGGCGCTCTACGGCGGCATCATCCTCGTCGCGCTGATGATCGCGCGGTTCACCGGCGGGAAACCGCAGACGTGAGGCGGGCTCAGGCGGGGTGCTCGGCGGTGCCCAGGGCGTTGCGCAGCCACTGCTCCACCCCGGCCACGTGCACGGTGGCCCACGACCGCGCGAGTTCCGGCTCGCGGGCGGCGATGGCTTCGTAGATGGCGGCGTGCTGCTCCCTGGTCTTGGCGACCGCGCCCTCCTGGGTGAGGCCCCGCCAGATGCGGGCGCGGGTGGTCGGCCCGGACAGGCTGTCCAGCAGCGAGCACAGCACCGGGTTGCCGGAGCCCTCGGCGATCCGGCGGTGGAAGGCGAGGTCGTTGGCCACCAGCGCTTCCACCGTCGGCGCGTCGTCCAGTTCGCCGAGGAGCCGGCGCAGTTCGGCGAGGTCGGCCCCGGACATGTGCTGCGCGGCCAGCGCGGTCGCGGCCGGTTCCAGGATCCGGCGCACGGCGAGGAAGTCGAGCACGGTGTCGTCGCGGTGGAAGTCCACGACGAAGGTCATCGCGTCCAGCAGCAGCTTCGGTTCGAGGCTGGTCACGTACGTGCCGTCGCCCTGGCGGACGTCGAGCACCCGGATCAGGCACAGCGCCTTGACCGCCTCCCGCAGCGAACTGCGGGAGAGGCCGAGCCGCTGGGCCAGCTCGGCTTCCCTGGGCAGCCGGTCGCCGGGGGCCAGCTCACCGGCGATGATCATGCCCTTGATCTTGTCGATGGCTTCGTCGGTGACCGGCATCTCGCGCCCCTCGCCTTCGCCCAGACCTCGGATGTTTCCGCGTGCGCTGCCCAGATTAGCCACGGAAGGAGCCGGTAGATGCCGCTGACCCGCCTGGGAGCCTGGGGGCTCGGGTGCGCCCAGCTCGGCAACCTCTACACCGCGATGACCGACGAGAACGCCGTCGCCACCGTCGAACGGGCGTGGCAGGAGGGCGTCCGCTACTTCGACACCGCCCCGCACTACGGCCTCGGCTTGTCGGAACGACGCCTCGGGGCCGCGCTCGCGGCGTACCCCCGGGACGGGTACGTGGTGTCGACGAAGGTCGGCCGCCTGCTCGAACCCGATCCCGCCGGTGCCGGTCGCCGCGACGACCAGGGCTTCGACGTGCCCGCCGCGTACCGCCGGGTCTGGGACTTCAGCCGTGACGGTGTGCTGCGGTCGCTGGAGGAGAGCCTGCGGCGGTTGTGCCTCGATCGGGTGGACATCGTGTACGTGCACGACCCCGACGCGCATTTCGCGGCGGCGCTCGACGGCGCGCTGCCCGCGTTGCTCGAACTGCGGGACCAGGGGGTGATCGGCGCGGTCGGCGTCGGGATGAACCAGGCGGCGATGCCCGCCGAGTTCGTCCGCCGGTCCGATCTCGACGTGGTGCTGATCGCCGGCCGGTACACCCTGCTCGACCAGTCCGCGCTGGACGAACTGCTGCCGCTGTGCCGGCGGCGCGGGGTGGCGGTGGTGGCCGCCGGGGTGTTCAACGGCGGCATCCTCGCGACGCCGTCACCGGGCACGATGTACGACTACGCGGAGGCCCCGCCGGAGCTGGTCGCGCGGGCCACGCGGATCGCCGGGGTGTGCGCCGCCCACGGGGTGGAACTACCGCGGGCGGCGATCGCGCTGGCCGCCGGGCACCCCGCGGTGACCTCGGTGCTGCTCGGCGCGCAATCCCCCGCGCAGGTCAGCGCCAACCTCACGCGGGCACGCCTGCCGGTGCCCTCCGCCGTCTGGGCCGGCCTGGCCGGTGCGGGCCTGCTCCGGGCGGAGGCGGTGTCCGCGGCCGAGGTGTAGCAATCGGGGGAAGTGGGTAACACCGCGTCAGCGACCCAGCTTGATGGCGGAGGTGATCTTCATGGCGGACACGTCTCGGCTCCCCGAGCCCGTCGCGGAGACTTGGGAGTGGCAGCGCAAGGGGAATTGCCGGAACTTCGACAGCTCGATGTTCTTCCACCCGGACGGCGAGCGCGGCTTCGCGCGCGCCGACCGGGTGGCCAGGGCGAAACAGATCTGTCAGAGCTGCCCGGTGATCGTGGAGTGCCGGCACCACGCGCTGACGGTGGAGGAACCGTTCGGCGTGTGGGGCGGGCTCGACGAGAGCGAACGCCGCGAGGCGATCGCACGGCGGCGCCAGCTCCCCGTGGCGTGACCGCCGCGGGTCACTCCAGCGCCGCCGCCAGCACGGTGTAGGGCGGGATCCAGCCCCGGGCGAGCAGGAGTTCGTGCAGCTCCGCCAGCGCCTCCGGGGAACCGTCGGCCAGCTTTCGAGCCACCACCACGAGAGCTGCATCCAGATGGCCGGCCCCGGATCCCGCCTCTTCCGTGCCCTCGTTCGGCGCGGCTTGCCGCAGCAACGCCTCGAGCTGGTGCGTTTCGGCCTTGGCGGCGAGCTGGACCAGCATGTCGGCCACCCGGTGCAGTTTGACGTTGTGCTGCTGCGACAACCGGATCAGCAGGCGGAAGGCCTCCTGGGGGGTGCAGCGGTGGGCGACGACGAGCACGCCCATCGCCTGTTCGATGGTGGCGCGGCTGCGCAGGGCGCGGCGGAGCCCGTCGAGTTCCGCCTGTAGTTCTTTCACCCGGCGCTGCAGGTCCTCGGCGCCTGGTTCGTCAGTGGCTACCACCTCGCGGTGCCCGCCCGGACTCAGCGCGCGCGCGGAAGTCGGCGGTGCGGTGTTTCGGGCATGAGTTGTCTCCCCTCGGTCGGCAGGCGTGCGGACGCGGGGTGACGTGGCAGGCGGAATCCAGCGGCAGCACGGCACGCAGCGTCTCGCTGCGGCTGCTTGCTCAACCGCTTGCCGGTCCACTTTAAAGATCCCCGCGCCCGCCCCCCGATTCGGGGTCCGGCCAGGCGGACTAGTCCGTGATTCTCGTGCAACTGGATGAGGACAATCACGCGGTGGTGTCGCAGGGTGTTCGGGTGAATCCGGTGCGTGCCTTTCTCGTCGATGATCAGGAGCTGCTGGCGGAGGCGCTGGCGGCCAAACTGTCCGCCGTCGGCGGCTTGCTGGTGGTGGGCCGCAGCTCGACCTCGGACCCCGGCCTGGCCGACGCCGTGGCCAGGGCCCGGCCGCACGTGATCACCGTCGACATCCAGCCCGTCGGCCCGGCCACCGCCAACCTGCTCGGCCGCCTCGGCGCCGCGGCCCCGGACGCCCGCATCGTGGTCCTGACCGGCAGCCACGACCCGGTGCAGGCCGTCATCGCCGCCCGCTGGGGCGCCACGGCCTGGGTCGGCAAGGACAGTTCGACCGAGCACCTGGTCGCCGTGCTGCACGGGGTGTGCGCCGGGAAGGCGTACTTCTCCCCGGACCTGCTGGGCTTCGTGCTGGCCGAGCTGCGGGCGGACGTGCAGCGGGTGCGGGACTCGAACGGGCCGCTGGACGTGCTGTCGGCGCGGGAGCGGGATGTGCTGCTGGGCATCGTGGAGGGGAAGCGGGGGAGCCAGATCGCCGCGGAGCTGTTCCTCTCGGTCAACACGGTGCGGACGCACACGCACAACATCTTCAGCAAGCTGAAGGTGCACAGCCGGCTGGAAGCCGCGAGCCTGGCGCGGGCGGCTGGTATGCAACCGCGCATCCATTCGGGCCTGCGGAAGGGGCCGGTGCAGTGAAAGCCGCCTGATAGCGTGTCGACCTCGTCCGCTGTCTGAAACGCGGGACCTGCGCGGAATCGACGCTTTCGAACTCCTTCATCGAAGTCGCGGCCAAGGCCCGCGCGATGATCTCGGTGACCATGGGAACGCGGGGAAGCGCGGAAAATGCTTGCGCCGAGACCGGTTCGATCACATTGGCAATTGAGCTACAACCTTGACGCGTCCGAAACCCAGTATTCGATGGTCTTGACGATCGGTATGGCACTGACTTCGTGTACCGGCGGGGAGGCCGGGAGCATTGTTGACCGTGGTACTCGGATCGAACCGGCCTGCGAATTGGCCGGATCGACTGCAGTGCTTGTCTGAGTCCCGGCTGCCGGAGCGGGGGTAGCCCAAGATGATGGCATCAAGCGCTGCTGGCCGTCGACGTGCGACCTGATCGACCGAAGCCGCTACAGCCAGGTCGAACTTCGAGACCGGCGGGTGCTGAAGGGTTTTCGGTAATATGAAGGCTGGCGTCCTCTTGGGCGAGGCGCTCCGAGGTCGGGGCTTCAGCGCTGAAGGAGCGTCGATCACGGCGAGCCAAACATTGAAGCCGGGCTTGACGGTCCGGTCGGACCCGGGTGGCCAGTAGAGGGTTGAGAACTTCGCGGGGAACCCGAGTCGGATGCACACCGGCCACGTTCTGGGACGAATCCATCGACCGATGAAGCGACGCGGAGTGCGTCGGAAACCTGAACAGGGATGTAAGTGTACTGGGATAATCGGATGGATGCTAGGAAGTTGCTTTCGGTCGCCGCCCTCGTTGATGTCAATCTGCTCGCTTCATGTGCTCCGAAGTAATCCGGGCAAGTTGCACTGTCCGCGTCGAGCATCGATAATACCAATGCGAGCGTGTTCGGCGGCGTCGAGGAATGCTTCGTGCTCGACAACGCGCTGGCTGGTGATGGCTTCTCGCCCGCGAGATGTTCGCGTTGACCCGGTCAAGCTGTGAACCGGCGAGATGGGTGGTCGTCGATCGCTTATGAACAAAGGACCTTTTTGCGCGCGATGGACGGTAGTTAACGTGAGACCGGTGCCATGCCACCTTCAGTGCATCGACGTCTGGGTGGCCGGTTTGGTGTGCCAGTGGCTGAGCCGTCGGTGGTGGCCGAGGCGCCGGCGCCATCAGTGGTAAGGCGCTACCGGCTGAGACACGAGGTGTGGTGCCTGCCGGTGACCGCCGAACGGACGTAGGAGCGCCCTGACTGAGGTGGGACGGTGCGCCATCGAGGCCCGATCGTGCACCGGAGCAGTGATGTCTGTGACCCCTGACCGGGTGAAAGCTCGCTGAACAGGGCTTTCCTGCTCGTGGGAAGAGGCGGGAGTTCCCCGGAACGCTCCCTTCACTCCGGCATGACTGCTAGCGTGTTGGGCTGAACACGAGCGGTCGCCGGGGGACGGGCATCAGGGAGGGGTAGGCGCGGTCATGACCAGTGGTGCGAACTTCGACACTCAGTCGGAAGCGGAGAAGCAGGGCGGCGCGCCACCCTCACCTCCCGCTGCTGGAGACGCGGGCAACAACTTCCTGAGCGACATGCTCAGCACTCTCGATCCGATGGACACCGAGTCGGTGAAGCAGTTCAGCGTGGACGCGCAGAAGATCAAGGAACTCGCGTCAGCAGGCCCGGGCGGCGGGGGCTTCGCAATCGATCCTGATGCCGGACAGAAGTATCTCGACGCAATCAAGCGATTCGTTGACGAGGCGTGGCCAGATCTGGATGCCGAAGCCCAGAGTCTGAAGGATCATCCTTCCCTGGGAACGGGTAAATACGCTATTGAGGTCGCTGCTCATGATGTCAAGGTCATGAATGAAGGCGATGAAGCTTTGTTGCCGAACATGGTTCTGCTGGTCGGTGGGCTCAATGACCTCCGGTCGGCCATAGATACCGCAATGCGGTCGTACCGGGCTGAGGATGAAGCTCACAGGTTGACGTTCGAATCGGTAGGTGTTGAGTGAGGTCCTTTAGGACAGTGGCTTCTCTCGCGGCCCTCATGGCCGTATTCGCAGCAGCTGCGTGCACTGCGGATGAGCCTGGGAGCCCGCTGCCCCAGGAGTCGGCGGCGATAACTGAGCCGTCGAAGTCACCAAGTGGTGACGCTCGCGGTATTTTCGGTGAACTGAAGGCTTGTGACGTGCTCGATGAAGCCTTGAAAGGACAAGGCTTTCCTCCTGGTCGCGTTTCGAATGCGGGCAGCAACAACGGATGCCAGGCAGGGAAAACGGGCATGGCGGCGCGGGTCGACCTTGACGACCTGCAGGGGATTGATCAGCTCGTCGGGGATCCCAGTCTGATCTATGAAGGTGATGTCAAAGGTCGTAAGGCCAAGCTGCGAAAAGATCCTGACAACGGCACCATCGGTTGCTCTGTTGCCATGGCGGTCGCGCCGAAAGCCCGGGCGATTGTCCGCATCAGCTTTGGTTCGAGCGGTACTGTTGACGAGGCGTGTGAACAGGCCAAATTGGTCGCCGCAGCGGTAGAGCCACAATTGCCCAAGGCGTAGCGGAAGGGGTGGGGTAGATGACCGAGAATGTCAGTGGGCCAGCCTATGAGGCGGATGTGTACACGAAGGCGTACACGGACGCGGGCGGTGGTCAGGGCAACATCTTCGCCGAGCCGACCGCTATGCGGGATGCACAGGCGACTGCCCAGGCGTACTCGATCGCGCGAGGCCAGTCGCTCATGCGAGGTCAGACCTTTCGTGAAGGTCTGGTGACCTCGAACCAGGAGTACCTGGCGCACGATCATCAAGCCCTGTACGACATGGCCCACTCAGGCAACGGGGCCGCGATCGACGAGCAGGGCCGGATCCTGTCTCGGACGCGGGATGCGCTCAAGACGCTCAGCGACGACCTGACCGCCGCTGTCAACAATGAGCAGGCGTTGTGGCAGGGCGAGGGTGCGGCCAAGGTGCACGGGTTCGTGAAGCAGAGTGCCGACTGGGTCGACAGCACCGCTCACGGGGTGGATCTGGCTTCCAACAGGTATTCGCAGCAGTCGGCGGCGGTGGTCAACGCGCAGAATTCGATGCCTGAGCCGGTGCCGTTCAATCAGGCGGAGGAGATGGCGAAGGCCAAGGCCGCCTTCCAGAGTGGTGGGTTTGACGCCTCCATGCAGGGGGTGAAGGCGCTCGAGGAGATGAGTGCCAAGCAGGAGGCGTCTCAGGCGGCGCATCAGCAGGCGGCTCAGGTGATGCACACGATGGACACCACCCTCTACGAGACCGGTTCCACCCAGCCGTCGTTTGCGGCGCCGCCGTCGCTGGGGGGTGGGCAGCCGAGTACGCCGGTGCCTTCCTCGGTGGTGGGTGGCGGGACGCCGGCGCCGACCGGGGGTGGGTTGCCCGGTGGTGGGTACGTCGGGTCCGGACCCGGGGGTGTGGGACCCGGGTACAGCGCACCGGCGACCGGGGCGCCTCCGGCTGCCGCGGGGTTCAAGGGCACGCCCCCGGCGATCGCGGGCCAGCTGGGTGGGCCGAACCTCGGGGGGCTCGGGGCCGACAAGACGCGCACACCGGCCAAGGGCAGCGGCGGCGTGAAGTTCGGCAGCCCCGGCGCCGGGGCGCGGGTGTCCGGCGGGGGCACCTACAACCCCCCGAAGGGGCCGGCTGGGGCCGCCGGGCGGCTCGGCGGGACACCCGCCGGGCTCGGCGGCAAGCCGGCCGGGCTCGGGGGGACGCCTGCCGGGACCAAGGGTGGTGAACCCAACAGCGGTGGCAAGTCGTCCGGGGCCGGGAACCTGCCCAAGGACGGGACCGTGCGGGGCGGGGCCGCGGCGGCGTCGACCGCCGGGGGCCGGGCCGGGGCCGGGATGGGCGGCGGCGGCCTCGGCGCGGGCCGCGGCAAGGAAGAGGACAAGGAGAAGAAGCGGCCCGACTACCTGCAGGGCGAGGACCCCGACCAGTTGTTCGAAGCCAAGCCCGCCGAGGGCCTCGACGGGGCCAAGCCGGTGCCGCCGGTCATCGGCTCCTGAACCGGGACACCACCGTGCCGATGGAATTCTGGCTGCCCACCGCGGTGGTCGACGTGCTCGGCGAGCGCTTCGGCACCGCGCTGGTGCCGCCGCCGTTCGAGGTGCCCCACGCCGGGGCGACCACCGGTGAACGCCGGCGCGTCCGCGAACGCGCCTGGCAGCAGCTGCGTGACGCCCGCCTGGCCAAGGGCGACCAGCTCGACCCGGACGTGGAGAACCTGCTCCGCGTCTGGTACCGCCCCGAAGTGCTGATCACCGGCCGCCTCAGCCAGGAGGAGGGCCAGCGCGACATCCGCTACCGCGCGGTGTCCGAGCACCTGGCGGGCGTGCTCAGCGGGCAGGTCGGCGACCAGCTCTCCTTCGAAGCCTGCCACGCCGACGACCTGGTCTCCGGGCTGATGCGCTACCTGCCGCGCCTCGGCCCGGTGAACCTGCGCCCGATCGCGGTGACCGAGCAGGTCAGGCCGGTCAACCGCGGCGAAGAGGAGGAGATCGACCCCCGCGACCTCATCGACGCCTACGGGGAGGCCGAACCCGCCGAACACCGGGCGGCGCAGGCCTTCTTCAGCTGGCCGATCGGCCGGTTCGGCGTGTTCGACCTCTGGGTGCGCGGCCGCGACGGCAGGCTCGCCGCGCTGGGTGGGGTGCAGTTGTTCGACACCCAGGGCGGCCGGTTCGTGATCATCGTGGAGAAGCTGCCCGACGGCTCGAAGCGGCGGCACTTCGTGCCTTCGGACGGCAGCCACCTCCGGCGCTGGCTCCACGACCGGATCGCCCGCGCCCGCGACGATCGCTGAACCGTCTACAAAGGACACTTTGCAAGCGGCGCCCGAGCTGGCAGAATTCCTGGCCCGAGCGCCGAGGAGCGGGGTGGTATGGGCGACCCCGACGAACTGCTCCCGGCCGGCGCGCTGCACCTGCTGGCCGCGGACGTCCTGGAAGCGGCGGGCACCCCACCCGGGCCCGCCGCGGTGGTGGCCGGTTCGCTGGTCCGGTCCAATCTGCTCGGCCACGACGCGCTGGGCGTGCGGCGGCTGCTGGACTACGTGCCGCTGGTGCGCGCCGGTGAGATCGACCCGCGGGCCCGGCCGAAGGCCGAGGTGGTCCGGCCCGGTGCCGTGCTGGTGCACGGGCACCGCGCGTTCGGGCAGCTTTCCGCCGGGCACGCGGTGCGCGAGCTGAGCGTGCTCACCGTCGAGCACGGCAGCGGGGTGGCCGCGATCCGGGAGGGCAACGACGTCGGCAGGCTCGGTGAGTACGTCGGCGCGCTGGCCGAGACCGGCCTGGTCGCGCTCGCCTTCGCCGCCACCGGGCGCACGCCGCTGGCGTGGGCGCTGCCGCGGGCCACCGGCGCCCCGCCGCTGGTGTTCGACGGACCGGCCCCGCCGGGCGCCGCGCTCTTCGCCACCCTGGTGAGCGGACTGCTCTCCGGGCACGGCCTGCGTGGCCTGCCCGGCTACGACGGCGAGTTCGGGACCGTGCTGGTGGCGGTGGACATCGCCGCGTTCGCCGACCCGGGGGTTTTCCGGGAACAAGCCGAATCGTTCTGTGAGAGCCTTTCCCCGGTGCCCGGTGAGCCGGAGGAGTTGGTCCGCCGCCGTCGCGCCGCGCAAGGGGTGCCCGTCCCCGGACCGGACCTGGCCGGGCTCCGGGCACTGTTGTCGGGACGGAACGGATAGGTGGACGAATGGCCGTGCCGCGGCTGAGCCGGGCGACCCTGGGTGCGCACCGGCCCGAACTGCTCGACAGCGTGCAGGGCGAGGACATCGGCGTGGGCATCCTGCACCTGGGCGCCGGTGCCTTCCACCGCGCGCACCAGGCGGTGCTGACCGAGCAGGCGCTGCTGGTCGAGCCGGGTGACTGGGCGATCCGCGGGGTGAGCTACCGCAGCGGTGCCGCCGCCGACGCGCTGAACCCGCAGGACGGCCTGTTCACCGTGGTGGAACGCGGGGCGAACGAGCGCCTGCGCCTGGTCGGCTGCCTCCGCGAGGTGCTCCACCAGCGACCGGACGAGGTGCGGGCGGCGCTGGCGTCGAGCGCGTGCCGGATCGTGACGATCACCGTGACCGAAGCCGGGTACCACCACGACCCGGCGACGAACCTGCTCCGGCGCGACGATCCGGACGTGGCCGCCGACCTGGCCGGGCGGGCCCCGCGCACGGTGGTCGGGCAACTGGTGGACGGCTTCCGGGCGCGGCGGGCACGCGGGGAGGACGCGCCGATCACCGTGCTCTCGTGCGACAACCTGCTCGACAACGGCAAGCTGGTGGCCGGGCTGGTGCAGGACTTCTGCGGGCTGCTCGGCGACGCCGCGCTGGCCGACTGGATCAGCGGGCACGTCGCCTTCCCGTCCACTGTGGTCGATCAGATCGTGCCGGCGCCGACGGCGGACTGCCTGCGCCAGGTGGAGGAGCGGCTGGGCCTGGTGGACCTGGCGGCGGTGGCCGGTGAGGGCTACCGGCAGTGGGTGATCGAGGACTTCGGCGGCCCGCGCCCGGCCTGGCACCGGGTCGGGGCCCGGTTCGTGCCGGACATCGCGCCCGCGCAGGCGCGGAAACTGCGGCTGGTCAACGGAACCCACTCGGCGGTCGCCTACCTCGGCCTGCTCGCCGAGTTCGAGACCACCGCGGAAGTGGTGCGGGAGCAGGAGTTCGCCGGTTACGTCCGGGCGCTGGTCGGCGGGGAAACCGGACCCAGCCTCGGCAACGGCACCGGTGGCGAGGAGGCGGAGCGGATCCTGCGGCGGCTGGCCACCCCGCGGATCGACCACCGGCTCACGCAGATCGCCGGGCAGGGCGCGCGCAAGCTGCCGCAGCGGCTGCTCGAACCGGCCCGCGAACTGCTCGAAGCCGGGCGGGAACCGCGGTTGATCTGCCTCGGCGTCGCGGGCTGGATCAAGTTCCTCCGCAGCGGTGGCAGCGAACTCGACGAGGACAGCCGGGAACTCGCCGCGGCCGCCGATCTCGACCGGTTGCTGACCGCCTGGCGGGGTTGCCCGGAAGAACTGCGTGAGTCGAGGACGTTCCGCGAACTGCTCGCGGACTGCCTGGCCGGGCTGGAAAAGGACGGCGTGCGGGCCACCGTGCGGCGCGTGGTGGACGAAGGGGCCTGAGTGCGGATCGACGGAACGGTCGCCGTGGTGACCGGTGGCGGGACGGGCATCGGGCGGGCGACGGCGCTGGCGCTGGCCGGAGCCGGGGCCCGCGGGGTGGTGGTCAACTACTCGCGGTCGGCCGAGGAGGCGGAGCAGACGGTGGCGGAGCTGGCCGCACTGGGCTGCGAAGCGGTGGCCGAACGGGCTGACGTCGCCGACGACGCGCAGGTGCGGGCGATGGCCGGGCGCGTGCTCGACCGGTTCGGCCGGGTCGACGTGCTGGTGAACAACGCGGGCACCACGTTCCGCGCGCCGCACGCCGATCTCGATGCGCTGACCGACCAGGTGTGGCACCAGGTGCTCGACGTGAACCTGCTCGGCCCGTTCCACTGCGTGCGGGCGTTCGCGCCGGCGTTGACCGAGGCCGGGGGCGCGGTGGTCAACATCGCCTCGATCGCCGGGTACCGGGCGGGGGGTTCGTCGGTGGCCTACGGCGTCAGCAAGGCGGCGCTGCTGCAGCTGACCAGGAACCTCGCGGTGAGCCTGGCACCGCGCGTCCGCGTGAACGCCATCGCGCCCGGTACCGTCGCCACCCGCTGGCAGACCGGGCAGCACGGGGAAGAAGCCTTCGCCGAACGCGCGGCGGCCGAGCGGGAAACGGTGCCGTTGCGGGAGATCTCCGGCCCGGAGCACGTGGCGCAGGCGGTGCTGGGGGTGCTGCTGATGGACTTGGTGACCGGTGAGGCCGTGGTGGTCGACGGCGGGAAGCACATCCTGTATTGACGCACTGACCAGCCGTTGGTAGGTGTCCTCGGACGCGGTCGCCGCGTAAAAGGATTTCATGACACTTCGCCGGGTCCCCGCTGTCGCACTCGCCGCGTTGCTCGTCTTCGCCACGCCCGCGCAAGCGGGCCCCGGCCAGCAGCCGAACCCGCCGAGCTGGGGCCTGGACCGCATCGACCAGCGGGTCGGCCTCGACCAGCTCTACCGCTACGAGACGCGGGCCGAGACGGTGACCGCGTACGTGATCGACACCGGCGTGACCGGGGTGCCCGACCTCGCCGGGCAGGTGCTGGCGGGCAAGGACTTCATCGACGGCGACAACGACCCGGCCGACGGCAACGGGCACGGCACGCACCTGGCCACCATCATCGGCGGGGAGAAGTACGGCGTGGCCAAGGACGTGAAGATCGTGCCGGTGCGCGTGCTGGACCACAACGGCAGCGGCTCGGTGTCGAACGTGGTGGCCGGGATCGACTGGGTGCGCCAGAACGCCGTGCAGCCCGCGGTGGCGGTGCTCGGGGTCGGCGGCTCGCCGAACACCGCCATCGACAACGCGGTGCGCGCGCTGGCCGCGGTGGTGCCGGTGGCGGTGCCAGCCGGTGGCTCGGCGAGCAACGCGGGCAACTTCTCCCCGGCGAGGGTGGCCGAGGCGCTGACCGTGGCTTCGTCCGATCGGCAGGACCGGGTGGCCTCTTCGTCGAACCACGGCCCGTCGGTGGACCTCTACGCGCCCGGTGTATCGATTCCGTCGCAGGCGCCGGACGGCAGCACCCGGGTGCTCTCCGGCACGTCCACCGCCGCCGCGCACGTGACCGGCGTGACGGCGCTCTACCGCGCGCTGCACCCGGCGGCGACCGCACCGCAGACGGCTCAGGCCGTGGTCGACGCGGCCACGAAGGACAAGCTGACCGGGGTTCCGGCGGGGACCCCCAACCGGCTGCTCCATTCACTGGACGGTGCGCAGCTACGTTGAGGCGGGAGGGCACTCACGCCGTAGTCGGGTGCGCAACCCGAACGGTGAATGATGTCCATCACCTGGGCTTGAACTCCCGGTGTGCGGGAGCAACACGGTAACGTGCCTGGACCGACCTACCGATCCGTCAACAGGAAGGACCGGGGCATGTTCCGCAAGGTGCTCGTCGCCAACCGCGGGGAAATCGCGATCCGGGCGTTCCGGGCCGGCTACGAACTCGGCGCCGGCACCGTCGCCGTCTTCCCGCACGAGGACCGCAACTCGCTGCACCGGCTCAAGGCCGACGAGGCGCACGAAATCGGCGAACCGGGGCATCCCGTCCGCGCCTATCTCTCCGTCGAGGAGATCGTGCGCGCGGCGAAGAAGGCGGGTGCCGATGCGGTCTACCCGGGCTACGGCTTCCTGTCGGAGAACCCCGAGCTGGCGCGGGCCTGCGAGGAAGCGGGCATCACCTTCGTCGGGCCCAGCGCGGACATCCTGGAGCTGACCGGCAACAAGGCGCGTGCGGTGGCCGCCGCCCGCGAGGCCGGGGTGCCGGTGCTGGGTTCCTCCGAGCCGTCCTCGGACGTCGACGCGCTGGTCGCGGCGGCCGAGGAACTGGGCTTCCCGGTCTTCGTCAAGGCCGTCGCCGGTGGTGGGGGCCGCGGGATGCGCCGGGTCGAGGACCCCGCCACCCTGCGCGAGTCGATCGAAGCGGCGGCCAGGGAGGCCGAGTCGGCCTTCGGCGACCCGACCGTGTTCCTGGAGAAGGCGGTCGTCGAGCCGCGGCACATCGAGGTGCAGATCCTCGCCGACGGCGAGGGCAACGTGGTGCACCTGTTCGAGCGCGACTGCTCGGTGCAGCGGCGGCACCAGAAGGTGGTCGAGCTGGCCCCGGCGCCGAACCTGCCGTCCGAACTGCGGGACCGGATCTGCGCGGACGCGGTCAACTTCGCCAAGAAGATCGGTTACCGCAACGCGGGCACCGTCGAGTTCCTGCTCGACCGCGAGGGCAAGCACGTGTTCATCGAGATGAACCCGCGCATCCAGGTCGAGCACACGGTGACCGAGGAGGTCACCGACGTCGACCTGGTGCAGTCGCAGCTGCGCATCGCCGCCGGGGAGACCCTGGCCGACCTCGGCCTGTCGCAGGACAAGATCTACCTGCGCGGGGCCGCGCTGCAGTGCCGGATCACCACCGAGGACCCGGCCAACGGGTTCCGCCCGGACACCGGCATGATCAGCGCCTACCGCTCGCCCGGCGGCTCGGGCATCCGGCTGGACGGCGGCACCGCCTTCGCCGGCACCGAGATCAGCGCGCACTTCGACTCGCTGCTGGTGAAGCTGAGCTGCCGCGGCCGCGACTTCAAGACCGCGGTGGGCCGCGCCCGCCGGGCGGTGGCCGAGTTCCGCATCCGCGGGGTGGCCACGAACATCCCGTTCCTGCAGGCCGTGCTGGACGACGAGGACTTCCAGGCCGGCCGGGTGACCACCTCGTTCATCGACCAGCGCCCGCACCTGCTGACCGCCCGGCACTCCGCCGACCGCGGCACCCGCCTGCTCACCTACCTCGCCGACGTCACGGTGAACAAGCCGAACGGCGACCGGCCCCGGCTGCTCGACCCGCTGAAGAAGCTGCCCCCGCTGCCCGAGCACGACCCGGCACCGGGGTCGAAGCAGAAGCTGGTCGAACTGGGCCCGGAGGGTTTCGCGCGCTGGCTGCGGGAGGCGCCGCACATCGGCGTCACCGACACCACCTTCCGCGACGCGCACCAGTCGCTGCTGGCCACCCGCGTCCGGACCAAGGACCTGCTGGCGGTGGCCCCGGTGGTGGCGCGCACGCTGCCCGAACTGCTCTCGCTGGAGTGCTGGGGCGGCGCCACCTACGACGTCGCGCTGCGGTTCCTCGCCGAGGACCCGTGGGAGCGCCTCGCCGCGCTGCGCGAGGCCGTGCCGAACATCTGCCTGCAGATGCTGCTGCGCGGGCGCAACACCGTCGGCTACACGCCGTACCCGACCGAGGTGACGCACGCCTTCGTGCAGGAGGCCGCGGCCACCGGCATCGACATCTTCCGCATCTTCGACGCGCTCAACGACGTCGAGCAGATGCGCCCGGCGATCGAGGCGGTGCGCGAAACCCCGTCGGTGGCCGAGGTCGCGCTCTGCTACACCTCGGACCTCTCCGACCCGTCGGAGAAGCTGTACACCCTGGACTACTACCTCAAGCTGGCGGAGCAGATCGTCGGTGCGGGGGCGCACATCCTGGCCATCAAGGACATGGCGGGCCTGCTGCGGGCCCCGGCCGCGGTGAAGCTGGTGACCGCGCTGCGCAAGGAGTTCGACCTGCCGGTGCACATCCACACGCACGACACCCCCGGCGGGCAGCTGGCCACCTACCTGGCGGCGATCGGGGCCGGGGCGGACGCCGTGGACGGCGCGGTCGCGTCGATGGCGGGCACCACCTCGCAGCCGTCGCTGTCCGCGCTGGTCGCGGCGACCGACTACTCGGCGCGCCCGACCGGGCTGGACCTGGGCGCCATCGGTGACCTGGAGCCGTACTGGGAAGCCGTGCGCAAGGTCTACGCGCCGTTCGAAGCGGGCCTCGCCTCGCCGACCGGCCGCGTGTACCACCACGAGATCCCCGGCGGCCAGCTGTCCAACCTGCGCACCCAGGCGGTGGCGCTGGGGCTGGGCGACCGGTTCGAGGACATCGAGGTGATGTACGCCGCCGCGGACAAGATCCTCGGCCACCTGGTCAAGGTCACCCCGTCGTCCAAGGTGGTCGGTGACCTGGCGCTGCACCTGGTCGGCGCCGGGGTCTCACCGGCCGACTTCGAGGCGGACCCGAGCCGGTTCGACATCCCGGACTCGGTGATCGGCTTCCTGCGCGGTGAGCTGGGCGACCCGCCGGGTGGCTGGCCGGAACCCTTCCGCACCAAGGCCCTCGAAGGCCGCGCGGCGGCCAAGCCGGTGGCCGAACTGTCCGAAACCGCCCGCGAGGAACTGGCCAAGGAACCGCGCCGCACGCTCAACCGGCTGTTGTTCCCCGGGCCCACCAAGGAGTTCGAGAACCACCGCGCGGCCTACGGCGACACCAGCGTGCTGCCGAGCAAGGACTTCTTCTACGGGCTGCGGCCGGGTGAGGAGTACCAGGTCGACCTGGAACCGGGTGTGCGGCTGCTGATCGAGCTCGAGGCCATCGGCGAGGCCGACGAGCGCGGGATGCGCACGGTGATGTCCAGCCTGAACGGGCAGATCCGGCCGATCCAGGTCCGGGACGCCTCGATCGCCTCGGACATCCCGGCCACCGAGAAGGCGGAGAAGGGCAACAGCAAGCACGTCGCCGCGCCGTTCGCCGGGGTGGTCACGCTGCTGGTGAGCGAAGGCGACGAGGTGGCCGCCGGGGCCACCGTGGCCACCATCGAAGCGATGAAGATGGAGGCCGCGATCACCGCGCCCAGCGGCGGCAAGGTCGGCAGGCTGGCGATCACCTCGGTGCAGCAGGTGGAAGGCGGCGACCTGCTCGTCGTGCTGGAGTGACCGGGTGACCACCACCGCGCGCCCGCTGGGTTCCTGGCTCCTGGGCACCGCGGACCAGCGCATCGGGGTGCTCCGGCTGCGGTTGAACCTGCTGCTGATCACCTCGATCGTGCTGGCGAACGTGGTCGGTGCGGCGGTGGTGGTCGCGCTGGTGGTGCTGGTCATCCCCGGCCCCAGCGTGTTCGCCGCCGACCTGGTGCTCTGGCACGCGGTGGTGCTGCCGGTCTACGTGACGCTGTCGCTGCTGGTCGGCGTGGTGTGGGGGCGCCGCCGGGCGCTGCGGGCGCTGAGCTGGGTGTTCGAAGGCCGTGAGCCCGGTCCGCGGGAGCGGCGGGCGGCGTTGCGCGTGCCGATGCGGCTGGCCCGGGTGCAGGCGGTGTTCTGGTTCGGGGCGCTGGTGCTGTTCACCACGGTGACCGCGCTGGAACTGCCCGGTGCGGCGTTCAAGGTCGGTTTCACCGTGGCCTTCGGCGGGGTGGTGGTGTGCGCGAACTCCTACCTGCTCAGCGAGTTCTCGCTGCGGCCGGTGGCGGCCAGGGTGCTCAGCAGCGGGCCGCCGATGCGGCGGCGGGTGAGCGCGGGCATCACCGTGCGGATGCTGCTGGCGTGGCTGCTCGGCACCGGGCTGCCGGTGCTCGGGCTGATGCTGGTGGCGGTGTTCGCGCTGATCCGCGACGACGTCACCACCACGCAGCTGGCGGTGGCGGTCCTGGTGCTCGGCGCGGTGGTCGGCGTGTTCGGCTTCCTGCTGGTCACGCTGACCGCGCGGGCGACCGCGGCACCGGTGCGGACCGTGCGCGCCGCGCTGGCCAGGGTGGAGAAGGGCGAGCTGGACACCGAGGTCGCCGTGTTCGACGGCACCGAGCTGGGGCAGCTGCAGTCCGGCTTCAACCGCATGGTCGGCGGGTTGCGGGAACGCGAGCGCATCCGCGACCTGTTCGGCAGGCACGTCGGCGAGGAGGTCGCCGCGAAGGCGCTGGAGCGCCAGGCCGGGCTGGGCGGTGAGGTGCGTGAGGTGGCGGTGCTGTTCGTCGACGTGATCGGCTCGACCACGCTGGCCGCCACCCGGCCGCCGGGTGAGGTGGTCGACCTGCTCAACCGGTTCTTCGCGGTGGTGGTGTCGGCGGTCCACGCGCACGACGGCTTCGTGAACAAGTTCGAAGGCGACGCGGCGCTGGCGGTGTTCGGCGCGCCGGTGGACCAGCCGGACGCACCGGGGCAGGCGCTGGCCGCCGCGCGGGAGATGGGCAGGCGGCTGGCCGTCGAGGTGCCGGACTGCCGGGCGGGCATCGGGGTGGCCGCGGGCCAGGCGGTCGCCGGGAACATCGGCCACGAAAGCCGGTTCGAGTACACCGTGATCGGTGATCCGGTGAACGAGGCGGCGCGGCTGACCGAGCTGGCGAAGTCGGTGCCGGGGCGGGTGGTCGCCTCGATGGCCGCGGTGGACGCCGCCGGCGGCGCCGAAGCCGCGTGCTGGGCGCAGGTCGACGAGACGGTGCTGCGCGGGCGCACCGAGCCGACGAGGATCGCCGCGCCGCGCTGAGCCGGAGTCGCTAGGTTGGACCGGTGCGTATCCACGTTGTGCCGCAGACACAGGGCGCGCTGACCCCGCGTGCCGCCCAGCTCGCCGACGGTGCCCGCGCGCTCGGTGCACTGGCCGCGAAGGTGCTCGGGGTGCTGGCCACCGAGGTGCCCGTCGACCCCGCTTCCGATCCCTCCACTGTGGACGGTATTGCCGATCGAGCCGCGCTGGTGCGCAACCGGGCTGGTCAGCTGGCCGCGCTCGAAGCCCCGACCACGAAGGTGCTCACCATCGGCGGTGACTGCGGGGTGGAGCTCGCGCCGATCGGCGTGGCCAGGTACCGCCACGGCGAACGCCTCGGCGTCGCCTACTTCGACGCCCACCCCGACCTCAACACCGCTTCGACGTCGCCGTCCGGTGCCTACCACGGCATGGTGCTGCGTTCCCTGTTCGGCGAGGGCGACCCGGAGTTCGCCGCCTCGCCCGCGCTGGTGCCCGGCCGGGTGGTGCTGGTCGGTGCCCGGTCGAGCGACCCGGCCGAGCAGGAGGCCGTCGACCGCGGCCTGGCCACCACCGCCCCGGCCGCGGACCTGCCCGCCCGCCTGCGCGAGGCCGGGACCGGGGCCGTCTACCTGCACCTCGACCTCGACGTGCTCGACCCCGCGGAGTTCGACGGCCTCAACTACCCGGAACCGGGCGGCCTCAGCGTGCCCGCGCTGGTCGCCGCGATCCGCTCACTGGCGGAGTTCGAGGTGATCGGCGCGGGCATCACCGAATGCGTCACGGCTGACGAAACCGAGCTGCGGAAGCTGATCCCGGTACTCGAAGCCGTCGGAGAGGTTTTGGTCGGGTCTGTGTGATGGCCGCACCTCCGGCGCGGCGGCTCAACAAGCGGCGCAGCGCAGGAACGAGCGCACCTGGAACGGGGTGTTGGAGTTGCTGCTCTGCCGGGGCAGGTCGGCCCGCCGCTGGCCCGACTCGCCGCACCGCCCCGACTGCATGGTGATGTTGACGTTGGTGTGGTTGGCCATCGAGTAGGCGAAGCTCGGCGGGCCGACCAGGTTCCAGCAGTTGTCGGTGCCGTGCGGGCCGCCGGCGCGGTCGCCGTTGAAGTTGCTCTGGCTCCACCAGCAGATCCAGTCACCCGGGCAGTCGTTGACGCCCTCCGGCGCGGCCGAGGCGGTCGCCGGGGCCAGCGCCAGCGCGAGCAACGCGGCCGCCACGAGCTGAGTCAGTTTCGAGAGCACGGTGAGTCCCTTCCCCAGTGGTGACGGGCGCGTCACGGCCCGTCACCGGAAAAGGTAGTGCGGTCAGCTTCGTCCGGTCACGGCTTTTGTCCCACGCTGAAAAGCATGGTGGCGATCTCCGAATCGGGTAGGCACAGCAGCGAGCCCAGCGCGCGGTCGTCGAACGCGGCCACCGCGCAGCAGGCCAGGCCCAGCGCGGTGCCGATGGTGTAGAGGTTCTGCACCGCGACCCCGGCGTCCACGTGCAGCGTGCGGTAGTGCCGCAGCGGGTACTGGGCGAAGGCCACGTCCAGCCGCGCGGTCAGCGCGATGGTCACCGGCGCGTTCGAGGCGAACTCCGGCTGCAGGAAGACCTCGGTCAGCCCGGCGGTCGGGTCGCCCTCGCCGATCTCGATCAGCTGGTGCGAGACCGACTCGTACCGGTAGATGCCCGGCGGCACCCCGTCGGCCTGGCGGACCAGCAGGTACGCCCGCAGGCAGAGCAGCCCGCCGGCGCTGGGCGCCATGCCGAGCGGGTGCTTGTCCACCCCGTGTGCCTGCACGAACCGCTGCACCCCGAGCGCGAAGCGCAGCAGCGCGCTCAACGCGGCCATGTCGAGCGGCCGGTCGGCGAACTTGGCCGCGGACCGGCGTTGCACCAGCGTGCCGACCAGGTCCACCCGGGGTGGCTCGAGGTCCGGCAGCGGGATCCGGTGGCCGTTGGGCTGCACGGGCCGGTCCCGGGTGTCCTCGGACTGCCCGTTCAGCATCGCGTGCACGGCCTTCGCCGAAGAGAGCGCGTCCGCCATTCGCCCAACATAGTCGATTGCGTCCGTTCGGCCGTATCACCGACGATCTTCGGCGTAGCCTTTCCGGACCGGATCGTCAGCCGGTGCGGCCGGGTGGTGGGAAAGCGGCCCGCGAGCGCCCCGGCCTGCCGGTAATTGTCAGACCCGCACAGCCGATCACGGTGATTTTGTCACCCCGGTGACAAGAAATCGGTTTCTTCTGCGGGGGGTGACACGTTTGGGGTTACTTTTCCGATGTGTTCGACGTCACCCCGCAGTGCGTCGGTCGCCGTCCAGCGCCCGTCCGGGCGGGGACGAGCGGAGCAAAGGAGCTGCGATGACGGTCGAGCGCGGGCTGAACTCGGTGGAAACCCGCCCGGTACTTCCCCGGCGGCTGGCCGAAATCCTGCGCCCGGAGCTACCGACCCTCGGCGGGCAGATCGTCGAGGAGATCCGCACGGTCATCCCGGAGTACGGGCGCCCGCTCGACGGCCCGTACGGCCGGTCCATCCGGGCCGGGGTGGACTGCGCGATGTCGTTGTTCGTCGACCAGATCGCCGACCCCGGGTCGATCAAGGAAGAACTGCTCGACGTGCACCGCAAGCTCGGCCAGCTGGAGATGCGCGAGGGCCGCAGCCTGGACACGCTGCAGGCCGCCTACCGGGTCGGCGCCAGGGTCGCCTGGCGCCGCATCATGCAGGTGGGCCGCCGCGCCGGGCTGTCGTCGGCGGTGATGTCGGAACTGGCCGACGCGATGTTCGCGTTCATGGACGAGCTGGCCTCGATCGCGCTGGACGGTTACCTGGAGGCCAAGGCGTGCTCGGCGGGGGCGCTGGAGACCTGGCGCCGCCGGTTGCTGCAGCTGATCCTGGAGCGGCCGCAGCCGCCGCGGGAGGCCATCGCCGAACTGGCCCAGCTGACCGGCTGGGCGATGCCCGCGAAGCTGTTCGCGGTGGCCGTCCGCACCCCCGGCGGGGTGTCGCGCCGGCTGCCGGCGCTGGACGAGGACGTGCTCGCCGAACTGGACGCGCCGGAGCCGTTGCTGCTGGTGCCGGGCGAGCCGGTGGACACCCGGCTGGCGGCCATCCAGAACGTGCTGCCCGGTTACCGCCTGTCGGTGGGCCCGGCGGTGCCGCTGGAGGCGGCGGGCGATTCGCTGCGCTGGGCGCGGCGCGCGCTGGCGCTGACCGGCGAGGGCCTGCTCCCGGCGCGGCGGCTGATCCGGGCCGAGGAACACCTGGCCACGGTGCTGCTGCACGCGGACGAGGGCCTGATCGCGCAACTGCGGGAACGCCACTTCGCGGCGCTGCGGGGAATGACGGACAAGCAGCGCGGCAGGCTGACCGAGACGCTGCGGGCCTGGCTGGACGCGCAGGGCAACGTGCTGGAGATCGCCGAGCGGCTGAAGGTGCACCCGCAGACCGTGCGGTACCGGATGCGGCAGCTGCAGGCCACCTTCGGTGACAGCCTGGACGACCCGGACGCGCGGTTCGAGATGGAACTCATCCTGCGCAGCGAACCGCGCCCGGGCATCGCCAGGGACGGTCGCGGTGAGGGCGAGAGCCCCAACGGCGCCTGGGCGCGCTACCGGCTGGCCGAGGTGATGCCCGTGCCCCGGACCGGGGCGAGTGGGCCGGTCACCCCGCCGGGGGCGCCGAGGTCGCGGCGTTCACCTGCTTGAGCGCGGGGTCCGGTTTGCCGGGGTGGTGGGGAGTTCGCTGGCCCGGTTGGGCGGGTTCGGCTGGGTGGTACCCGTGCTGACTCGGGGTGGCAGGCTGTTGTTGGGGTGATGCCTGTGCTTCGGATTGGGGCGGGTGGGCCGGTGAGCTCGCCGGGGGCGCCGAGGTCGCGGCGTTCACCTGCTTGAGCCTGCGTCGCGCCGTCAGGTTCGCCGGATTTCCTCGAAGACGTCGCTGACCAGGGTGAGCAGGCTCTTGCTGAGCAGCGCGTGCACCTGCTCCCTGCTCAGCGCCCCGCGCACCAGCCACTCCCGGCCGGCGGCCTTGACCATGCCGCCGTAGGCGCGCACCAGTGCGTTCAGCTCGTCGTGGTGCGGATCGCCGGCGGTGATGCCGACGGCTTCCAGCACGCGGTCCGCCGACTCCCGGTCGGCCTCCTCCAGGATCTGCTCGACCGCCAGGTCCCGTCCGATGCCCTCGGGCGCGATCGCCGCCAGCCACAGGTTCTCCTGCCTGCTGACCATGTCGAGGAACCAGTCCACGGCCGCGTCCACCCGCTGCTCCAGCGTGCCGTCCGGCAGGATCTGCACGGCGAAGTGCGGCACGGTCAGCGCCCGCCGGATCACCGCGAGGTACAGCTCCCGCTTGGTGCCGAAGTAGTGGTTGATCAAGCCCCTCGCCACGCCCGCCTCGGCCGCGATGTCCGAAGTGGACACCTCGGCGTACGGCCGCTGCCCGAACAGCTCCGCCGCGCAGTCGAAGATCTGTTCCTTCCTCGCGTCCGGTTCCAGCCTTCGCCACTTGGGTGCGGAATCCGTGCTCATGTCCGGCATTTTCGCACGAACCGCCCGTTCGCACCCGCGACCTCACGCCTTACCGCCGGGTAGGGCGACTTCAGTCGGGTAGTACCAGCGGCGCCAATTCGTCGAAAAGATCACCCGGTCCGGGATTTTCCGGATCGGTGCGCCCGCCGAAGTGGTGCAGCACGCCCCAGACGGCGTTCAGCGCGGTCTGGACCGCGCCCTCCGCCCAGCCCGCGGTCCACGAGATGTCGTCACCGGCCAGGAACAGGCCGCGGTAGCGCGGTGGCAGCCGGTCCTGCATGAAATGGGTGAACAACCGTTCCTGGTAGCGGTAGTGCCCCGGCAGGTTCGCCTTGAACGCGCCCATGAAATGCGGTTCGGCCTCCCAGGACACGGTCACCGGATCACCGGTGATGTGCCGCCGCACGTCCACGTCCGGGTAGATCTCCCGCAGCGACTGCAGCATCACCTCCACCCGTTCCGCGGCCGAGAGCGGCAGCCACTTCAGCGAGTCGTCGGCCCAGGTGTAGGACAGGCAGATCACCGCGGGCGCGTCCGGCCCGGCGTCGAGCAGGTAGGTGCCGCGGGTCATCCGATCGGTGAGCGTCATGCTCATCGTGTCCCGGCCGGTCACCGGATCGGGGTCCAGCCAGAACGGCCGGTCCACCGGCACGAACACCTTCGAGGACTCCATGTAGTGCGTGCGCTCGATGGCGGTCCAGTGGTCGATCGGGAACAGCGACTCGTCGCAGGAGATCTTGGCCAGCAGCAGCCAGCTCTGCGCGGTGAACACCGCCGCCGGATAGGTGCGGATGCCGCCGTGCACGTCGGTCACGGTGAGGTTGTTCGGCGCGGTCCGGTGCAGCCGGGCCACCCCCGGCCGCGGTGCCCCGCCGTGCAGCGAGCGCAGGCTGGTGCCGGGCGGCCAGTGCGCCATCCGCTCCGGGACCCGGTCCCACAACCGCAGCGGCAGCTGCTGGCTGCCGCCGATGATGCTGCGGTGCTCGTCGTCCGCACCGGTATAGACCACTCGGAGGATCTCCAGGATGGAGTTGGGGAAGTCGGTGTCCCAGCCGCCGGTGCCGAAGCCGACCTGCCCGAAGATCTCGCGGTGCCGGAACGAGGCGAACGCGGGCGAGTCGCAGAGGAAGCCGTAGAACGTCTGGTTGTCCAGCTGCTCCACCAGTTCGTTCCAGATGTCCTTGATGCGCTTGACGTCCCGGCGCCGGATGGCGTCCTGCATCTCGCCGAACGCGGCCTGGCGGTCGAGCGTGGCGTGCCAGGCGGCGGACACCTCGCCGAAGACCTCGGGCAGGTCGGCGGGCGAGGTGGCGTAGTGGGTCCGCCCCTTGAGGTCCACCACCGTGCTCGGGGTGCCCGGCGCCAGCGGGTTCGGGAACGCCTTGGTGCTCAGGCCCACCTTGTCGATGTAGTGGAACAGCGAGGTCGACGACGGCGGGAAGCGCATCGCGCCCATCTCGGCGACCACTTCGGCCGGGAAGCCGTCGAAGCCGACCGTGCGCAGCCGCCCGCCGAGCTGGTCGGCCTCGTAGACCACCGGCCGCAGCCCGAGCTTCATCAGTTCGTAGGCGGTGACCACCCCGGACAGCCCGCCGCCGATCACCGCCACCTCGCGGCCGTGGTGCTCGGGCGGGATCGAGCCGAGCCCGGCCGGGTGCGCGAGGTGGTCGTCGTAGGCGAACGGGAAGTCCGGGCCGAACATCGTGATCGGCCCGCCCGGTGGTTCGGGCGTGTGGATCGCGGTGGGCACGGCGGCGGTCATGCTGGTTCGGTCCTTCCGTACAGCTCGGGCCGTCGATCGGCCAGGTGCGTGTTCTCCCGGCGCGACGCGGTCAGCCGGGCCGGGTCGACGGTGGCGAGCAGCAGTTCCTCCCCGGCACCCGCCCTGGCGAGTTCGGTGCCGTCCGGGGCGAGTACCACGCTGCGCCCGCAGTACGCCAGCTCACCCTCGACGTCGCACCGGTTGGCGTACGCGAGGAACACCTGGCTTTCGTAGGCGCGTGCGGGCACCACGACGTCGGCGACGACCTCGTACGGCCGCATCAACGCCGTCGGCACCACGAGGAGTTGCGTTCCGGCGAGGGCGTGCGCCCGCACCATTTCCGGGAATTCGACGTCGTAGCAGATGAGCAGGCCGACGGTGAGCCCGCCGAGCCGGGCCTGCGCGACGGCCTGTTCGCCGGGGGTGAAGCGCGCTTTGTCGAGATCTCCGAACAGATGCGTTTTCCGGTAGTTGGCCACGGCTTTGCCGTCCGCGTCGAGCAGCTGGACGCTGTTGTGGACGGTGCCGGCGCCGCGTTCGGGGTAACCGTAGGCGATGGCGATCCGGTGCTCGCGGCAGATCTCGGCGACGCGCCGGGCGGTGGGGCCGTCGGCCTGCTCCGCCAGGTCCTCGGCGGCTTCGCCGATGTGGTAGCCGGTGGCCGCCATCTCGGGGCAGACCAGCAGGTCGGCACCGGTTGCCCGGGCCGCCGCGCCGGCCAGCCGGGCCAGGAAGTCACCCTCGGCCGGACCCTGGAACACCGCGACGATCATCGGCGCGCCAGCTTCGAGCGGCGGATGCCGTAGGCGAAGTACAGCGCCAGGCCGAGCACCATCCAGCCGGCGAAGGTGAGCCAGGTGGCCACGTCCAGGCTGAACACCAGGTACCCGCAGCACAGCACGCCCAGCAGCGGCGTGACCGGCGCCAGCGGCACCCGGAAGGTGCGCGGCATCTCGGGACGACGGCGGCGCAGCACCAGCACGGCCACGTTGACCAGGCCGAAGGCGAACAGCGTGCCGATGCTGGTCGCGTCGGCCAGGCTCCCCAGCGGGATGAACGCGGCCAGCGCCGCGACGAAACCGGAGACCACCAGCGTGTTGATCCGCGGGCTGCCGGTCTTTCCATCTACTTTGGACAGTGCTCGCGGGACCAGCCCGTCCCGCGACATGGCGAACAGGATCCGGGTCTGCCCGTAGAGCACGGTGAGCACCACGCTGGAGATCGCCACCAGCGCGCCGACGGCCAGCAGCGCGGCCCAGACCTTGTTGTCCAGCACGGTGGTCACCACGTGCGAAAGCGCGGCCTCGGACCCCTCGAACCCGGTCCAGTGCAGCGCACCGACCGCGGCCAGGCCGACCAGGCAGTACAGCGCGGTGACGATGCCGAGGGAGAGCAGGATGGCCCGCGGCAGGTCGCGCTGCGGGTTCTTCGCCTCCTCCCCGGCGGTCGACGCGGCGTCGAACCCGATGTAGGAGAAGAACAGCTTCGCCGCCCCCGCGCTCACCCCGGCCAGGCCGAGCGGCAGGAACGGGCTGAAGTTCCCGGCCCGCACCGCGGTGAAGGCGATCACGCAGAACAGCAGCAGCGTGGCCACCTTGACCACCACCATCACCGCGTTCGCCCGTGCGCTCTCCCTGGCCCCGGCCAGCAGGAGCACCATCGCCAGCAGCACGATCGCGATGGCGGGCAGGTTGACCACACCGCCGTCGCCGGGCGGGCTGCTCAGCGCGGCGGGAATGGTCACGCCGGCGGTGAGTTCGAGCAGTTCGTTGATGTACTGGCCCCAGCCGACGGCGACCGAGGCGACGGACACCCCGTACTCCAGCACCAGGCACCAGCCGCAGACCCAGGCGACCAGCTCGCCGAGCGTGGCGTAGGCGTAGGTGTAGGACGAACCGGACAACGGGATCATCCCGGCCAGTTCGGCGTAGGACAGCGCGGAGAACAACGCGGTGACCCCGGCCAGCACGAACGACAGCACCACGGCGGGCCCGGCCACCGGGACCGCGTCCCCGAGCACGACGAAGATGCCGCTGCCCAGCGTGGCGCCGATGCTGAGCATGGTGAGCTGGCTCAGCCCGAGCGTGCGCCGCAGCGTGCCGCCCTCGCCGTGGCCGCCTTCGGCGAGCAGGGCGTCCACCGGTTTGCGGCGCAGCAGGGCGGCGCGCAGCCCGGTGCCGTGGTGATCGGTCGGCTGGCTCATCGGCCACACGCTATCGGGCGTCGTTTGCGTGCAGAACACGAGATCGTTGTGTGTTGCAGGTCTCGATCGGCGAATTGTTGCGTGCATCACCCGGGCAGCTGGATTTTGTTGCTTGCCCGTTCGGCCGGGAAAAGGAGTCGAAGTGCCCGGCCCCGCCCTCCTACTGTGCCACCCATGGGGCAGATTCGTGATTTCGCGGAGGACGACTGGGCACAGGTGTGGCCGATCGTGCGGGAGGTCGTGCGGGCCGCGGACACCTACGCCTACGACCCCGCGATGACCGCCGACGAGGCGTACGGCACCTGGGTCGAACGGCCACCCGGGCGCACGGTCGTGCTGGTGGAGGACGGCCGGGTGCTCGGCACGGCCAAGATGAGCGCCAACCGCGACGGGCCCGGCGCCCACGTGGCCACGGCCAGCTTCATGGTCGGCGCCGGGGCGCGCGGCCGGGGCGTGGGCACGGCGTTGTGCCGCCACGCGCTGGAGTGGGCCCGGGACAGCGGTTTCGCGGGCATGCAGTTCAACGCGGTGGCCGAGTCCAACACCGCCGCCGTGCGGGTCTACCGGCGGCTCGGCTTCGAGGTCGTCGGCACCGTGCCGGGTGCCTTCGAGCACCCCGAACTGGGGCGGGTCGGGCTGCACGTCATGTACTGCGACTTCAGCACCACGCCGCGCCCCAGTGCCGCACCGACGGATCACCGAGCAGCCCGGCCGCGGTGAGGATGCGCACGGCCTCCGGGCCGACCCTGGCCACCTGCGCGCCGCCCGACCGGACCTGCGCCATGGTGTCGTAGCGCCGCGGCGCCGGTCCCGCGGTGTGCGACCACCAGGCGACCGTGGCGCAGGTGGCCTCCCGCAACGCGTGCCTGACCCGGGGGCCGCGGGGCTGCGGTGCGGTGTAGGTCGCCGTCCGCAGCAAACCGTCCACCAGCGCCGACGCCCGGCTCAGCGTCGGTTCGATGCCCTCGGGCGGCGCGGGCAGCGCGCGGGCGCGGGCGTAGTCCTCGGGGGTGGCGTGCATCGGTCTCCTTCCCAGGGGGTCAGGAGTGGGATTCGCCGGGCACGGGTGTGTGACGCCGAACCGGGTGTGGCACGGGACACGCCTACCGGTACACGGTCTCCAGCCAGGCACGCAGGGCTTCGCCGCTGCTGACCGCGTTCGCGTTCCCGGCGAACAGGTGCAGGCTCACCCCGACCGGTGCGCCCCAGGTGTTGCGGCCGAACACCCGGTACAGCGCGTCCCCGGTGCGCAGGCCGAGGAACCAGTCGTCGAGGTGGTCCACCACGGCCGTGCGCGGTTCGCCCGCCAGTGCCAGTTCGACCTTGTCCCCGGTTCCGGTGACCCCGAGGGCGCGCACGAGGCGGGTGAAGCCGTCGGGGGCCATCGAGGCGGCGGGTGCGTCGACGGCGACGTAGGTGGCGGCCCGGCCGGGGAAGTGACCGACGTACTGGCCGAGCGTGTGCAGGTAGAAGTCGGTGTGCTTGGCCGCGCCGTCGTACTCGTTGTCCCAGTCCTCGTCGGCGAGCACGCCGCTGTGCACGAAGCGCAGCACGGTGCTGCCGGACCGGCCTTCGATCACCCACTCCAGCGCGTTGAACGAGCCGTCGGGCTGCTCCGCGCGCAGGGCGTAGCGCTCCGGTGGGGTCCGGTCGAGCACCTGGTGGTCGTCGAGCAGGCGGTAGCCGCCTGCCCCGGGGCTGGACTCGGTGGGGAACAGCCAGCCCGCGGTGCCCGCGGTGATCGCCGCCCACACCTGCTCGGGCGTGGCAGGCAGGGCGACCCGGCGCCGGATCTCGAACTCGCGCGGCATCGGGTCACCGTTCCACCGAAGAAAAAACCTGTCAAGGACGGGCTGTCGAGATCGGGCGGGTGGGTTCGACGCTCCGGCAACACCACGCCGAAGACGGAGGTCACCATGCGGTTCATGATGCTGATGAAGGCGGACGAGCGGAGCGAAGCGGGGGAAGCCGCGAGCGAAGCCGACCTGGCCGCCATGTACCGCTACAACGAGGAACTGGTGAAGGCGGGCGTGCTGCTCGGCGGGGAGGGGCTGCACGCGAGTGCCCGCGGTACCCGGGTCACCCTGACCGCGGACGAAACGGTGGTGACGGACGGGCCGTTCCCGCAGCCGTGCGAGCTGGTCGCCGGGTTCTGGCTGATCCAGGTGAAATCACGGGAGGAGGCGATCGCCTGGGCGCGCCGCTGCCCCGCGCCCGCCGACGGCCGGACCGTGCTGGAACTGCGGCAGGTGGCCGAGGCCGACGACTTCGAGGCGCTCACCCCGGAACTGCGCGAGGCGAACGACCGGTTGCGCGAAATGACGCCGTCCTGACGGGCAAAGTTGCGTAGTCCTACGGATTCCCTCCTCGGTTGTTCGGTTCCGGTGGCCGCCGGAAGGTGAAGCGGAAGTGCTTTCCCTTTCCACCGGAAGGAATCACCGTGATCTCTGGACAACGCCGCGCCGGTTTGCTCGGGCTCGCGCTGGCGGCCGTGCTCGCTCCCCTGCCGGCGGCGGCCGCCGGTGCGGGAGCGGCCGTCGCGCCCACCGACGAAGCGCCCATCCCGTCCGGCCCGCACGCCACCATCTACAACGGACAGGACAGTTCCGTCGCCGAATTCCCGTTCATCATCGCGGGTCTGCGTGAGGGCGGCACGCGCCCGGCCGGCCAGAGCTGCACCGGCGCGGTGGTGGCGCCGCGCAAGATCCTCACCGCCGCGCACTGCAAGGACGCCGCCGGGGAGAAGAGCTACCTGTACGGGCTGGACGACCTGGAAGCCGGTGGGGGCACGCCGATCGAGGTGCTCAGCTACGACAAGCACCCGAAGTACGTCAACTTCGACCAGGGGTACGACGTCGCGGTGGTCACCACCAAGCAGGACATCCCGGTGCCGGGCGGGAAGTTCGCCACCTTCGCCACCTCGGCGGACACCGGGCTCAACGCGCCGGGCAAAACCGGGGTCGGCGTGGGTTACGGCAAGAAGGACCACAACGACGATTCACGTGACGTGACCGTGGACAAGGCGGAGTTCCCGATCCGCCAGCCGTCCGCCTGCGCGGGGGTGGGGGCCGGGTTCAAGGAAGCCACCATGATCTGCGCGGGTTTCCCCGACGGCAACCCGACCATCCTGCCCGGTGACAGCGGTGGCCCGCTGATCGTGGACGGCAAGGTGGTCGGCGTCGCTTCCTGGAGCCGCAGCGATTTCCGCTGGTACGGGGTCTGGGCTCGGTTGAACAACGACATGGGGGACTGGGTCGAGCAGCAGGTCGGGACGGGGTTGTCGGTGAGCCCGGGCAGCGTTTCGGTGGAACCGGGGCAGAGCGTTTCCGCGACGGTGACGAACAATTCGGCTGGTGCGGTGGAGCTGACCGCGAGCGGCCTGCCCACCGGGGCGAAGGCGGTGTTCCAGCCTGCGTCGCTGCCCGCCGGGGCGTCGGGGAAGGTGACCGTGGAGACGGCACCGTCCACTCCGGAGGGTGTTTACCAGGTGGGCATTTCCGGTGCTGTGCTCGGGTTGACCGTGGGTTCCCCGGCTTCGGAGTTGAAGCTGACGGCTTTCCCGTCCTCGGGCACGGGTGGCTTCGGTTCGCAGGTGACCACCGCGATCACCGCTTCGGGCGGGTCCGGGAACGTGACGCTCTCGGCTGCTGTGCCTTCGGGTGTCTTCGCCTTCTTCAACCCGGCCACGGTGGGGAACGGGGGGAGTTCCACGCTCACGTTGTTCGTGCTGAACGCTCCGGCGGGTACCTATCCGGTGACGGTCACCGGAACGGCGGCGGATGGTTCGACGGGGAGCACTGTTTATGCGCTGACGGTGCAGTGAGGTCCTGAGGGAACGGTGGCTCCTCCCCGGCTGGGAGGGGCCACTGTTTTGTGATGGGTGGCTTCTTTTGCGAGTGCCACCATTTGGCGAGCGGCCACTCCCGTAGGTGGGGATGCCGTTTGTGGTGGGGTGACTCCAGAATGGGAGGGGCCAGCACTCTTGGGATGGTGGCTTCTCCTGTGGTTGAAGGCTTTCGTAGTGGTGGGGTGGCTTCTTCCGCGTGGAGTGGCCACCGTTTTGTGGCTGATGGCTTTGTTGTGGGGCGCCGTTTGTGTGGTGGTTTCCTCTGTGGGGGAGGGGTTGCCGCTTGTGGGGTGGCTTCTTCCGCGTGGAGTGGCCACTGCTTTGTGGCTGATGGCTTTGTTGTGGGGCGCCGTTTGTGTGGTGGTTTCCTCTGCGCGGGAGGGGTTGCCGCTCGTGGGGGTGACTCCTGCCGCGTGGGAGGCCGCTGTTCGTGGTCGGTGGATTTCTGCGTGGAAGGGGCCAGCACCCTGTGGTGGCTAGTGGCTGTGCTCGGAGGTGCGGTGGAGTGCGTGTGGTTCGGCAGGTGACACCGTGGTGGGTGACCTGACGGTGGCTGTTCGGGTGGACCAAGGCCGGGGCGGATGGCGTGGCCGGTGGCTGCCTCGGGCAGTGCGCAGACTGCCGCGCCCGGTGCGCGCTGGACGCAGGAAGAAACGGTGACCCCTCCCGCGCGGGAGGAGCCACCGTCCGTTCCGGACTCGGTTACTTCGTGGTGAGCGTGTAAACCGTCGTGCCGGTGCTGCCGTCTGCGGCCGTGGCGGTGACCGTCACCGGATAGGTACCCGCCGGAGCGTTCAGCACGAACAACGTGAGCGTGGAACTCCCCCCGTTCCCCACCGTGGCCGGGTTGAAGAAGGCGAAGACACCCGAAGGCACAGCAGCCGAGAGCGTCACGTTCCCGGACCCGCCCGAAGCGGTGATCGTGGTGGTCACCTGCGAACCGAAGCCACCCGTGCCCGAGGACGGGGAAGCGGTCACCGCCAGCTCACCGGCCGGTGCGCCGACCACCAGCGTGAGCTCCGCGGACCGGCTCACCGAAGCGGCCTTCCCGGTGACCGTGACCCGGTACGTACCGTCCGGTGTGGACGCCGTGGTCACCAAGGTCAGCTTCGCGCTCTCCCCGGCGGTGACCGAAGCGGGTGCGAACTCCGCCGTCGCGCCGGACGGCAGGCCGGTGGCCGACAGGGCGACCGACTCGGCGGTGCCCTTGACCACCTTCGTGCCCACCTCCGCCGACGCGGACCCGCCCGGCTCGACGGTGACCGCACCCGGCGCCACCGACAGCGAGAAGTCGTTCGCCGGCTGCTGCCCGCCGCCGATGAAACCGGTGTAGAGCAACCGGTTCGGCGAGCCGGACCCGGCGTTCTTCACCACCCCGCCGGTGGCGTTCGAGGTGAGCGCCGAGTTGACCTTCTCCGGGGCCGCCGCCTTGTCGGCCTGCAGGTACAGCGCGGCCGCCCCGGCGCCGTGCGGGCTGGCCATCGAGGTGCCCGACATGCCGGTGCTGCCGGTGTCGCTCAGGTGGCTGGCCGAGGTGATGTTGCTGCCCGGCGCGAACAGGTCCACGCAGCTGCCGATGTTCGAGAACGACGAACGGTTGTCGCTCGCGTCGGTCGACGCGACGGTCAGCACACCCGGGATCTTCGCCGGGCCGCGGCTGCAGGCGTTGCCGCCGTTGTCGTTGCCCGCCGCGACCACGGTGGTCACCCCGGCCTGCAGCAACCCGGCGATGGCGTCGTCACCGATGCCCGCGGTGTCGAAGGTCATGCTCATGTTGACCACCGCGGGCTTCGCCGCGTTCTTCGCCACCCACTCGATGCCCTCCAGCGCGTCGGAATCCGGCGCCGAGCCACCGCAGCCGAGCACCTTCACCCCGACCAGCTCGACCTTCTTCGCCACCCCCCAGGTCTTGCCGCCGACGGTGCCGGAGACGTGCGTGCCGTGGCCGTGGCAGTCGTTCGCGTCCGGATCGGTGTCGACGAAGTCGTAACCCGACTTGGCCCGGCCCTCGAATTCGCTGTGGCTGTACCGGATCCCGGTGTCGAGCACGTAGACCGTGACGTCGTCCGCGGTGTTGTTGTACTGGTAGGTCCTGTCCAGCGGCAGGTTCCGCTGGTCGATCCGGTCGATGCCGTAGGTGGCGTTGGGCTGGCTGCCCGCGATCCGGGCGGTGCCGTCCTGGTGGACCGCCTTCACCGCCGGATCGGCGGCCAGCCGCCTGGCCTGCGCCTCGCTCAGCCCGCGCACCGCGAAACCGCGCATGGCCACGCTGAACGTCGACTTGACGGTGCCGCCGTAGCGATCGGTCAGCGACGCCGCCGCCGACTCCACGGTGGCCCGGTCGTGCAGGGAGACCACGTAGCCACCGGAGACCGGCTCACCGGCCTGGACCACCGTCCCCTGTGGTGCCGAGGCGGCCGCGGTGCCGGGGAGCACCGCCAGCAGGGCCGCGGCGGTCAGCAGTGCGCGCATCAGAAGCTCACCCCGAACGAGTCGATGTTGCCGGTGTCGTAGGCCCACACGTCCCGCACCCGCAGCGTCCAGGTGCCCGCCTTCGGTTCGGCCGCGGCGTCGACGGTGAACGTCGTGTTCAGGTCGATCGTGCTGGACCCACCGGCCTGCTTGAGGTGGTACACCGCGCCGCTCGGCCCGATCAGGTCGATCACCAGGTCACCGGTGTACGGGTGGCGGATCGAGACGGCGACCTTGGTGGCCGCGGGGGCGTTGCCCTCGCAGGACTGGACCACCACCGAGCTGGTCACCGCGGCACCGGCGTCGGGGATCGCCACGTCGTCGGGGTTCGTCGCCCCGGCGCAGGCCGGCGGCGGGGCCGAACCGGTGACGCGCAGCAGTTCGTTCGGCGAGCCGGAACCCGGGTTCTTCACCGCGTTGTGCGTGGCGCCCTGCACCAGTGCGGCGCGCACCTGCGCCGGGGTCGCCGACGGGTTGGCCGCCAGGTGCAGCGCCGCCGCACCGGCCACGTGCGGGGTGGCCATCGACGTGCCGCTGATCGTGTTCGTCGCGGTGTCCCCGGTGTACCAGGACGAGGTGACCGAGGTGCCCGGCGCGAAGATGTCGGTGCAGTTGCCGTAGTTCGAGAACGACGAGCGGTTGTCCGAGCTGTCGGTGGCGTTGACCGTGATCGCTTCCGGCGTGCGTGCCGGGCTGGTGCTGCACGCGTTGGTGTTCGAGTTGCCCGACGCCACCGCGAAGGTGACCCCGGTGCCGATCGCCTTCTTCACCGCATCGTCGACGGCGCTGTTCGCCCCGCCGCCGAGGCTCATGTTCGCCACCGCGGGCTTCTTCGCGTTCTTCGCCACCCAGTCGATGCCGCCGATGATCTGCGACCACTGGCCGTTGCCCTGGCAGTCGAGCACCCGCACGGCCACCAGGTCGGCCTTCTTGGCCACCCCGTAGGACCTGCCGGCGACGGTGCCCGCGACGTGCGTGCCGTGGCCGTTGCAGTCGTTGGCCACCGCGTCGTTGTCGATGAAGTCGTAGCCGTTCTTGGCGCGGCCCTCGAACTCGGCGTGGCTCAGCCGGGCACCGGTGTCGAGCACGTACGCCGTCACACCGGCCCCGGCCTGGTCCGGATAGGTGTACTTCTTGTCCAGCGGCAGCGCGGCTTGATCGATCCGGTCCAGGCCCCAGGTCGGATTGTCCTGGGTGGCGTCGGCCCGCGCGATCCCGTCCTGCTGCACGTAAGCCACCGACGGGTCGGCCGCCAGCCGCTTCGCCGCGGTGGCGTCCATCCGGGCGGAGAACCCGTTGAACACGGTTCGGTAGGTCTGCTTCACCTCGGCGCCGTAGCGGTGGGAAAGCGCGCTGGCGGCGGCGGTGTCGCCGGCGGTGTCGCCGGCGTTGCCCTTCAGCACCACGATGTAGCTGTCCGCGATGGCGCCCGGCTGCCCGGCCCCCCGGACCGTGCCCTCCTGCGCTCGTGCCGCGGTGCTCGACAGGCCCGCGACGACCAGTGCCGCCGCTCCGGCGGCCAAGGCCCGTGACCAGGCCCGGTGTTGTGCACGCATTCACCCACTCCTCTCCGCTCGGCCACCCGGTGGCGTGTGGCCGGGAGATCAGCGTCGGTCGGCTGATCAGCGCGAACAAGCGAGGCGGTGTTCCGTACGGGTACGTAACTAATGCCGGTCGAGCTAAGCTTCCTCTGATTCGGACATTGTGGTCCGGAGAATTTTCCGGGAGTGGTGATGTCGCGGAACGCGGTGCCGGAATCCAGTTCGCCCGTGCTGGTCGGCCGGGCGGCCGAGCTGCGCGCGCTGGCCGCCGCGGTGACCAGGCCGCCTGCCGTGGTGCTGCTCGAAGGGGAAGCGGGCATCGGCAAAACGCGCCTGCTCACCGAACTGCTGCGGTTGCCGGAGGTGGCCGCGCGACGGCCGCTCGTCGGCTACTGCCAGCCGATGCGGGAGCCGTTCCCGTACGGTGTGGTGCTCGAAGCCCTGCGTGAGGCCGGGGCGCAACTGGCCACCGCCGAACTGAGCCCGGTCACCGGCGTGCTGCGGCCGTACCTGCCGGAGCTGGCCGCGTTCCTGCCCGAGCCACCGGAGGCGGCGGACTCGCGTTCGGAGCGGCACCGGATGTTCCGCGCGGTCCGGGAACTGCTCGGTGTGCTCGGGCCCGCGGTGCTGGTGGTCGAGGACCTGCACTGGTCCGACGACGGATCGCGGCAGCTGCTGCGCTTCCTCACCGCCGACCTGCCGCCGGGGCTGAGCCTGCTGCTGACCTACCGGCGCGAGGAACTGCCCGGCGGCATCACCCTCGGCCGCGCGTTCCGCCCGGCACCGGGCACCGCCAGCGAGGTCGTCGAGCTGAAGCCGTTCGACGCCGAAGGCGTGCGCCGCCTCACCACGGCCATCCTGGGCGAGAGCGAGGTGTCCCCGGACTTCGCCGCGCTGCTGCACGACCGCACGGCGGGCATTCCGTTCGTGGTCGAGGAAACCCTGCGCACGCTGCGTGGCGCGGAGGGTGCCGTGCACTCCGACGGCGCCACCGCCAGGCGCCTGCTGGACACCGCCGAGGTGCCCGCGCTGCTGCGCGAGGCGATGCTGGAGCGGTTGTCCGGCCTGCCGATCCCGGCGCGGCGGCTGGCGCACGCGGCCGCCGTGCTCGGCACCCCCGCCAGCCGCGAAGTGCTCGCCGAGGTCGCCGGGCTGCCGCCCGGCCGGATCGACGAGGTGCTCACCCGGCTGCTCGACACCCAGGTGCTGCGGGAGAACGGCACCTGCCGCTACGGCTTCCGGCACACGCTGGCGCAGCAGGCGGTCTACCGCACGCTGGCCGGACCGGACCGCCAGCTGCTGCACCAGCGAGCCGCCGCAGCGCTGGCCACGGCCGAACCGCCGCCGCTGGTCCGGCTGGCCGAGCACAGCCGCCGCGGTGGTGACCAGGCGGGCTGGCTGCGGCACGGCGAGGCGGCCGCCGACCGGGCCGCCGAGGTCGGCGACCCGTCCACCGCCACCGGCCTGCTCAAGGACCTGCTCACCGACGGGCAGCTGGCCGACGCCGACGCCGACCGGCTGGCGGTCAAGCTGAGCCGGGTCGCCGTGCTCGGCGTGGCCCAGCAGCACGAGGTGATCGAGGTGCTGGCCGGGCTGCTCAACGACCGGCGGCTGGCCCCGGACAGCCACGGCCAGGTCCGGCTCAACCTCGGCCTGCTGCTGATCCGCCAGGACGGCGGGCAGGAGTCCGGGCGCACCGAGATCGAGCTGGCCATCCACGAGCTGGGCGAACGCGACCCGCTGGCGCTGCGGGGCATGTCCGCGCTGGCCCAGCCGTTCATCGGCACCACCCCGCTGGCCGAGCACCTGCGCTGGATGTCCGAAGTGGACACGCTGATCGCGGACGTGACCGATCCCGGCGTGCTGCTCACGCTGATCGCCAGCAACGGCCCGTCCCGGCTGCACATCGGCGACCCCGGCGCGTGGGAGCTGCTGGCCAGGCTGCCCTCGCGCGCCGGGAGCCGCGCCGAGCAGCAGCAACTGGCCAGGGCGCACTGCAACATCGGCGACGCCTGCGCCTGGACCGGGCACCTGCGCAAGGCGGAGAGCCACCTGCGCACCGGCATCCGGCTGGCGCACGAGTGCGGCGCGTCGTTCCTGGTGAGCATCGCCAGCGCCACCCAGATGCACCTGAACTGGCTGACCGGTGACTGGGACTCGGTGACCGAACGGGCGCGGCGGCTGCTGGAGGAGTACCACGAACTGCGGCCGGTGGCCGACGAGCTGTCGCTGATGCTGGGCTCGCTGGCGGTGGCCAAGGGCGAATGGGACCGCGCCGAGCGGTACTTCACCGACTCCGGCATCGGCCGGGCGGAGAACGCGGTCACCCCGGTGGTGCTCGCCGCCTACGGGGGCGCCATCCGGGTGCTGCTGGCGAAGGAGGACGTGCCGGGAGCGGGCGCGATGGCCGACGAGGGGCTGCGGTTGTTGCGCCGCAAGGGGATCTGGTCGTGGGCGGGGGAGCTGGTGCCGCCGGCGGTGATCGCCTACTGCGCGGCCGGCCGGGTCGACGCGGCGGCCGCGCTGACCGGGGAGTTCGCCGACGGCATCGAGGGCAGGGACACCCCGATGGCGGACGCGGCGCTGGCCGAAGCCCGCGGCATCGTCGCCCTGCACCGGCAGGACCCCGCCGAGGCCACCGGATTCCTCACCGAGGCGCGGGCGGGTTACGCCGCCCTGCCCGCGCCGTACTACGCCGCGCTGGTCGGGGTCCGGCTGCTGGAGCACGCCACGGTGCCGGACGGCGAGCTGGCGGCGCTGGCCGAGGAGTTCACCGCGCTGGGCGCGACCAGGGACGCCGCCCGCTGCCGCCACCTGCTGCGCGCCAGCGGCGTGGTGGCGCCGTCCCGGCGGGGCAGGCGTGGTTACGGCAACGAACTTTCGCCGCGGGAACGGGATGTGGCGCGGCTGGTGGCGGGCGGTTCGACGAATCGCGAGATCGCCGAAGTGCTGTTCCTTTCCCGGCGGACGGTCGAACAGCACGTGGCGAACGTTCTGCGCAAACTCGACCTGCACTCACGTGCGGACCTGCGTTCGCCGGTCGATCCGCACCGGTGAAAACCAAAGGCCGCCCCGCACCGGGCGGGGCGGCCTTTCCCGTGGTTACTTCGAGTTTTCGGTGGCGTTGACGAACGCCGATTCAACCTCGAGTGAAACCCGCCCGCGTTCGGAGACCTCGAACCCGTTCTCCCTGGCCCAGGCCCGGATGGCCTGGGCCCGTGCCCGCCGGGCGGTGGTGCCCACCGCCGGCCCGGCGTTCGGCATCGGCGGTGACCCGCGTTTCTTGCGCCCGCTCACCCGGCGCGCGACCTCGACGAACCGGAACAGCGCGTCACGCAGTTCGTCGGCGTTCTCGGCGGACAGGTCGATCACGTAATCGATCCCGTCCAGGCCGAAATGAACGGTTTCGTCGGCCGGCGACCCGTCGATGTCGTCGGACATCACCACGGAAACTTTTTGTGCCACGTCTTCCGCTCCCAGGACCATTCGGCGCACCCCCTGGTCCGCCATCCTCTTGGCACGATAGACGATAGGCGGACAACTGCGGTATTGGGAGTGCTCAGTCGTGTTTCCCGGCGAGCGAATCGAGCCGTGCGTAGTCCTGATCGGACAGTGAAAGGGTGAGCGCGCCCAGATTTTCCTCCAGATGGCGGCGTGACGAAGTGCCCGGAATGGGCAAGACCACCGGTGAGCGCCGCAGCAGCCAGGCCAGTGCCACCTGCGCCGGGGTGGCGCCGTGCGCCGCGGCGACCTCGGCCACCACCCCGCCGGAACGGGTGCTCGGCTGGATCGGCAGCCACGGGATGAACGCCACACCACGGCGTTCGCAGTACTCGAGCACTGGTTCAGACCTTCGGTACTCGAGGTTGTAGCGGTTCTGCACGCTGGCGATCGGCGTGATCGACTCGGCTTCGGCGAGTTGGACCACGCTGACCTCGGACAGGCCGATGTGCCGGATTTTCCCCTCTTCCCGCAGACGGGTCAATGCGCCGATCTGGTCAGCCAGCGGAACGGATGGGTCCACTCGGTGCAACTGGTAGAGTTCAATTTGCGGAATACGCAGCCGGCGCAGGCTCAGTTCGGCTTGCTGCCGGAGGTATTCCGGGCGGCCGAGCGGAATCCAGTCCGCACCCGGATGGCATTGGCCGCCCTTGGTGGCGATCACCACCCCGGGTGGATAGGGGTGCAGCGCCTCGGCCAGCAGTTCCTCGTTTCCGCCGAGGTCGTAGGCGTCGGCCGTGTCGAAGAAGCCGACCCCCAGTTCGACGGCCCGGCGGGCGATCTCGATCGATTCCGCGCGCTCGCCCGCGGTCCGCCCGCGCAACCGCATGGCGCCGAAGCCGAGCCGGCTCACCCGCAGCCCGTCACCGAGAGTGATCTCCGCGAAGTTGGTCATGGTCATGTGGTTCAGCCTGGTGGCGACCCGTTGTTCAGACAAGCGAGTCCTTCTTGGCGGTATCCCGTAGCATCGCTTAAGTGTTGAACCTGGAACGCCTGCGCGTGCTGCGGGCGGTCGCGAGCACGGGCTCGGTCAGCGGCGCGGCGGCGCAGCTGCACGTCACCACTTCGGCGGTTTCCCAGCAGCTGGCGCGGTTGGAGCGCGAGGTCGGGCAGCGGCTGCTGGAGCGCAACGGCCGGGGCATCCGCCTCACCGACGCCGCCACCCTGCTCGCCGCGCACGCGGACCGGTTGCTGGCCGAAGTCGAACAGGTGGAGGCCGACCTGGCCCGGCACCGGGGTGCGGTGGCCGGGGCGTTGTCCGTGGCCGCCTTCGCGACGGCCGCGCGTGGCCTGCTGCCGGGGGTGTTGCGCGCGCTGCGCGCAGAACACGCGGCGCTGCGGGTGCGGCTGGACGAACGGGAACCGCCGGAGGCGATCAGCGGGCTGTGGCGGGGTGACGTGGACGTGGCCGTGGTGCAGGACTGGCCGGAGTCGCCGCTGGAGCTGCCGGAGGGGGTGTCGCGGGAGCTGCTGCTCGAAGACCCGCTCGACCTGGCGGTGCCGGTCGGGCACCCGCTGGCGGAGGCGTCGCCGGCGGACCTGGCGGCGGAGGAGTGGATCACCTGGACCGGCGGGCAGCTGTGCCACGACTGGCTCACCCGCACGCTGGGGGAACCGCGGATCGGGCACACCGCTTCGGAGCATTCGACGCAGCTCGCCCTGGTGGCGGCGGGGTTGGGGGTCGCCCTGCTGCCGCGGCTGGGGCGGGACCACGTGCCCGGCGGGGTGCGCCTGGTGCCGATCCGTCCGGTACCCGCGCGACGGGTGCACGCGGTCTGGCGGACGAGTGCGGCTCGGCGACCGGCTGTCCGGGCGGTGGTGGCTGCTCTGCGCGCCGGCGCCGTTGATGGGGCCGGGTGCGGCAGCTGAGGCTGCGGGCAGGGATCGGCGCTGGGGCAGCGGGCGAGCTGGGCGCCCGAGGTGGGTGAGCCGGTTACCCGGGTGGGCCTGGCCCGCCGGGGTGGCCTTGGTGCACGCCGTTCGGCGAGCCGATGCCGCCCGTCATCGGACGCCTGGAGCGGCGAAGCGGGCAGGGCCGCCCGGCCTGCCGGGGTCGCTCTGGGCGAGCGCACGGGATCTGGCGGACGGGTGCGGTCCGGCTGTTCGGGCGGTGGTGGCTGCCTTGCGCGTCGGTGCCGGTGCCGTTGACGGGGTGCGGTGCTGCCGAGGCGAGCGGGTGCGGCGGCCGAGGCCGCGGACCGGGATGGGCGCTGGGTTGGCGGGCGGGCTGGGCGAGCCGGTCACCCGGCTAGGGGGCATGCCGAGGCCACCAGCCCGCCTTGGCGCGGAGGGCGCACGCAGCTGGTGCGGCCCCAGGCATCGAGACCGCGGTGGCCGCGTGCCGGTGCCAGCCGCCCGGGATCGGGTCAGTGGGGGGCGAGGGCGGCGGAGGTGCTCGGGTGGAGGGGGAGCACGCGGTCCAGGCCGGTGATGGTGAGCGGGCGCAGCACCACGTCGCCGGTGGCCACGACCGCGAACGGGAGGCCGAGTTCGGCGTGCGCCCTGACCAGGGCGGAGATACCGGCGCTGGCCAGGAACTCCACGGCGATCAGGTTGACCACCAGCGCGGCGGGTGCCGCGGCGGCGGCGTCCCCGATCGCCTCCTCCAGCAACGGCGTGGTCGTGCTGTCCAATTCACCGGACACCGCGAGTTCCACCGCGCCACCGTGCCAGGCGACGGCGATGGTGATGTCCTGCTCCGCTGTTCGCACCCCGGACGGCATCATGCAGCCATCCTGACATCCCATGGGTGGCCGACACCACTCCTGTCACCCTGCGATGTCCACAATGGAAACCGAACCGTCACGGAACCGGGCGGCGAACCCCGGCTCACCCAGCGCGGCCACCGCCGCGGCGGTGATGCGGTCGACGTCCCCGCGTTCGGCCTCGGGCAGCGGGGTGCCGATCGACTCCCTGGTCGCCGCCGCGGCGCCGAGCAGGCGGGCGGCTTCCCCGTGCGCACCGCCGGCGGCGTGGGCGCCGGCGAGCCCCTCCAGCGCCAGCGCGATGGACCGCGGGTCGCCGGTGGCGAGCGCGGCGGCGTGGCCCTCCCGCTGCCGCGCCAGCGCGAGCGCGGCGTCCCCGCGTTGTTCGGCGGCGAAGCCCAGTTCGGCCATGATCAACGCGGTGCCGAGGTCGCCGTCGACCTGACGGCACCACTCCAGCCACTTCTCCAGGTGCGCCTCGGCCTGCTCGTACCGGCCCTGCCGCCGAGCGGAGAGCCCCAGCCCGATCTCGGCGAACTGCTCACCCCGCTTGTGCGAGTGCTGCGCGGCCAGTTTCCGCGCGCGCTCGTGGTACTCGTCGGCCTTGGCGAACTCGCCCTTGAGCAGCGCGAGCCGCCCGATGCCGGAGAGCGTGTACGAGACCTCGTTCCACAGCCCCAGTTCCTCGGCCAGCCGCAGGGCGTTGCGGCGCAGGCTCTCGGCGCGTTCGTAGTCACCGGCGATCTCGGCCAGCGCGCTGAGCGTGTCGGTCGACTTCACCTCGCCCCACCGGTCGCCGACCGCGCGGAACAGTTCGATGGCGCGTTCGCTGTCCCGCCGGGCGGTGGCCAGCCCGCTCCGCGGCAGCGCCTGCGTGGCCTGCAGGCTGAGCGCGGCGGCCTCACCCCAGCGGTCGCCGAGTTCCCGGAAGGCGGCCAGCGCGCGGTCCACCCTGGCGGCCCCGACGGACAGGTCACCGGCGCCGATCAACGCGAAGCTCATGAACCACTCGGCGCGGGCGCGGCCGAGCGGGTCGTCGACGCCCTCGTAGAGCGCGAGCACCTTCTCGGCCCACTCGTGCAGGCCCTCACCCTCACCGATGAGGATGGTGAACCCCGCCTGCCAGGCCATCGCCCGCGCCCACGGGACCTCCGGCACCCGGCCGTCGATGGCCAGCGCGGCGTTGACCGACCGGTGCCCCTCCCGCAGCCTGCCACGCAGGAACCAGTACCAGCCCAGCGCGTTGACCAGCCGGATCGCCAGTTCGGCCGACCCGTCGGCCTCCGCACCCTCCAGCGCCGCGCGGAAGTTGGCCGTCTCGCTGTCCAGCCGGTCGAGCCAGTCGCGCTGGTCGGGCCCGTACAACCGGGGTTCCGCGTGTTCGGCGAGCTCGAGGTAGAACCGGTGGTGCCGCCGCCGGACGCGGTCGTACTCACCCGCTTCGTGCAGCCGCTCGACGCAGTACACCGCCACCGACTCCAGCAGCCGGTACCGCCGCCTGCCGCCGGTTTCGGTCACCGCCACCAGCGAGCGGTCCACCAGCCGGGCCAGCAGGTCGAGCACCTCGGCCGGTTTCACGCCCTCCCCGGCGCACACCGCCTCCGCGGCAGCCAGTTCGCAGCCCTCCACGTGCAGGGCCAGCCGCCGCAGCACGATCCGCTCGGCCTCGGTGAGCAGTTCCCAGCTCCAGCCGATCATCGCGCGCAGGGTCTGCTGCCGGGCGGGTGCGCCGCGGTGACCGCTGGTCAGCAGGCGGAACCGGTCGTCGAGGCGAGAGAGCAGTTCGCTCGCGCCGAGCACGCGCATGCGGCTGGCGGCGAGTTCGAGCGCCAGCGGGATGCCGTCCAGCCTGCGGCAGATCTCCGCCACTTCGCTCGACGGCGTGAACCCGGGTGCCGCCGCGGCCGCGCGGGCGTTGAACAGCGCCACCGCGCTCGGCAGTTCGAGCGGGCGCACCGCGTGCACGACCTCGCCCGCCAGTCCGAGCGGTTCCTGGCTGGTGATCAGCACCCGCAGCCCCGGTGCCGCGCGCAGGAGGTGCTGCACCAGCTCGGCCACCGGTTCGATCAGGTGCTCGCAGTTGTCCAGCACCAGCAGCAACCGCTGGTCGCGCAGGGCTTCGGCGAGCTGGTCCACCGGCTGCGGCAACGCACCGACCACCGGGTTCTCCCGCAGGTTCAGCAGGCTCGCGGTGACCTCGGCGATCGAGCACGCCTCCGGTCCGCTGTGCGTCCAGTGGCCCGCCAGCTCGACCAGCCACACGCCGTCCGGGAAAGCGCCGAGCAGCCGGGACGCGGCCTCGACGGCCAGCCGGGTCTTGCCCACCCCGCCCGGCCCGGACAGGGTGACCAGCCGGTGCGCCGACAGCGACTGCCCGACCCCGGTGACCTCGTCGTCGCGGCCGATCAGCTCGGTCAGCGGGGCGGGCAGGTTCGTGGTGCGCCGGGCCGACGGGTTCAGCGCCGGGTCCTGCCGCAGCATCGACTGGTACAGCTCGGCCAGCTCCGGACTCGGGTCGAGGCCCAGTTCGCCGGCGAGCCGCTCGCGCAGCTCCGCGTACCCGGCCAGCGCCTCGCTCTGCCGCCCGGCGCGGTACAGCGCGAGCAGGTGCGTGCGGCGCAGGCGCTCCCGCAGCGGGTGCCGGGCGACCAGTGCGGCCAGCTCCCCGGCCAGTTCGCCGTGCTCACCCAGCTCCAGCCGGGCTTCGGCCTGCTCCTCCAGCGCCACCAGCCGCAGTTCGTCGAGCCGCTGGACCACCGGCAGCAGGAAATCGGCGTCCGGGAAGTCGGCGAAGGCGGGACCACGCCAGAGCGCCAGCGCCTCGGCGATCCGGCCCGCCCTGGCCCGGGGGTCACCGGCCTGCCGCGCCTGCTCCAGCAGCTCCTCGAACCGGACGGCGTCGACCTCGGCGGCCTTGAGCGCGTAACCGGAGGGCCCGGAAACCACCAGCTCGCGGCCACCCGGCTCGCCCTGCTCCAGCGCCCGCCGCAGCTGGGACACCTTGGTCTGCAACGCGCCGATCGGGTTCGCCGGCGGCTCGGCCCCCCACAGGTCCTCGACCAGCCTGCCCGCGGACACCGGGCGCCCGCGGTGGGCGAGCAGGTCCGCCAGCAGCGCGCGGACCTTCGCCTCCGGCACCTTCACCGGCTGATCCGCCGTCCACACCTCAAGCGGACCGAGCACCCCGAAACGCACGGGAGCAGCCTAACCGGGCGCACCGACAGTTTCCCGTGAGCGGAGCCGAACCGGATCGAAAGCCCGGTGGCGCACGGTGGGAACCGTCAACGGACACCGATCGAGAAGAGGAACGATGACGGAGAACTCCACCCGCGTCACCGTCGCCGGACTGGGCGACATGGGCCGGGCGCTCGCCGCGGCCCTGCTGCGCAACGGTTTCCCGACCACGGTGTGGAACCGCACCCCCGGCAAGGCCGCCGGGCTCCCGGAGGTCCGTGAAGCGGCGAGCCTGGCGGAGGCGTTCGAGGCGAGCGAAGTGGTGATCCTCTGCGTGGTCGACAACGAGGCGGTCGCCGAACTGCTCGACGCGGCCGGTGACCGGCTGCGCGGGCGGGTGCTGGTCAACCTGACCAACGGCACCCCGCGGCAGGCGCGTGAGCTGGAGGAACGCGTGACCGCGCTGGGCGCCGAGTACGTCGACGGCGGCATCATGGCGGTTCCGCCGGGCGTCGGCACCGAGCACGCCTTCGTGCTGTACTCCGGTTCGGAGAGCGCGGTCAAGGCGCACCACGACCTGCTCGCGTCCTTCGGCGGGGTGCAGTTCGTCGGCCGGGACGCGGGGCTGGCGGCGCTGTACGACCTGGCGTTGCTCAGCGGGATGTACGGGCTGCACTCGGGCGCGCTGCACGCCTTCGCGCTGATCGGCTCGGAGGGCATCTCGGCGACGGAATTCTCGAAGCTGCTGATGCCGTGGCTGGAGGCGATGTCGGGAACGGTCACCGAGGCCGCCGACCGGATCGACCGCGACGTGTTCAACGAGGACGTGGTGTCGAACCTGGCCATGCAGGCCAAGGCGTTCCCGAACCTGATCGAGGCCAGCCGGGAGCAGGGCGTGCGGCCGGACCTGATGGAACCGCTGCTCCCCCTGTTCCGGGAGTGGGTGGCGCGGGGCCACGGCGACGAGGACGCGGCCGGCGTGGTGCGCCTGCTGCGGGAAGCCCCGTGACAGCACGGGCGGTGGTCACCGGCGGCACGCACGGCGTGGGGCTGGCGATCGCGCGGGCGGTGCTCGCCGGCGAGGGCCAGGTGCTGCTCACCGGCCGCGACGAGCGCAAGGTCGAGGTGGCCCGCGACGCACTGGGGCCGCGGGCGTTCGTGCTGCGCTCGGACGTCACGAGCATGGCCGACGTCGACGCGCTGGGCGGGGTCGTCGCGGACCGGCTCGGTGCGGTGGACGCGGTGTTCCTCACCGTCCGGTGCTCCTCCGCGGTGCCGTTCGGGGAGGTCGCCGAAGCCGAGTACGACCGGGTCTTCGACGTCAACGCGAAGGGCGCCTTCTTCACCGCGCAACGGTTGCTGCCGCTCGTCCGCGATGGCGGCTCCGTCGTGTTCACCACCGACGCGGACGGCGGCGTCCTCGGCACCGCGGCGGCGGCCGCGGTGGGGGCGTTCGCCGGGGCGCTGGCCGCGGACCTGGCCCACCGGGGGATCCAGGCGTGCGCCACCAGCCCGGCGGCGGCGCTGCGGGGGGTGGAGCACCTCCGGCGGAGGCCGCCCCACCCCCGGCACGCCGCTCAGGGAACGATGGAGTCGACGTAGCCGCCGTCCACCCGGACGGCGGCGCCGGTGGTCGCCGACGCCAGCGGCGAGCTGAGGTAGACCACCAGGTTGGCGATCTCCTCCGGCTCGATCAGCCGCTGCAGCAGCGACTGCGGCCGGTGCAGCCGCATGAACTCGCGCTGCGCCTCGTCCCACGGCAGCGAGCGGTCCACCAGCTGGTAGACGAAGTCCTCCACGCCGCCGGTGTGCGTCGGGCCCGCGATCACCGAGTTCACGGTGACCCCGGTGCCCGCCGCCTCCTTCGCGAAGCCCCGTGAAACCCCGAGCAGCGCCGTCTTGGAGACGCCGTAGTGGATCATCTCGGCCGGGATGACCACGGCGGAGTCGCTGGCGATGTTGAGGATGCGGCCCCACCCGCGGCCGGTCATGCCGGGCAGGTAGGCGCGGGTGAGCCGCACCGCGGACAGCACGTTCACCTCGAAGTAGCGGCGCCACTCGTCGTCGCTGATCTCCAGCGGGGGCCGCGCGCCGAAGATGCCGAGGTTGTTGACCAGGACGTCGACTTCGGGCAGCTGCCCGGTCAGCTCCGCGACGCCCTGCTCGGACGCCACGTCCGCGACCGCCGCCACGGCTTCACCGCCCGCGGCGCGCACCCGGGCCACCGCCTCGTCCACCGCGGACTGCTTCCGCCCGTTCACCGCCACCCGGGCACCGGCCCGCGCCAGCCCGGTGGCGATGGCCAGCCCGATGCCCTGGCTCGACCCGGTGACCAGCGCGGTCTTGCCGCTCAGATCCAGTCGCATGCTCGCCTCAGACCACGTTGAAGGTGTCGGGATCCGGGCCGGTGCGCTCCCCGCGGTCGAGCGAACCCAGCGCGGCGAGGTCCTCGTCGGCCAGCGTGAAGTCGAACACCGCCAGGTTCTCGCGGATGCGCTCCGGGGTCACCGACTTGGGGATGACCACGTTGCCCAGCTGCAGGTGCCAGCGCAGCACCACCTGCGCCGGGGTGCGGCCGTGCTTTTCGGCCAGTTCGCGCACCACCGGGTCGGCGAGCAGGTCGCCGCCCTTGGCCAGCGGGCTCCACGCCTCGGTGACGATGCCGTGCCGCTCGCCGTATTCGCGGACCTCGGCCTGCTGCAGGTACGGGTGCACCTCGACCTGGTTCACCGCGGGCACCACCGAGCTGTGCCGCGCCAGTTCGTCCAGGTGCGACGGCTGGAAGTTCGACACGCCGATCGCGCGGACGCGGCCGTCGGAGTGCAGTTTCTCCAGCGCGCGCCAGGTCTCCACGTAGCGGCCGCGCTCGGGGGTGGGCCAGTGGATCAGGTAAAGGTCGAGGTAGTCGAGGCCGAGCTGGCCCATGCTGGTGTCGAACGCCCGCAGCGCCCGGTCGTAGCCCTGGTCGGAGTTCCACAGCTTGGTGGTGACGAACAGGTCCTCGCGCCGGATGCCGGAGTCGGCCAGCGCCTGCCCGACCCCGCGCTCGTTGCCGTAGGCGGTCGCGGTGTCGATGCTGCGGTACCCGGCTTCGAGCGCGGTGGTGACCGCGGCGGTGGTCTCCGCGTCGGGCACCTGGAACACCCCGTACCCGAGCTGCGGCATGGCTACGCCGTTGTTCAGGGTGACGGTGGGTATGCCGGTCATGGCGGCTCTTCCTTCCTGTGCTGAGTGGACGGTGCTGGACCGGGGGACCGCTCCGGTCCAGCATCCCGGAGATCGGCGCGGACGGCAGTCCGGAGCGCTATCCTGGTGCGGAGCAGTTACCGGCGTGAGCAATAGTTGCAGACGCGGGTAATTGCCAACGATGGCTACGCTAGCACGCAACGAACAGGGGTGCGCCCCGAGGAGTGGTGAACCGTGTCACTGCCCGATGACGCCGTGGAGGCCCGCGCCCAGGGCTGGCGCACCCTGGCCGCGTTGCACGCCCGCATCGAGGACCAGCTGGAGCGCTCGCTGCAGCGCGAGCACGAGCTGTCGGTGAGCGAGTACACCGTGCTCGACGTGCTGGCCCGCCAGGACGGCTTCCACCTGCGGATGACCCAGCTCGCCGGTGCCGTGGTGCTGAGCCAGTCGGCGACCACGCGGCTGGTGAGCAGGTTGGAGGACCGCGGCCTGCTCCAGCGCTACCTGTGCCCGACCGATCGCCGCGGCATCTACACCGAGGTGACCGCGGCCGGGCAGGCGCTGCTCGGCGAGGCCCGGCCCACGCACGACCGCACCCTTTCGCGGGCGCTCGCCGAGGCCGGGGAACTGCCCGAGCTGGCGCCGCTGGTCGGGGCCCTCGCCCGGCTGACTGAAGTTCCCTGATCCCTTTTCGCTGCTCACGGCCTACGATCCGAGCGTGGACCTCCCCGTGCTGCCGCCGGTCAAGCCGATGCTGGCCAAGTCCGTCCGTGCTGTGCCGCGTGGCCCCGGCGTGCTGTACGAGCCGAAGTGGGACGGCTTCCGCTGCATCGTCTTCCGCGACGGCGACGAGGTCGAGCTGGGCTCGCGCAACGACCGCCCGCTCACCCGCTACTTCCCCGAGCTGGTGGACCTGCTGCGGGCCGCGTTGCCACCGCGGTGCGTGGTCGACGGTGAGATCGTCGTGGTCACCGGCTCCGGGCTGGACTTCGACACCCTGCAGAACCGGCTGCACCCCGCCGCGTCCCGCGTGCAGAAGCTGGCCGTGGAGACGCCGGCCAGCTTCGTCGCCTTCGACCTGCTCGCGCTCGGCGACCGCGACCTGACCGAGGAGCCGTTCGCCGAACGCCGCCGCCTGCTGACGGGCCTGCTCTCCGGCGCGTTGTCGCAGATCGTGCTCACCCCGGTCACCGACGACCCGGCGGTGGCCGAGGACTGGTTCACCCGGTTCGAGGGCGCCGGGTTCGACGGGGTGATGGCCAAGCCCGGCGACCTGCCGTACGAGCAGGACAAGCGGGTGATGTGGAAGGTCAAGCACGAGCGCACGGCCGACTGCGTGGTCGCCGGGTTCCGCTGGCACAAGGACGGCGAGAGCGTCGGCTCGCTGCTGCTCGGCCTCTTCGACGACGACGGCAGGCTGCACCACGTCGGCGTGGCCAGCAGCTTCACCGCCGAACGGCGCCGGGAACTCGTCGGCGAACTGGCGCCGCTGCGGGAGAACGCGCTCGCGCAGCACCCGTGGCGCGACTGGGCCGAAGCGCAGGCGCACCTCGGTGGCCGCATGCCCGGCGGGGTCAGCCGGTGGACCGGCAAGAAGGACCTTTCGTGGGAACCGCTGCGCACCGAACGGGTGGCCGAGGTGCGCTACGAGCACGTGCTGGCCGGGCGGTTCCGGCACGGCGGCAGGCTGGTCCGCTTCCGGCCCGACCGCGACCCGGAGTCGTGCACCTACGCCCAGCTCGAAGAGGTGGCCCCGGCGGAGCTGAAGGCGTTGTTCGGGGGTGCCGGACGACCGTGATCGCCACCGGCGGGTCGAGGTGGAGACCACCTCACCGGACGCGCGGAAACGGCGCCGCCGTGGCTGGAGACCTCTGGTTCAGGCGGGCTGCACGTCCACGCACAAGACGGTGTTCGGCGCGTGGTGCGTGCGCCCGCGTGCCGGGGCGCGGAGATCCGTGGGTGGCCCCGAGCCGCGCCAAGCGCCCCTGATCGCCTGGCGCGGCCGGGTGCTCACCGCACCGCCACCGCGTCCAGGATGCGGGCGGCGGAGGTCCCGAGGCCGGTGGCCGGGAAGGCGTGGTTGACCGGCACGCCGAAATCGCGTTGCACCTGCCTGAGCTCCGGTTCGGTGTAGCGCACGCACCGGCGGTGCCATTCGAGGATGCCGGACATCCAGTCCTTGAGGTGCTCGGCGTGCGCGGACAGCACGCGCCGGACGCCGGGGGCCAGTTCCAGCTCCTCGTACATGACCGCGAGTTCGTTCGCGACGATGTGCTCGAACTCCGCCAGGCGCGCGTCCATCAGCTTCGCGACGAACTCGGCGGCCTTGAAGCGGTCCACGCCGAGGAAGTTCTCCACCACGAGCACCAGGTTGTGCGCCTCGCCCTCGAACTCGATCTCCTTCTGGTACGAGTACAGGTCGTTGACGAAGCAGGCGAAGTCCATGGCCGCGGTTTCCAGCTCGTGCATGGTGCGGTGCTCGAGGATGGGGGCCGGTATTTCGGTGGCGTGGGAAAGTTTCGCCAGGCTCACCGTCATGTCCGAGCCGAAGGTCCGGCGCCGCATCTCCACGTAGTCGATCGGGTCCGGGATGCGGTGCTGCGCCTGGTTCTCCACCTCCCACACCCAGCTCGCGGTCATCTTCCGGACGGCTTCGCGGAAGCGCTGCCGGTGCGTGCCCGACATCGGGCCGGCGGTGCGCTGCCAGAGGTCGGCCAGCCCGCGTTCGATCGGGTTCTCCGGGGCCGGGCCGGATTCCCCCGGTTCGGGCATGAACAGCGCCAGGCGGGCGTCACAGGCGCGGGCGGCGGCCGGGTCGCGGCGGGCGCCGAAGACCAGCGGGAAGTAGTCGTCGCCGTAGGTGCCCCAGGTGAGCCAGGCCGAGGACAGGTCGAGCTGGTCCGGTTTGGCGTCGGGGTGGATCATCGCCGCGCAGTGCGGCAGGTCGATGCCACGCAGGCGCCGTTCGTCCCACACCTTCGGGGTGTCGTCGAGCATGCCCATCTCGCGGGCCCAGGCGACCGTGTGCTCGCGGGCGGCGGGCAGGTTCGGGCTGGTGTGGACGGGGAACGGCATGCGGATCCCGGGCAGCGGCAGCGGGCCGACCGGCCGGTGCGGCTGGTTCGAGTGCTGGCGGACCCAGGTGCGCGCCCCGGGTTCGAAGACCAGCTTGCTCGCGGAGGTGCCCAGTCCCCGCGGGCCGCCGAGCGGGTTCTCCCTGGCAGCGGTGACGTCGTTCATGTAGCGGCTGGAGCGCTCGTGCCATTCGTGGCCGCCCGCCTGCCAGTCCTGCAACCCCTTGAGGTAGGCGGCGACGGCCAGTTGTTCCGGCGGTGGGGTGCCGGTGGTGGCGAGCAGGGTGGGGATCTCGGTGAGCGCGGTGTTCTCGAACTGCTGCAGGCGGGAGGTGAGCAGCTCGTTCACCAGCTCGGCGGCTTGCTGGGTGGTGCAGTCGAAGAACTTCTCGAAGACCAGGACGGCGTTGGAGTTCTCACCCTCTTCCCGGACCTCGCGCTGGTAGGAGAACAGGTCGTTGCGGAGGTGGATGGCGTCGGAGAAGCTGTCGCGCAGGACCTCCAGCGGGCGGGTGGCGGCCAGCCCGTCCGGCACCTCGGCCGAGACGTACTCGACCAGGTTCGCCGACCACGGCGCCCCGCCCACCCGGCGGCGCATCTGCACGTACTCGATCGGGTTCGCGATCCGCCCGCGGTTGATGTTGTCCAGTTCCCACATGGACTCGACCATCAGGTTGTGCGTGCTGGTGGTGAAGCGGCGGCGCCAGCCGTCCGACATGGCGGGGATGGTGCGGGCCCAGAGGTCCTTGAGCCCGGCCTCGGCGGGGTTGGCCGGCTCGGGCGGGTGGCCGGTCATGAACCGTTCGAGGCGGTCGAGGTAGGCCTTGGCGCCGGTGAGGTCGCGGGAGTACTTGAACTGTTCGAGGAAGTGGTCGTCGAAGAAGAAGACCCAGACGTACCAGTCGGTGATCAGGTCGAGGGCGGGGCCGTCGCAGTCGGGGTGGGTGTAGGCGCACATGAGCGCGTAATCCATCCGGGCGAGGGCGTCCTCGTCCCAGACCAGCCCGCCGCCCGGCGTGGGGGCGTCGAGCATGCCCAGGTCGCGGGCCCACCGCATGCTGTGCGCACGGGCGCGTTCGAGGTGGGGGTTCAACCTGGCCGGGTACGGCAGGTAGAACTCGGGCAGGGTGAAGGCCTGCATGCTGGATACCTGCTCTCTCGTCGCTTGGTACAGACGCTGGCATTCGGAGCGGGCGCCGGGCAACGACCAGGAGAGCGGATACGGGTCCCCATCGAGTGAATCGGCATGCTGCTGTGGGTAGAGGTGCTGCTCAACTGCGCGTTTTGTGTGGGTTCACCATTCCGGTGAGGGTTTGCAGTTCGCGCACCGGGAGTTGGTGCTTCGCTTCTGCGAGCGTGAGGCGAATGAGCCGTGGGGTGGCGGTTCGGCTCGAAAGGCGGGCGGAGCGCATTGTGGTGCGGCGCCCCCGGTTGGTGGGGGCGCCGCACCAGGTGGTCGCGGCGTCCCGGGGGAGCGGGGCGCCGCGAAGCGTCAGTGGATGAGGATGGCCGGCGGTTGGGTATCGGAGCCGGTGCCGGAGTTGGGGCCCTCGGGGGTGGGTGGGGTCGGGGGTGTGCGCGGCAGGAACAGGGCCGGGATGAAGCACAGGGCGATGAGCACCATGGCCCAGGTGAAGGTGGTGGCGAACGAGTCGGCGGCCAGGGTGGCGGCCTGGTCGTGGGTCGCCGGGTTCATCAGGGCGGCGGTGGCGGCCAGCTGCCCTTCGCTGGTCGGCACGCCGAACTTGCCGGCGAGCAGGCCGGCCAGGATGATCGACATCACCGCCGAGCCGATGGCGCCGGCGGTCTGCTGGACGATGTTCGCCGCCGAGGAGGCGCGGGCGACCTTCTGCTGCGTCAGCGTCTGCAGCGCGGCGGTCATGATCGGCATCATCGTGCACCCCATGCCCATCCCCATCACGAACAGCGCCGCCAGCAGCTGCCAGTACGGGGTGTCCGCGCCGACGATGGTGAACATGACCATGCTGCCGACGATCAGCACCATGCCCGGCAGCACCACCTTGCCCGCGCCGATCTTGTCCGCGAGCCTGCCGCCGATCGGCATGGTCAGCATCGCGCCGATGCCCTGCGGCGCCAGCAGCAACCCGGCCTGCAGCGCCGACTCCCCGCGCACCAGCACGAAGTAGGTCGGGAACAGCAGCATGGCGCCGAAGAAGGCGATGCAGAAGAAGGTGTTGCTGATCATCGCGACGGTGAACGTGCGGTTGCGGAACAACGTCAGGTCCACCAGCGGGTTCGGCACGCGCAGCGCCCGCACGATGAACCCGGCGATCAGCGCGATGCCGCCGAGGCCGGGCAGCCACACGCTGACCGCGGTGACCCCGCCCGCGGCCGGGATGTCCGACACGCCGTAGATCAGCGCCGCCAGGCCGGGGGAGAGCATCAGCATGCCGGGGAAGTCGAACCGCTCGGCCGGTTCCGGCTTGTCCGAGGGCAGCAGCCGCCACGCCAGCAGCAGCGCGAGCACGCCGATCGGCACGTTGATGTAGAAGATCCAGCGCCAGCTGACCGAGTCGACCAGCCAGCCGCCCAGGATCGGGCCGCCGATCGGGCCGAGCAGCATCGGCACGCCGAGCACCGCCATCACCCGGCCGACCCGGTGCGGACCGGCGGTTTTGGTCAGGATGGTCATGCCGGCGGGCATCAGCATGCCGCCGCCGAGGCCCTGGACCACCCGGAAGGCGATCAGCGACTCGATGTTCCAGGCCAGCCCGGCCAGCATCGAGCCGACCAGGAACAGGACGATCGCCAGCAGGTAGAGGCGCTTGGTGCCGAACCGGTCGGAGGCCCAGCCGGTGACCGGGATGACCGTGGCCAGCGCCAGCATGTAGCCGGTGGCGATCCACTGGATGGTGGCCAGCGAGGTCTTGAACTCCAGGGTGAGCGCCTGGAGCGCGACGTTGACCACCGTGGTGTCCAGGATGGCCATGATCGAGCCGAGCACCACGACGGCGGCGACCTTGAGCACGGCGCTGTCGAGTTTGTCGTTGTCCGGCGCCTGGGCCGGGTTTGCTGTCATCGGAATCCGTTCGGGCGTGGGTGAGCGATCGAGCACGATCGAAGCCTGGATCACCCGCCGTCTGCCCCCACGACGAACCGGGCACGGCCCGGACTGACTCGCGGTCGGGTGATTACGGTCGCCGATGCTATGGGCGGGCGCCGACAGTTTGCGACCCGATTTCAGCTGGGTGTGGGCGCGGTCACGTCAAATGGCCGCGAAGGCGGGTGAATCGGCACGAAGTGTTTCCGGCCGATTACTCGTGCGAGCAGGCACCAGGACGGATTCCGGTGTGGCGTGCCGGGGTGTTCGGGTGGTTTGCGTCTTCGCGTGTGGCGGGGAATGTTGCCGCCTGGTGACTCGCGCGGGTGGGTCACTGGGTGCTGGGTCGTGGTGTGGGGGTGGCGCACCGAGGTGTTTGGGTGTCTTCGCGTGTGGCGGGGAGTGTTGCCGCCTGGTGACCCGCGGGTGGTCGCCAGGTGGCGCATTCCGGTGTGGGGTGTGGCGTGCCAAGGAGTTTTCCGGTCACCAGGTGACCGGTAATTCGTTCACGCTGTAGACCATCGCGGACGGGTTGCGGAATTCCAGCTCCTCCGGCTTCGCCGCCAGCTCCAGCGTCGGGATGCGGCGGACCAGGGTGCTCAGGGCGATCTGCATTTCCACGCGGGCCAGGAACTTCGCGATGCAGCTGTGGATGCCGTAGCCGAAGGCGAGCGGGTTGCTGCCGCCGCGGCTCAGGTCCAGCTGGTCGGCGTCGGGGTACATCTCGTCGTCCCGGTCGGCGGAGGAGGTCAGTGCGATCACGCCCTCACCCGCCCGCACCGTCTGCCCGGCCAGCTCCACGTCTTCGACCGCCACGCGTGCCACGCCGTGCTGCATGACGTTCTGGTGGCGCAGCAGCTCTTCGACGGCGCTGACGGTGATCTCCGGGTCCTCGCGCAACAGCTTCATCTGGTCCGGGTTCTGCAGCAGCGCGAGCACGCTCAGCGAAAGCGAACTGGCGGTGGTGTCGTAGCCGGCGGACAGCAGCATCATGCCGATGACCACGGCCTCGTTTCGGCTCAGCTCGCCCTTGCGGATCTGCTCGCCCGCCAGCCTGCCGAGCACGTCGTCGGTCGGCTTGCGCTCCTTGTCGGCCACCAGCTTGTTCATGTAGCCGAACAACGCCGCCGCGGAGGCGTTGCGCGCGGCCGGGCTCGGGTTCGCCTCGACCAGGGTGTTGATCCAGCGGCCGAAGGCGAGCCGGTCGCCGTAGGGCACGCCGAGCAGGTCGCAGACCACCATCAGCGGGATCGGCCGGGCGAAGGCGGTCACCAGGTTGACCGGCTTCGGCCCGGCGAGCAGCTTGTCGATGTGCTCGTCGACGATCTGCTGGATCTCCGGGCGCAGCGATTCGGCGCGCTTCTTGGTGAACTGCCCCATGATCATCCGGCGGTACCGGGTGTGCTCGGGCGGGTCCACCGCGACGAAGGCCCCCGGCTGCGGGTCCACCGGGAAGTAGAAGCCCTTGGGGAAGCCGGGGGCGGCCACCCGGGAGCTGAACCGCTCGTCGGAGAGCACCAGCTTGACGTCGGCGTACCGGCTGACCAGCCAGGCCTGCTCACCCGACGGCAGGGTGACGCGCACGATCGGTTCCTCGCGGCGCATCCGCCGGTAGTCCAGCGGGAGGTCGAGCACGTGGTCGCGGTCCCGCGCCAGCGGGAACGGGCAGGTCTGCTTCACTGCGAGCGCTTCGTTCATGCGGCTGGCCCTACTTCTTCCCTCGAAACCGGATGCGGGGCGTTAATAACCAACTTCGCCACGGCTGTGACGGTAATGAAACCGATACGCAACGCATAACCCCTACGGCTCCCCTGTTCGCTCCTTTTACCTGCTCAGCGGGGAGGGGGTGTTGCGCACGCCACAGCCGGGACGACTGGTCCACCCCCGGGTTTCCCCGCTCGGACTAGGGTGATCGCTAGGAAATCAGGTCCACCGGCGTCGCCGACGAAGCGGCGTGCAGGCGCGCGTAGACACCCTCCGCGGCGAGCAGTTCGTCGTGCGTGCCGCGTTCGACCAGCCGCCCGCCGTCCATCACCACGATCAGGTCGGCGTTGCGCACGGTGGACAGCCGGTGCGCGATGACGAAGCAGGTGCGGCCTTCGCGCAGCGAACCCATCGCGCGCTGCACGCGGGCTTCGGTCTCGGTGTCGATGGAACTGGTCGCCTCGTCCAGCACCAGCAGCGACGGCTTGACCAGGAACGCCCTGGCCAGCGTGATCAGCTGCTTCTCCCCGGCGCTGACGGTGGCGGTTTCGTCGTCGAGCAGGGTGTCGTAGCCGCCGGGCAGCGTCCGCACGAACCGGTCCACCCCGGTCGCCTCCGCCGCCGCCACCACTTCGGTGCGGGTGGCGTCCGGGCGGCCGTAGGCGATGTTCTCCGCGATCGTGCCGTGGAACAGCCACGCGTCCTGCGCCACCAGGCCGATCCGGCCGCGCAGGTCCTCCTTGGCCATCAGCGCGATGTCCTCGCCGTCGAGCAGGATGCGCCCGCCGTCGAGTTCGTAGAACCGCAGCAGCAGGTTGCCGAGCGTGGTCTTGCCCGCGCCGGTCGGCCCGACGATCGCCACGACCTGCCCGGGTTCCGCGGTCAGCGACAGGTCCTCGATCAGCGGTTTGCCCGGCAGGTAGCGGAAGCTGACCCGGTCGAAGACCACGTGCCCGCGCGTGGGGCCGGGCCGCACCGGCGGATCGGCGTCGGCGGCCTGCTCCTCGGCGTCGAGCAGTTCGAAGATGCGCTTGGCCGAAGCCAGCCCGGACTGCAGCTGCCCGGAGAAGTTGGCCAGGTCCACGATCGGCCTGCTGAACATCTGCGCGTACTGGATGAACGCCTGCACGTCGCCGATGGACAGCGAACCGCCGGCCACCCGCACCGCACCGACCACGGCGACCAGCACGTAGTTCAGATCGGTGACGAACCGGGCGGCGGGCTCGATCATGCCGGTGATGAACTGCGCGCGGGACCCGGCGCGGTAGAGCGCTTCGTTGTGCTCGTCGAACTCGCGCTCGGCCAGTTCACGCCTGCCGAAGCCCTTGACCAGCGAGTGCCCGGTGTAGATCTGCTCGATGTGCGCGTTCAGCGCACCGGTGGTGCCCCACTGCTCGGCGAACCGCGGCTGGGCGCGCTTGCTGATCACCCACGCGATGACCGCCGCCAGCGGCACGCTGAGCAGCACGATCAACGCCAGCGGCGGGGAGATGACCAGCATCACCGCGAGCACGCCGAGAATGGTGAACACCGAGTTGACCAGCTGGCCGAGGGTGAGCTGGAAGCTCATCTGGAGGTTGTCCACGTCGTTCGTGGCGCGGCTGAGCACGTCACCGCCGGCGTTGCGGTCGAAGTGGTCCATCGGCAGGCGGCTGAGCTTCGCGTCCACCTGCGTGCGCAGCTCGCGGACCACGCGCTGCACGATCTTCGCGACCAGGCGCCCGCGCCACAGCATGAACAGCGCCGCGACCAGGTAGACCCCGAGCAGCACCAGCAGCACCACGGCCAGCGCGCCGAAGTCGACGCCCTCGCCGGGCACCAGGTCGGTGGTGCTGAACACGTTGGCCAGGGTGTCGCGGCCGTCCGCGCGCAGCTGCGCGATCACGTCCTCTTTGGACGAACCGGCCGGGTAGCCGGCGCTGACCAGCCCGGCGAAGACCACGTCGGTGGCGTACCCGAGCAGTTTCGGGCCGATCAGGTTCAGCGCGATCCAGACCAGGCCGAGCACGACCACGGCGGCGATCAGCGGGCGGTGCGGCCGGAGCAGGCCGAGCAGGCGGCGGGCGGTCACGTCGCGACCAGGCCCTTGTCGAGCACCACCACGCGGTCCGCGTGCCCGGCGCTTCCGGACCGCTGGGTCACCAGCAACACCGTCGCCTCCGCCAGTTCGGGTTCGAGGTTCTCGCGCAACGCCGCCTCGGTGCGGTGGTCCAGCGCCGAGAAGCAGTCGTCGAGCAGGTAGATGTCGGGACGCCGCAGCAGCGTCCGCGCGATCGCCAGCCGTTGCCGCTGACCACCGGAGACGTTGGTGCCGCCCTGGGCGATCACCGCGTCCAGCCCGCCGTCCATGTTTTCGACGAACTCCTTGGCCTGCACCACTTCCAGCGCGTGCCAGAGTTCCTCGTCGGTGGCGTCGGGACGGCCGTAGCGCAGGTTGCCCGCGACGGTGCCGGAGAACAGGTGCGCCTTCTGCGGCACGAAACCCACGGTCCGGATGAGCGCGTCCGGGTCCTGCTCGCGCACGTCCGCGCCGTTGACCAGCACGGCACCGCCGGTGACGTCGAACAGGCGCAGGACCAGGTTCAGCAGCGTGGTCTTGCCGCTGCCGGTGCCGCCGACGACGGCGATCTTCTCCCCGGGTTCGGCGACCAGGCTGATCCCGCGCAGCACGGGCAGATCCGCGCCGGGGTAACCGAATTCGGCGTTCCGCAGTTCGAGGCGGCCACGCGGGCCGGGCGCGGGCAGCGGGTGGGCGGGCACGGTCACGCTGACCTCGGTGCCGAGCACCTCCTGGAGGCGCCCGGAGGACACCACCGCCCGCGGGGCGCTGGTGAACACCATGGTCAGCATCACCACCGACATCACGATCAGGCTCAGGTAACCGAGCAGCGCGGTCATCGCGCCGAGCTGGAGCGTGCCGTCGTCGATGCGCCGGCCCGCCAGCCAGACCAGGCCGACGGTGAACACGTTCAGCACGATGATCACCACGGCCGGGATGGCGGCCATCAACCGGCCCACGCGCAGCGAATGCCGGTACATCTCGTCGTTGGCTTCACCGAAGCGCTCGTGCTCACGGCGGTCGCGGACGAAGGCGCGGACCACGCGCACCCCGGTGATGCGCTCGCGCAGCAGCCGGTTGATCAGGTCGGTGCAGCGCTGCACAGCCGAGTACACCGGACCCATCCTGGCCAGCATCGCCACGATCGCCACGGTGACCGCGACGATCAGCCCGACCAGCACGAAGCTCAGCGGCAGGTCCTGGTTGAACGCCAGCACCAGCCCGCCGACGCACATGATCGGCGCGATCACGGCCACGTCGAACGTGGTCAGCACCAGGTTCTGCACCTGCTGCACGTCGTTGACCGTGCGGGTGATCAGCGAGGGCGTGCCGAACCGGCCGACCTCGCGGGCGGAGAAGTCGAGCACCCGCCGGAACACCGACGATCGCAGGTCGCGGCCGATCGCGGCGGCGATCCTGGCGCCGAGCAGCGCGGCCCCGATGGCGGCGGCGATCTGGGCGACGGCGACGGCGGTCATCAGCGCGCCGGTGGCCCAGATGTAACCGAGGTCGCCGCGGACCACGCCGTAGTCGATGATCAGCGCGTTGAAGGTGGGCAGCAGCAGCGTGGTCACGGTCTGGCACAGCTGCAGCAGGAGCAGGCAGGCGATCCGGCGGCGGTGGGGCCGCAGGTGCGGCAGCACACCGGACAGCAGGGTGGACAGCGTGGGTGGGGCGGGCTCGGGCAGCACAGCACTCTCCGGGTCGACCGGGCGGAGTCACAGTCGAACCCGCAGAAAGCCACAAAACCCCTAGTTTTCCCGGCCGCCCGCCCGCGCTGGAAAATCACTAGTGTTCGCCGGTCGCCGGTCCCGGCCCGGCCGCGCGCGAGGCAGGGTAACGCCTGCTGGGGCGCCAAGACTCGAACATTCCCTAGTGCCCGCGCGCCTACCGTGCAACCCGCGGCCGGAGTCGAAGTGGCGGTGGGCGGAGTCGACCCGAAGTGCTGTGCAGTAGTGGAGAGGGAGACGATGTCCAGGCGAGCTTTGATCACCGGGATCACCGGGCAGGACGGGTCCTACCTGGCCGAGTACCTGCTGAGCCAGGGGTACCAGGTCTGGGGGCTGATCCGCGGCCAGGCCAACCCGCGCAAGTCGCGGGTGAGCAGGCTGGTCGCCGATCTGTCCTTTGTCGACGGAGACCTGATGGACCAGGGCAGCCTGGTTTCCGCGGTGGACCGGGTCCAGCCGGACGAGGTGTACAACCTCGGCGCGATCTCCTTCGTGCCGATGTCCTGGCAGCAGGCCGAACTGGTCACCGAGGTCAACGGCATGGGCGTGCTGCGGGTGCTGGAGGCCATCCGCATGGTCAGCGGGCTGAACAGCTCGCAGCGGGTGCAGGCCAGCCAGCAGATCCGCTTCTACCAGGCGTCCTCCTCGGAGATGTTCGGCAAGGCGGCCGAGACCCCGCAGAAGGAGACCACCAGCTTCCACCCGCGCAGCCCCTACGGCGTGGCGAAGGCGTACGGCCACTTCATCACCAAGAACTACCGCGAGTCCTTCGGCATGTACGCGGTGTCGGGCATGCTGTTCAACCACGAGTCCCCGCGCCGGGGTGCGGAGTTCGTCACCCGCAAGATCACCCTCGCCGTCGCCAAGATCAAGCTGGGCCTGCAGGACAAGCTCGAGCTGGGCAACCTCGACGCGGTGCGCGACTGGGGGTTCGCCGGTGACTACGTGCGGGCCATGCACCTGATGCTGCAGCAGGACGAGCCGGGTGACTACGTGGTCGGCACCGGGGAGATGCACTCGGTGCGCGACGCCGTGCGCATCGCCTTCGAGCACGTCGACCTGGACTGGCGCGACCACGTGGTGGTGAACCCGGCGCTGGTGCGCCCGGCCGAGGTGGAGATCCTCTGCGCCGACACCACCCGGGTCAAGGCCGCGCTCGGCTGGGAGCCCGAAGTGGACTTCGGCCAGCTGATGCGGATGATGGTCGATTCCGACCTGGAGCAGGCTTCGCGCGAGCACGAGTACGCCGACCTGCTGCACGCCGCCAACTGGTGAGCCCCGGTTTGTAGGGAATTCCCAGCCGCATCACGACGAGACTGCGTACATGGTGTCGCCTTCGCCCGGGGTCCGCGGACCGGGCCGGTCCTGCTGCCGGTGAACCCGCGCTGTCCCGCGTTCCTACCCGGCCGTCCGGTTGCCGAGATGGGTTGAGTTGAGATGGACAACGAACAGAAGCTCCGGGACTACCTCCGCCGCGCCAGCGCGGACCTCCGCCGGACGCGGCAGCGGCTGACCGAGCTGGAGGCCGCGTCGCAGGAGCCGATCGCCATCGTCGGCATCGGCTGCCGCTACCCGGGCGGGGTGCGCACCCCGGAGCAGCTGTGGGAGATGGTGATCGCCGGGGAGCACGGCATCACCGAGTTCCCGGCCGACCGCGGCTGGAACCCCGAGATGCTGGCGCTGTCGAACACCCGCTCCGGGGGCTTCCTGCACGACGCCCCCGAGTTCGACGCCGACTTCTTCCGGATCTCCCCGCGCGAGGCGTTGTCGATGGACCCGCAGCAGCGCGTGCTGCTGGAGGTCACCTGGGAAGCGCTCGAACGCGCCGGCATCGACCCGACCTCGATCAAGGGCACGCAGACCGCGGTTTTTGTCGGCGCCATGGCGCAGGACTACCAGGTCGGCCCGGGTGAGGGCGGCGAGGGCTTCCAGCTGCTCGGCAACTCCAACAGCGTGCTGTCCGGCCGGATCGCCTACACCTTCGGTTTTGTCGGCCCGGCGGTCACCGTGGACACCGCGTGCTCGTCCTCGCTGGTCGCCATGCACCTGGCCACGCAGTCGCTGCGCAACGGCGAGTGCGAGCTGGCGCTGGCCGGTGGCGCCACGATCATGTCCAGCCCCACCACCATCGTCGAGTTCAGCAGGCAGGGCGGGCTGTCGCCGGACGGGCTGTGCCGCTCGTTCGCCGAGTCGGCCGACGGCACCGGCTGGGCCGAGGGCGCCGGGGTGCTGGTGCTGGAGCGGCTGTCGGACGCGCAGCGCAACGGGCACGAGGTGCTCGCCGTGCTGCGGGGTTCCGCGGTCAACCAGGACGGTGCGTCGAACGGGCTGACCGCGCCGAACGGGCCGTCGCAGCAGCGGGTGATCCAGCAGGCGCTGATCAACGCGCGGCTGTCCGAGGACCAGATCGACGTGGTGGAGGCGCACGGCACGGCCACCACGCTCGGCGACCCGGTCGAAGCGCAGGCGCTGCTGGCCACCTATGGACAACGCAGCCGGAACCGCGAGCGGCCGCTGCTGCTCGGCTCGATCAAGTCGAACATCAGCCACACCCAGGCCGCCGCCGGGGTGGCGGGCGTGATCAAGATGATCATGTCGATGCGGCACGGGGTGCTGCCGAAGTCGCTCGGCATCGACCGGCCGACCTCCCACGTGGACTGGACGGCCGGTGCGGTGGAGCTGGTCACCGAGAACACCCCGTGGCCGGAGACCGGGGAGCCGAAGCGCGCGGCGGTGTCCTCGTTCGGCATCAGCGGGACCAACGCCCACACCATCATCGAGCAGGCCCCGGAACCGGTGGTCGACGGCGAGCCCGCCGAACTGGTCGAGGCCGGTGCGGTGCCGGTGCTCGTCTCCGGCCGCAGCCGGGAGGCGCTGCGGGCGCAGGCCGAGCGCATCCTGTCGGTGCTGGACGGCGAACCGCCGTTGCTCGACCTCGCCTTCTCGCTGGCGACCACCCGGGCGAGCTTCGAGCACCGGGCCGTGGTGCCCTCGGCGAACCTGCGTGCCGGGCTGACCGCGCTGGCCGCCGGCCAGGCCGCTCCGGGCACGCTGACCGGCACCACGCACCACCGGTCCAAGACGGCGTTCCTGTTCACCGGGCAGGGGGCGCAGCGCTTGGGCATGGGACGCGAGCTGTACCAGCGGTTCCCGGTGTTCGCCGCGGCGCTGGACGAGGTGCTCGGCCACCTCGACGTGCGCGAGGTGATGTGGGGCGACGACCCCGAGGCGCTGAACGAGACGGGCCACGCGCAGCCCGCGTTGTTCGCCGTCGAGGTGGCGTTGTTCCGCCTCGCCGAATCGTGGGGGCTCAAGCCGGACTTCCTCGCCGGGCATTCGATCGGCGAGCTCGCGGCGGCTCACGTCGCCGGGGTCATGTCCCTCGAGGACGCGGCGAAACTGGTCTCCGCCCGCGGTCGGCTGATGCAGGCGCTGCCGACCGGTGGCGCGATGGTGGCCCTCCAGGCGACCGAGGACGAGATCACCCTGACCGAGGGTGTGTCGATCGCGGCGATCAACAGTCCGGGTTCCGTGGTGCTCTCCGGTGACGAGGATGCCGTCGAGGCGATCGTCGCGCGGTTCGCGGGGCGCAAGACGAAGCGGCTGAGCGTGTCGCACGCGTTCCACTCGCCGCGCATGGACGCCATGCTCGACGACTTCCGCGCCGTGGTCGAGGAAATCGACCTGCAGGCACCGCTGATCCCGTTCGTCTCCAACCTGACCGGTGAACTGGCCCGCGTGGAACAGGTCACCTCGGCGGACTACTGGGTGGACCACGTCCGGCAGGCCGTGCGGTTCGCCGACGGGGTCGCGTGGCTGCGCGGGCACGGCGTCGGCACCTTCCTGGAGCTGGGGCCGGACGGCGTGTTGTCGGCGATGGTGCAGGAAACGGCCGAGGACGTGGTCGCGGTACCGGTGCTGCGTGCCGGTCGCGAAGAGGTCGAAACCGCCACCACCGCGTTGTCCACGCTGCACGTCAGCGGAATTCCGGTGCGCTGGAGCGAGTACTTCGCCCGCACCGGTGCCACCCGCATCGACCTGCCGACCTATGCCTTCCAGACCAGGCGGTACTGGCCGAAGGGCGGCGGGTTCGGCTTCGGCGGTGACCCGCGGTCCTCCGGGCTCGGTGCCGCCCGGCACCCGCTGCTGGCCGCCGCCACCTCGCTGGCCGACTCCGACGGCGCGCTGCTCACCGGCCGCCTTTCGCTGCACACGCACCCCTGGCTGGCCGACCACGCGGTGTCCGGCCGGGTGCTGCTGCCCGGCACGGCGTTCCTGGAACTGGCGATCCGCGCCGGGGACGAGGTCGGCTGCGACCGGGTGGAGGAGCTGACCCTGACCGGTCCGCTGGTGCTGCCCGAAACGGGCGGGGTGCAGGTGCAGCTCTGGGTCGGCCGCGCCGATCAGGCCGGTCGCCGGACCGTCGACGTCTACTCGCGCCCGGACACCGGCGACGAGCAGTCGTGGACCCCGAACGCCACCGGGGTGCTCACCACCGGAAGCAAGCGGGTTCCCTTCGACGCCACGGAGTTCCCGCCGAAGGACGCGCAGCCGATCGACCTGACCGGGCTGTACGACCGCCTGGCCGCCGACGGTTTCGCCTACGGCCCGTCGTTCCGGGGGTTGCGGGCCGCGTGGCAGCTCGGTGAGGACGTCTACGCCGAAGTCGCGCTGCCCGAGGACGTCGACAACGAGTCCTTCGAACTGCACCCCGCGCTGCTGGACGCGGTGCTGCACGCCTCCCGGTTCGTCGAGTTCGGGCCGGAGAGCCAGGGCGGCCTGCCGTTCTCCTGGGAAGGCGTGTCGCTGCACGCCACGGGTGCCTCCACGGTGCGGGTGAAGCTTTCGCCGATCGGTGACGACGCGATGTCGATCGCGGTGGCCGACGCGGCGGGTGAGCCGGTCGCCTCGGTCGAGACGCTGGTGCTGCGCGCGGTCGCCACCGAGCAGCTGAACGACGCCGCGCTGCTGGGCCGCGACTCGCTGTTCCGCCTGGACTGGGTGGCCGCGCAGCACGCCACCACCGAGCCGACCTGGGTGGAGACCACCGATCTGTCGTCCATTATGGACGTACCGGACCGGGTGCTGTACCCCGTCGAAACCAGTGGTGACCCGGTCGGAGCGGCGCACGCGGTGAGCGCGCACGTGCTCGGGGTGTTGCAGGAGTGGTTGTCCGAAGCACGCTTCGCCGATTCGCGGCTGGTCTTCGTCACCCGCGGCGCGGTGGCCGCGGTCGAGGGCGACCTGCCCGACGTGGCCGCGGCGACCGCCTGGGGTCTCGTGCGCTCGGCGCAGTCGGAGAACCCGGGCCGCTTCGGGCTGATCGACGTCGACGACACAGATGCACCGCTGACCAAGGCGATCGGGGTCGACGAGCCGCAGCTGGCCATCCGGCACAACAAGGTCTACGCCGCCCGGCTCGCGCGTTCGCTGCCGCAGCCGCGGGAGCTGAGCTGGAACGGGCTGGTGCTCGTCACCGGCGGCACCGGCGGGCTCGGCCAGGTCATCGCCAAGCACCTGGCCGGCGAGCACGGCGTGCGGGAACTGCTGCTGGTCAGCCGCCGCGGCCCGGCCGCCGAAGGCGTGGGCGAACTGGTCGCCGAACTCGCCGAGCTGGGTGCGCACGCCCAGGTCGCCGCCTGCGACGTGACCGACCGCGCCCAGGTCGCCGAACTGGTGGCGCGGCACGACATCGGGGCCGTGGTGCACACCGCCGGGGTGCTCGACGACGGCACGATCGGCTCGCTGACCCCGGACCGCCTGGACACCGTGCTGCGCCCCAAGGCCGACGCCACCTGGCACCTGCACGAACTGACCGGTGACCTGTCGGCCTTCGTGGTGTTCTCCTCGGCCGCCGGGGTCTTCGGCAACCCCGGGCAGGGCAACTACGCCGCCGCCAACGCCTTCCTGGACGCGCTCGCCGCCCGCCGCCGTGCCGAGGGCCTGCCCGCGGCCTCGCTGGGCTGGGGTGCGTGGGAGCGGACCGGCATGCTGTCGGGCGCCGACGCCGAGCGCATGGCCCGGTCCGGTATGCCCGCGCTGACCACCGAACAGGGCGTCGCGTTGTTCGACGCCGCGCTGACCACCGAGGACGCCGCCGTGCTGGCGCTGCGCCTCGACCTGTCCGTGCTGCGGGCGCAGCCGGAGCTCCCGCCGCTGTTCCGCGGCCTGGTCCGCACCCGGTCGCGCCGGTCCGCGGTGGCCGGTCCCGACCACACGGCCGTCGCCGACACGCTGGTGCGGCGGCTGTCCGGGCTGGACGGGGACGAGCGCCGCGACGTGCTGCTGGAGCTCATCCGCGACCAGGTGGCCGCCGTGCTGGGCCACGCCGACGGCGGCCAGGTCGAGCCCGACCGCCAGTTCAAGGACCTCGGCTTCGACTCGCTCACCTCGGTGGAACTGCGCAACCGGCTGACCGCGGTCACCGGCCTGCGCCTGCCCGCCACCATGGTCTTCGACCACCCGACGCCGAACGTGCTGGCCGGCTACCTGGCCGGGGAGCTGTTCGAAGCCGATGCGGTGCTCCCGGCGCAGGCCCGCCCGGTGACCAGGACCGGCGACGACCCGATCGTCATCGTCGGCATGGGCTGCCGCTACCCCGGCGGGGTCGGCAGCCCGGAGCAGCTGTGGCAGCTGGTGCTCGACGGGCAGGACGCCGTCTCCGGCTTCCCCGCCGACCGCGGCTGGGACCTGGAGAAGCTGTACCACCCGGACCCCGACCACCCGGGCACCTCCTACACCCGGTCCGGCGGCTTCCTGCACGACGCGGGCGAGTTCGACGCCGGGTTCTTCGGCATGAGCCCGCGTGAGGCCGTCGCCACCGACTCGCAGCAGCGGCTGCTGCTGGAGGTGTCGTGGGAGGCCGTCGAGCGGGCCGGGATCGACCCGGTGTCCCTGCGTGGCAGCCAGACCGGTGTGTTCGCCGGGGTGATGTACAACGACTACGGCGGCGCCATGGGCGGGGGCGCGTCCGAGGGCTACCAGGGCAGCGGCACCTCACCGAGCATCGTCTCCGGCCGGGTCGCCTACACCCTGGGCCTGGAGGGCCCGGCGGTCACCGTCGACACGGCGTGCTCGTCCTCGCTGGTCACCCTGCACCTGGCCGCGCAGGCGCTGCGCAACGGCGAGTGCTCGCTCGCCCTGGCCGGCGGGGTCACGGTGATGTCCACCCCGATCGCGCTGATCGAGTTCTCCCGGCAGCGCGGGCTGTCCCCCGACGGCCGGTGCAAGGCGTTCGCCGATTCCGCCGACGGGGTCGGCTGGGCCGAAGGCGTCGGGGTGCTGGTGCTGGAGCGGCTGTCCGACGCCCGGCGCCACGGGCACGAGGTGCTCGCCGTGGTCAAGGGCTCGGCGATCAACTCCGACGGCGCGTCCAACGGCCTGATGGCGCCGAACGGGCCGTCGCAGCAGCGGGTGATCCAGCAGGCGCTGGCCTCGGCCGGGCTGACCACCGCCGACGTGGACGCGGTGGAGGCGCACGGCACCGGGACCTCGCTGGGTGACCCGATCGAGGCGCAGGCGCTGCTGGCCACCTATGGGCAACACCGCGAGCGGCCGCTGCTGCTCGGCTCGATCAAGTCGAACCTGGGCCACACGCAGGCCGCGGCCGGGGTGGCCGGGGTGATCAAGATGGTGCTGGCGCTGCGCGCGGGCGTGGTGCCGAAGACCCTGCACATCGACCAGCCGTCGTCCCACGTGGACTGGGCGGCCGGGGACATCGAACTGCTCACCGAGCCGAAGGAACTGGCCGAGGTGGGCCGTCCGTGGCGTGCGGGCATCTCGTCGTTCGGCATCAGCGGCACCAACGCGCACGTGATCATCGAGCAGCCGGCCCCGGTGGTGGTCGAGCAGCGGCCGTCGCCGGACGGCGTGGTGCCGTGGGTGCTCTCGGGCAAGACCCGCGACGCCGTCCGCGCGCAGGCCGCCCGGTTGCTGTCCTTTGCGGACGCCAAGCCGGAACTGGAACCGGCTGACGTGGCGTATTCGCTGGCGACCACGCGGTCGGCCTTCGAGTACCGCGCCGCCGTGGTCGGTGAGGACCGCGACGCGCTGCTGCGTTCGCTCGCCGCGCTGGCCGCCGACACCCCGGACGCCGGGGTGCTCACCGGTGAGGCCGGTCCGGGCAAGATCGCCATGCTGTTCACCGGGCAGGGCAGTCAGCGCGCCGGAATGGGCCGTGAGCTGTACCAGCGGTTCCCGGTGTTCGCCGAAGCCTTCGACGAGGTGGCCGACGCGCTCGACGCGCACCTGGACCTTCCGCTGCGCGAGGTCATGTGGGATGACGAGACCGGCCTGCTGGACCAGACCGGCTGGGCGCAGCCCGCGATCTTCGCCGTCGAAGTGGCGTTGTTCCGGCTCATCCGCTCGTGGGGCGTGAAGGTCCACTTCCTGGGTGGGCATTCGATCGGGGAGATCACCGCCGCCCACGTAGCCGAGGTGCTCACCCTGGACGACGCGGCCAAGCTGGTCGCCGCGCGCGGCCGGTTGATGCAGGCGCTGCCCACGGGTGGGGCGATGGTGGCCGTCCAGGCGACCGAGGACGAGATCACCCTGACCGAGGGTGTGTCGATCGCGGCGATCAACAGTCCGGGTTCCGTGGTGCTCTCCGGTGACGAGGATGCCGTCGAGGCGATCGTCGCGCGGTTCGCGGGGCGCAAGACGAAGCGGCTGAGCGTGTCGCACGCGTTCCACTCGCCGCACATGGACGCCATGCTGGCCGAGTTCGGGCAGGTCGTGGCCGGGCTGGCGTTCGCCGCGCCCAAGATCCCCGTGGTGGCCAACCTGACCGGGCACTTCGACACCGACGCGCTGTCGTCCCCCGACTACTGGGTGCGGCACGTCCGCGAGGCCGTCCGGTTCGCCGACGGCGTGCGCACGCTGCACGACTCCGGCGTGCGGACGTTCGTCGAGCTGGGCCCGGACGCCGCGCTTTCGCCGATGGTGCAGGAGGTGCTCGGCGAGGACGACGGCACCGTGGTCGCCGTCCAGCGCGCCGGTCGTGGTGAGGAAGCCACGTGCGTGACCGCGCTGACCCGGCTGCACCTGCACGGTGTGCCGGTCGGCTGGCCGAGCTTCTTCGAGGGCCGCGGGGTGCGGCGGGTGGACCTGCCGACCTACGCCTTCCAGCACTCGTACTACTGGCCGCAGGCGCCCGAACCACCCGCCGGTTTCGGCGGTGGCCCCGGTGACCCCGGCGACGAGCGGCTGTGGGCGGCGATCGAACGCGGCGACGCGAACGAGCTGGCCGCCCTGCTGCACCTGGGTGAGCAGCAGCAGTCCTCGCTCGACGCGCTGCTTCCCGCGTTGTCCTCGTGGCGGCAGAGCAACCAGCAGAAGTCGCTGCTGGACTCGTGGCGCTACCAGATCAAGTGGACCCCGCTGCGGACCGGGGCCACCCCGGTGCTCAGCGGCCAGTGGCTGGTGCTGACCGGCGAAGCGGACACCGAACTGGCCGGGCAGGTCCGCGAACTGCTGGCCGCGCACGGCGCCGAGGCCAGGCAGCTCGAGCTGGACGCCGCGTGCGCCGAGCAGGGCCCGATCACCGAACGGCTGACCGGCCTCGGTGCGGTCGCGGGCGTGGTTTCGCTGCTGGCGCTGGACGACCGGCCCTACGAACCGCACCCGGTGCTGTCCACCGGGCTCGCGCTGACCATCTCGGTGCTGCGCACCCTCGACGCTCCACTGTGGACGCTGACCCGCGGGGCGGTGAGCACCGGCCAAGGCGACGAGGTGGCTTCACCGCCGCAGGCCGCCGTCTGGGGCTTCGGCCGGGTGGCCGCGCTGGAGTACGCCCAGCGCTGGGGTGGCCTGGTCGACCTGCCCGAGGAGGTCGACGCCGGCGTGTTGCGGCGGCTGCTCGGGGTGCTCACCGGCGACGAGGACCAGACCGCGATCCGGGCCACCGGGGTGCTGGGCCGCCGCCTGGCGCACCGGCCGGTGGACGTGCTGCCCGCCGCGGCGGAGTTCACCGCGGGTGGCACCGTGCTGGTCACCGGCGGAACCGGTGGCCTCGGTGCCGCCGTGGCGCGCTGGCTGGCCGGCCGGGGCGCGGAGCACCTGGTGCTCACCAACCGCCGCGGCGCGGACGCCCCCGGCGCGGCCGAACTGCGTGCCGAGCTGACCGCGCTGGGTGCCGGGGTGGAGATCGTCGCCTGCGACGTCGCCGACCGCGACGCGCTGGCCGCCGTGCTCGACGCCATCCCGCCCGCGTTGCCGCTGACCGGGGTGGTGCACACCGCGGGCGTCGGGCAGTCCGCACCGCTGGAGCTGACCGGGCTGCCGGAGTTCGCCGACGTCATGTCCGCGAAGGTGCTCGGCGCGCGGAACCTCGACGACCTGCTCGGTGACCGCGAACTGGACCTCTTCGTGTTGTTCGGCTCCATCGCCGGGGTGTGGGGCAGCGGCGGCCAGAGCGCCTACGCCGCCGCGAACGCCTACCTCGACGCGCTGGCCGAGCGCCGCCGGGCCCGCGGCCGGACCGCGACCTCGATCGCCTGGGGGCCGTGGGCCGAGGTCGGCATGGCCACCCACGAGGAGATGTCGGGCAGCCTGCTGCGCCAGGGCCTGGCGTTCCTCGACGCCGCCCCGGCGATCACCGAACTGCACCGCGCGGTGGTGCAGGGCGACGTGACGGTGACCGTGGCCGACGTCAGCTGGGACCGCTACCACCCGCTGTTCACCTCGCGCCGCCCGAGCGCCCTGCTCAGCGAGCTGCCCGAGGTCAAGGCGCTGGCCGAAGCCGAGCAGCAGCAGGCGGGCGCGTCGTCCGGCTTCGCCGCGGAACTGCGTGAGCTGACCGAAGCCGAGCAGCGCCGCCGCCTGGTCGCGCTGGTGCGGGCCGAGGCCGCCGCGGTGCTCGGGCACAGCTCCGCCGAGGAGGTCGGCGAGCAGCGGGCGTTCCAGGAGATCGGTTTCGACTCGCTGACCGCGGTCGAACTGCGCCAGCGGCTCGGCGGCGCGACCGGCCTGACGCTGCCCGCGACGCTGATCTTCGACTACCCGACGCCGAAGGTGCTGGCCGACCACCTGCACGACGAACTGCTCGGCTCGACCGCGGACGCCGTGGTGTGGCAGGCGAACAACGGCGGGGCCACCGACGAGCCGATCGCCATCATCGGCATGGCCTGCCGCTTCCCCGGCGGGGCGAACACGCCGGAGGAGTTCTGGCAGCTGATCGCCGAGGGCACCGACGCGATCACCGAGTTCCCCGGCGACCGCGGCTTCGACATGGCCGTGCTCTACGACCCGGACCCCGACCACCCGGGCACCACCTACTCGACCGCGGGCGGTTACCTGCACACCGCGGGTGACTTCGACCCGGCCTTCTTCGGCATCTCACCGCGTGAAGCCGTCGGCATGGACCCGCAGCAGCGGCTGCTGCTGGAAACCACCTGGGAGGCCATCGAACGCGCGGGCATCGACCCGGCTTCGCTGCGCGGCACCCGGACCGGGGCGTTCATCGGGTCCAGCTACTCCGAGTACGGCGCCATGGGGGAAGGCGCTGCTGGTGGTTCCGAGGGGTACGCGGTGACCGGCAGCAGCCCGAGCGTGCTCTCCGGCCGCGTTTCCTACGTCTTCGGCCTCGAAGGCCCGGCGGTCACCGTGGACACCGCGTGCTCCTCGTCGCTGGTCGCACTGCACCTGGCCTGCCAGTCGCTGCGCAGTGGCGAAAGCACGCTGGCGCTGGCCGCCGGTGCCACGGTGATGCCCAACCCCAAGCCGCTGATCGCGTTCAGCCGCCAGCGCGCGCTCGCGCAGGACGGCCGCTGCAAGGCGTTCTCCGACTCCGCCGACGGCATGACCCTGTCCGAGGGCATCGGCGTGCTGCTGGTGGAGAAGCTGTCCGACGCCGAGCGCAACGGCCACCCGGTCCTCGCCGTGGTGCGCGGCAGCGCGGTCAACCAGGACGGGGCGTCGAACGGCCTTTCCGCGCCCAACGGTCCCTCGCAGCAGCGCGTGATCATGCAGGCGCTGGCGAACGCCGGGGTGCGGCCGTCCGATGTGGACGCCATCGACGCGCACGGCACCGGCACCGCGCTGGGTGACCCGATCGAGGCGCAGGCGCTGCTGGCCACCTACGGCCGCGACCGCGACCCCGGGCGGCCGCTGCGGCTCGGCTCGGTCAAGTCGAACATCGGGCACGCGCAGTCCGCGGCCGGTGTGGCCAGCGTGATCAAGATGGTGATGGCGCTGCGCAACGGCGTGCTGCCGCGGACCCTGCACGCCGGTACGCCTTCGTCCCACGTGGACTGGAGCTCCGGCGCGCTGTCGCTGCTGCACGAGCGCACCGAATGGGCGGCCGGCGGGCGCCCGCGCCGCTGCGCGATCTCCTCGTTCGGCATCAGCGGCACCAACGCGCACACCATTCTCGAAGAGGCACCGCCGGTCTCGGTGACGCCCGCGCCGGTGGTCATCGAGCAGCCGGGCGAGGTGGTGCCGTGGGTGCTCTCGGCCCGCAGCGAGGCCGCGCTGGAGGCGCAGCTCGCCAACCTGCTGCCCGCGGTCGAGGGCCTGCGGCCGGTCGACGTCGGGTTCTCGCTGGCCACCACGCGGTCGAAGTTCGAACACCGCCTGGTGCGGATCGGCGCGGCCGAGGTGCGGGGGGTGGCCGACCTCGACGGCGGGCTCACCTTCGTGTTCCCCGGGCAGGGGGCCCAGTGGGCGGGCATGGGCGCGCAGCTGATCGACGAGTCGCCGGTGTTCGCCGCGCGGATCGCCGAATGCGCCGCCGCGCTCGCCCCCTACCTGGACTGGTCGCTGCTCGACGTGCTGCGTGGGGCCGAGGGCGCACCTCCGCTGGACCGCGTCGACGTGGTCCAGCCGGCGTCGTTCGCGGTGATGGTTTCGCTGGCCGAGGTGTGGCGTTCCCACGGCGTGGTCCCGGACGCCGTCGTCGGGCACTCGCAGGGTGAGATCGCCGCCGCCTGCGTTTCCGGGGCGCTGTCGCTGGAGGACGCCGCGAAGGTGGTCGCCCTGCGCAGCCAGGCGATCGCCCGTGAACTGGCCGGACGCGGGGGCATCGCGTCGGTCGCGCTGCCCGCCGCCGAGGTCGAAGCGCGGCTGACCGCCTGGAACGGGCGGTTGTCGCTGGCCGCCGAGAACGGCCCGCGCACGGTCGCCGTCTCCGGTGACCCCGAGGCGCTGGACGAACTGCTGGAAACCCTGGCCGCGGAAGGCGTGCGCGTGCGCCGGATCGCGGTGGACTACGCCTCGCACTCCGCGCACGTCGAAGACCTCCACGACGAGATCCGGCGCGACCTGCACGGGCTGGACCCGCGGCGCCCGCGGATCCCGTTCCTGTCCACGGTCACCGGCGAATGGGTCGACGGTCCGGAGCTGACCGCCGACTACTGGTACCGGAACCTGCGTCAGCCGGTGCGGCTGGCCGGTGCCCTCCGCGACCTGGTGATCGCCGGGCACCAGGCGTTCATCGAGGTCAGCTCGCACCCGGTGCTCACCGTCGGCGTGGAGGACACGCTCGCCGACGCCGGGGCACGGGGCGTGGTGGCCGGTACGCTGCGGCGCGACCTCGGTGGCCTGGAGCGGCTGCTGACCTCGGCCGCCGAGGTGTTCGTGCGCGGGGTGGCCGTCGACTGGGCGGCTGCCTTCGAGGGCACCGGTGCGCGCCGGGTGGACCTGCCCACCTACGCCTTCCAGCACGAGCGGTACTGGGTCGGCGGCCCCGGTGGGGCACAGCTGCCCGAGCAGCCCGCCGGGGCCGACCCGGTGGACACCGCGTTCTGGGCCGCCGTCGAGCGCGCCGACCTGGCGACGCTCACCTCCAGCCTGCACGTGGACGAGGAGTCGCTGGCGGCGGTGCTGCCCGCGTTGAACTCGTGGCGCCAGCAGCAGCGCGAGCAGTCCACCGCGGATTCGTGGCGGTACCGGGTCAGCTGGAAGCCGTTGAGCGGTGGTCAGGGCACCTTGTCCGGCACCTGGCTGCTGGTCACCGCCGACGGCGTCGACGACGAGGACGTTTTCACGGCGTTGACCGAGCACGGCGCCGACGTGCGGCGGGTCGTCTACGACGGCTCCACTTTGGACACCGACGGGGTAACCGGTGTGGTGTCCGTGCTGGCCATGGCCGAGGAGCCGAGCGAGACCGAACCCGCGCTGGCCCGGGGGCTCGAGCTCAGCGTGAAGCTGGTGCAGAACTGTGAAGCTCCATTGTGGTTCCTGACCCGGGGCGCGGTGTCCACCGGCCGGTCGGACAAGCTGGCCAATCCGGTGCAGGCGCAGGTGATGGGCGTCGGCTGGACCGTCGCACTGGAGCACCCGCAGCGCTGGGGCGGTGTGGTCGACCTGCCGGAGAAGCTGGACCCGCGGGCCGGGCAGCGCCTGGCCGCGGTGCTGGCCGACCCGGACGGCGAGGACCAGTTCGCCGTCCGCGCCTCCGGCACGCTGGCCCGCCGGATCGTCCGGGCGCCGGCCCGGCCGGACCGCGCCCGCGGGTGGCAGCCGCGGGGCACCACGCTGATCACCGGCGGCACCGGCACGCTCGGCCCGCACGTCGCGCACTGGCTGGCCCACCAGGGCGCCGAGCGGATCGTGCTGATCAGCCGCCGCGGCATCGGCGCACCCGGGGCACCCGAACTGGTGGAAGCCCTGCGGGAACTGGGCTCCGACGCGTCGGCGGTGTCCTGCGACATCTCCGACCGCGACGCCGTGGCGGCCATGCTCGACGGCCTGCGGGCCGGCGGCCACCGGATCCGCAACGTCATCCACACCGCCGCGGTGATCGGCCTGCACACCCTCGCCGAGTCCACCCCGGACGCCTTCGGCCAGGTGGTCGGCGCCAAGGTCCGCGGGGCCGAGCACCTGGACGCGCTGATCGACGAGGAACTCGACTCGTTCGTGATGTTCTCGTCGATCTCCGGCATGTGGGGCAGCGGCAGGCACGGCGCGTACGTCGCCGCCAACGCCTACCTCAACGCGCTCGCGGAGAACCGGCGTGGCCGCGGCCTGCCCGCGACCGCGGTGTCCTGGGGCATCTGGGCCGACGACCTCGGCCTCGGCCGCGTCGACCCGGAGCAGATCCGCCGCAGCGGCCTGGTGTTCATGAAGGCCAGGCCGGCGCTGTCCGCGCTGGGCCGCGCGCTCGACGGGAACGACACCGACGTGGCGATCGCCGACGTCGACTGGACCCGCTACCACCCGGTGTTCACCGCCACCCGCCCGACCACGCTGTTCGATGAAATCCCCGAGGTCCGGCAGCTGGCCGAGGAAGCCGCGAGCACCACCCCGAAGGACGACGGCGGCTTCGCCAGCCGGTTGCGCTCGCTGCCCGCCGCCGAGCAGGAGCGGGTGCTGCTCGACCTGGTGCGCACGCAGGTGGCCACCGTGCTCGGGCACTCCTCACCGGCCGAACTGTCCGAGCACCGGGCGTTCCGCGAGCTCGGCTTCGACTCGATCACCGCGGTCGACCTGCGCAACCGGCTCGCCGCGGCGACCGGGCTCACCCTGCCCACCACGATGGTCTTCGACCACCCGAACCCGCTCGCGCTGGTGGAGTTCCTGCTCGGCCAGATCGAGGGCGGGCCGGGCCGCGCCGACACCCCGGTGGTGGCCTCCGCCGCCGACGGCGAGCCGATCGCCATCGTCGGCATGGCCTGCCGCTACCCCGGCGGGGTCAGCTCGCCGGAGGACCTCTGGGAGCTGGTGCTCGGCGGGGTCGACGCCATCTCCGGGTTCCCGGCCGACCGCGGCTGGGACGCCGGCGCCCTGTTCGACCCGGATCCGGACCGCCCAGGCGGCACCTACTCGGTGCAGGGCGGCTTCCTGCACGACGTGGCGGACTTCGACCCCGGTTTCTTCGGCATCAGCCCGCGTGAGGCGCTGGCGATGGATCCGCAGCAGCGGCTGCTGCTGGAAACCGCCTGGGAGGCGATCGAGCGGGCCGGGATCGACCCGGTGTCCCTGCGCGGCAGCCTGACCGGTGCCTTCATCGGCGCCAGCTACCAGGACTACTCGACCGGCGGCACGGACGCGGCGGGCGCGTCCGAGGGGCACATGATCACCGGCACGCTGTCCAGCGTGCTCTCCGGCCGGGTGTCCTACCTGTTCGGGCTGGAGGGTCCCGCGGTCACCATCGACACCGCCTGCTCCTCCTCGCTGGTCGCGATGCACCTGGCCTGCCAGTCGCTGCGGGGCGGGGAAAGCTCGCTCGCGCTGGCCGGTGGGGTCAGCGTGATGGCCACGCCGGGCGCGTTCGTCGGCTTCAGCCGCCAGCGGGCGCTCGCGCGGGACGGCCGGTGCAAGGCCTACTCCGACGCCGCCGACGGCATGACGCTGGCCGAAGGCGTCGGCCTGGTGCTGCTGGAGCGGCTGTCCGACGCCCGGCGCAACGGGCACGAAGTGCTCGCCGTGGTGCGCGGGTCCGCGATGAACCAGGACGGCGCGTCGAACGGGCTCACCGCACCCAACGGCCCCGCGCAGCAGCGGGTGATCCGGCAGGCGCTGGCCAACGCCGAACTCGACCCGGCCGAGGTGGACGCGGTCGACGGGCACGGCACCGGCACCGCGCTGGGTGACCCGATCGAGGCGCAGGCGCTGCTGGCCACCTACGGGCAGGCCACCGGCAGGCGGCTGCTGCTCGGTTCGGTCAAGTCGAACATCGGCCACACGCAGATGGCCTCGGGCGTGGCCAGCGTGATCAAGATGGTGCTGGCGCTGCGGCACGGGGTGCTGCCCAAGACCCTGCACGTGGACCGGCCCTCGTCGCACGTGGACTGGGAGTCCGGCGCGATCGAGCTGCTCACCGACACGACGCCGTGGCCGGAGACCGGCCGCCCGCGCCGGGCCGGGGTGTCCTCGTTCGGGCTCAGCGGCACGAACGTGCACGCCATCCTGGAGCAGGCCGAGCAGGCCGAACCGGTCGAGAGCCCGGCCGTGGTCACCGAGTCCGGGCCGATGCCGGTGCTGGTCTCGGCCCGCACCGAGGACGCGCTGCGGGCGGTGGCCGGGCGGCTGCTGTCCACCTTGTCCGCCTCGCCGGAGAAGCACCTGACCGACGTGGCGGCCGCGCTGGCGACCACGCGGTCCACCTTCGAGCACCGCGCGGCCGTGGTGGCCGCCGACACCGGGGAGCTGGTGCGCGGGCTGACCGCCCTGCGTGACGGGCAGCCGGGTGCCGGGCTGGTGCGCGGCACCGCCGTCCGCGGCAGGCTCGCCTTCCTGTTCACCGGTCAGGGCTCGCAGCGCCTCGGCATGGGCCGCGAGCTGTACGACCGGTTCGAGGTCTTCGCCGACGCGCTCGACGCCGTGTGCGCGCACTTCGACGCCGAACTGGACCGGCCGCTGCGCGAGGTGATGTGGGAAGACGCCGCGGCGCTCGACGAGACCGGTTACACCCAGCCCGCGTTGTTCGCGCTCGAAGTGGCGTTGTTCCGGCTGGCCGAGTCGTGGGGCCTGAAGCCGGACTACCTGGCCGGGCATTCGATCGGTGAAATCGCCGCGGCCCACGTCGCGGGGGTGTTCTCCCTGGAGGACGCCGCGAAGCTGGTCGCCGCGCGTGGCCGGTTGATGCAGGCGCTGCCGGCCGGTGGGGCCATGGTGGCGATCGAGGCCGCCGAGGACGAGGTCCAGCTGACCGAGGGCGTGTCGATCGCGGCCGTCAACGGCCCGGACTCCCTCGTGCTCTCGGGTGCCGAGGACGCCGTCGAAGCGGTCGTGGCCCAGTTCCCGGGGCGCAAGACCAAGCGGCTCACCGTGTCCCACGCGTTCCACTCGCCGCTGATGGACCCGATGCTGGACGACTTCCGCACCGCCATCGAGGGCCTGACCTTCCACGAAGCCCGCATCCCCGTGCGGGGGGACGTGACCTCGGTGGACCACTGGGTCGGCCACGTGCGTGACACCGTCCGGTTCGCCGACAGCATCGCGTGGCTGGCGGGCGAGGGCGTGCGGAACTTCCTCGAACTCGGCCCCGACGGTGTGCTTTCCGGCATGGCCCGCGAGAGCCTGGACGAGGACGCGTTGCTGCTGCCCGCCCTGCGCCGCGACCGGTCCGAGGTCACCGCGCTGCTCGGGGCGCTGACCGGCCTGCACGTCCACGGCGTGCGGGTCGACTGGGCGGCGTTCTTCGCCAGGACCGGCGGGCGGCCGATCGAGCTGCCGACGTACCCGTTCCAGCACCAGCGGTTCTGGCCGGAGACCAGCGCTCCCGCCGCGGTGGACGCCGCCGGTCCGGTGGACGCCGAGTTCTGGTCCGCCGTCGAACGCGCCGACGTGGCTTCGCTCGCCGAAACCCTGGACCTCGACGGCGAGACGGTCACCGCGATGGTGCCCGCGCTGTCCACCTGGCGGCGCCGACGGCAGCAGTTGTCCACTGTGGACGGCTGGTGCTACGCGGTGACCTGGAAGCCGGTGGAGGCCGGGGCCAAGCCGCTGACCGGGCCGTGGCTGGTGCTCGCGCCGGTGGCCGACGAACGGGTCACCGCGCTCGCCGACGCGCTCGGCGTGGAAACCACGCTGGTCGAGGTACCCGGGCACGACCGCGCCGAACTGGCCGGGCGCCTGCGTGGCCTCGGCCTGCCCGGCACCCGCCTCGGCGGGGTGCTGGCCCTGCTCGACCTGCGCACCACCACGGCCGCGGTCCAGGCGCTGGGGGACACCGGCATCGACGCGCCGCTGTGGTGCGCCACCACCGGCGCGGTGTCGGTGGGCCGGTCCGAACCGCTGACCGAGCCCGAGCAGGCCGCGGTCTGGGGCTTCGGCCGGGTGGTCGCGCTGGAGCACCCGGACCGCTGGGGCGGGCTGCTCGACCTGCCCGCCGAACTGGACCGCGCCACGCTGCGGCGGCTGCCGGGGGTGCTGGCCGGCGACGAGGACCAGGTGGCCGTGCGGCCGTCCGGGGTCTACGCCCGCCGCCTGGTCCACCGGCCGGCCGGACCCGAGCCCCGCCGCGTGTTCGAGCCGTCCGGCACGGTGCTGGTCACCGGCGGCACCGGTGGCCTCGGCAGGCACCTCACCCGCTGGCTGCTGGACAACGGCGCCGAGCACGTGCTCGTGCTCAGCCGCCGCGGCCCGGACGCACCCGGTGCGGCCGATCTCGCGGACGAGCGCATCACCATCAGGGCCTGCGATGTGGCGGACCGCGACGCGCTGGCCGCCGTGCTCGCCGAGCACCCGGTCACCGCGGTGGTCCACACCGCCGGGGTGGTCGAAGACGGGCTCGTCGACGCGCTGACCCCGGAGTCGTTCGAAGCCGTCATGCGGTCCAAGGCGATCGCCGCGAAGAACCTGCACGAGCTGACCGGGAACCTGTCGGCGTTCGTGCTGTACTCCTCGACCGCGGGCGTGATCGGCGCGGCCGGGCAGGGCAACTACGCCGCCGCGAACGCCTACCTCGACGCGCTCGCCGAGCACCGCCGGGCCCACGGCCTGGTGGCGACCTCGATCGCCTGGGGCCCGTGGGCCGAAGGCGGCATGGTCGCCGATTCGGCCGACGCGGTGGCGAACCGGCTCAAGCGCGGCGGCCTCAGCCCGATGGCACCCGAGCTGGCGATCTCCGCGTTGAAGCAGGCGATCGAGCACGACCGGACCACGCTGGTGGTCGCCGACATCGACTGGACCCGCTACTACCCGGCGCTGACCGCGCTGCGCCCGGCGCCGTTCGCCGCGGACCTGCCCGAGGTGCGGCGGCTGCGTGAGGTCGGCGGCGCGGACACCGAGCAGCCGCCTGCCGGGCACGAACTGGCCGCGCTGGGCGAGGCCGAGCGGTCCCGCCGGGTGCTGGAAATGCTGCGCACCCAGGTCGCCGCGGTGCTCGGGCACGCCGACGCGAGCGAGGTCGAGCCGGACCGGGCGTTCAGCGATCTCGGTTTCGACTCGCTGACCACGCTGGAACTGCGCAACGGGCTGGCCGCCGCGACCGGGCTCACCCTGCCCGCGTCGCTGATCTACGACTACCCGACCCCGCGGGCGCTGGCCGAGTTCCTGCTGGGTGAACTGCTCGGCACCGCCACCGTCCCGGCACCCGCCGCGGTGGTGACCACCCCGGTCGCCGACGACCCGATCGCGATCGTCGGCATCGGCTGCCGCTTCCCCGGCGGGGTCACCTCGCCGGAGGAGCTGTGGGAGCTGCTGGCCGAGGGCCGCGACGGGGTCAGCGCGTTCCCCGACGACCGCGGCTGGGACCTCGGCATGCTCGCCAAGGGGGCTTCGGCCACCCGCGAGGCCGGTTTCCTCAGCGGGGTCGCCGACTTCGACGCCGCCTTCTTCGGCATCAGCCCGCGTGAGGCGCTGGCGATGGACCCGCAGCAGCGGCTGGTGCTGGAAACCGCGTGGGAGGCGCTGGAGCGCGCCGGGATCGACCCGGCGAAGCTGCGGGGCAGCCAGACCGGCGTTTTTGTCGGCACCAACGGCCAGGACTACCCGAGCGTGCTGCGCCGGGCCTCGGCCGACGTGCAGGGTTACGTGGCGACCGGCAACACCGCCAGCGTGATGTCCGGGCGGCTGGCCTACAACCTCGGGCTGGAGGGCCCGGCGGTCACCGTCGACACGGCGTGCTCCTCCTCGCTGGTGGCCATGCACTGGGCCACCCGGGCGCTGCGGGCCGGGGAGTGCGGGCTGGCGCTGGCCGGTGGGGTTTCGGTGATGGCCAGCCCCGATTCGTTCATCGAGTTCACCACGCAGGGCGGGCTGGCCGCCGACGGCCGCTGCAAGGCCTTCGCCGAGGCGGCCGACGGCACGGCCTGGGCCGAGGGCGCCGGGATGCTGGTGCTGGAACGGCTGTCCGACGCCATCGCCAACGGCCACCGGGTCTGGGGGGTGCTCAAGGGCTCGGCGGTCAACTCCGACGGTGCCTCCAACGGCCTCACCGCACCCAACGGCCCGTCGCAGCAGCGGGTGATCCGGCAGGCGCTGGCCGACGCCGGGGTGACCACGGCCGAGATCGACGCGGTCGAGGCCCACGGCACCGGCACCACGCTGGGTGACCCGATCGAGGCGCAGGCGCTGCTCGGCACCTTCGGGTCCGACCGCGCCGAGCCGCTGTGGCTGGGGTCGATCAAGTCGAACATCGGGCACGCGCAGGCCGCCGCCGGGGTGGCCGGCGTGATCAAGATGGTCATGGCGATGCGGCACGGGGTGCTGCCGAAGACGCTGCACGTGGACGCGCCTTCGTCCCATGTGGACTGGACCGCGGGCGCGGTGTCGCTGCTCGACGAGGCGCGGCCGTGGCCGGAGGTGCGGCGCCCGCGCCGGGCCGGGGTTTCGGCCTTCGGCGTCAGCGGGACCAACGCGCACGTGGTGCTGGAGCAGGCCCCGGCGGCCGATCCCGCCGTGACCCCGGCCGCGATCACACCGACCGTGGTGCCGTGGCTGGTTTCCGGGCGCACCAAGGACGCGCTGGCGGCGCAGGCCGAGCGCGTGCGCGCCTTCGCCGCCGAGCACCCCGAACTGGGCACCGTGGACATCGCGTACTCGCTGGCCACCACCCGTTCGGCCTTCGCGCACCGCTCGGTGCTGCTGGTCGGCGGCGGGGACGTGACCGAGGGCGCCCGTGGTTCGGTGCGCCGGGGCGAGGGGCGGACCGCGTTCCTGTTCGCCGGGCAGGGTTCGCAGCGGCTCGGCATGGGCCGGGAGCTGTACGACCGGTTCGAGGTGTTCGCCGACGCCTTCGACGCGGTGGCCGCCCACCTCGACGTGGAACTGGACCGCCCGCTGCGTGAGGTGATCTGGGGGTCCGACACCGAGTTGCTGCAGCAGACCGGCTGGGCGCAGCCCGCGTTGTTCGCCATCGAGGTGGCGTTGTACCGGCTGGCTACGCACCTGGGACTGCGGGCCGACCGGCTCGCCGGGCATTCGATCGGGGAGATCGCCGCGGCGCACGTGGCCGGGGTGCTGTCGCTGGAGGACGCGTGCACGCTGGTCGCGGCCCGTGCTCGCCTGAT